>NZ_AP017372.2:2462500-2834560 GCF_002356555.2 Halorhodospira halochloris
CCGAGGAGACAGTCTGGCGCGGATTATCGCCCGAGCAGGTTTCTCAGCCAGGGTATCTCACCAAGTGATGAACTCGGGTGACGCCGCCAGCCATCTGAGGAACATTCATCCTGGGCAGAAGCTGACCATTTTCCGCGACAACAAGGAGCGGTTCGCTGGGTTAGAGTACCACGTAGACACTCGACGAACACTTAAGGTTAAAAGGTCCGTGGAGCAGGACCCCGAGCAGGGACTGCAGTCCTCCTTAGTGTCGCGCCAGGTTCAGCGGCACAGAATTCGGACCGAGGAACCATTGCTAGGATCGCTTTACCTAACTGCGCGACGCGCTGGACTCTCCGACCAGATGACCATGAATCTAGCCGGCATCCTTAGCTGGGAAATAGACCTAGGGCGACAACTGCGCAAGAACGATCGCTTGGCGATCATCTATGACAAAATCAAGAGCCCCGACGGGGAGCTGCTTGACACAGAGATACAAGCGGTTAGTTACCGCGGCAGAAACGCAGAACTTGAGGCAATAAGATTTGAGAGAGCCGATGGCCAATCAAGTTACTACAACCCCGACGGGGACAATCTGCGCCGTGAGTTAAAGCGCTACCCGGTTGATTACACACGCATCAGTTCGCATTTTGATCTTAATCGCCGCCATCCTATACTCGGGGTTAGACGCCCCCACCTCGGCGTAGACCTTGCCGCCCCCACAGGAACTCCAGTTTATGCAGCGGGCGATGGCAGAGTGGTTGAACGAGGGCGCAATGGCGGTTACGGCCGCGTAGTCTCCATAGAGCACGGTTCGGGATATAAGACGCTATACGCACACCTAAATGGTTACGCCCGTGGGCTTAGAGTTGGCGACAGGGTTCAGCGAGGGCAGTTGATAGGATACGTCGGCCAATCCGGAACTGCCACGGGTCCCCACTTGCACTATGAAGTGATAGTCAACGGCCGTCACCGTGATCCGGTTAAAGTTGATCTACCTAAGGCTGAACCCTTGACTGATGATTACCTAGCCAAATTCCTTAGTCACGCAAAACCATTAGTACAGGCTCTGCGCGACCCGGATAGCGGGGATGATGAGATAAAGATTGCCTCCAACGACTAACGAACATGGCTAACAACAATCTCAGCGGCGGTTTGTATATTGGTCTCTTGTCCGGGACCAGCATTGACGGCGTAGACAGCGCGCTCGTTAGACTCTCAGACCAAGGAATGGTTGAGAAAACCTTAGCAACTGCAACCACTCCTTTCCCGAGGGGGATGGCAGAAGAGATACGCTCTCTTGGGGCGAAGACGCCTCTGGAAAGGGTTTGCGAAATCGACTACCGCCTCGCAGACGCCTTCGCTGCAGCCGCCACCAGCATGCTGGAACAGGCACCTGCGAATGAGGTTGTTACTGCCATTGGCTGTCACGGCCAGACGATCTGGCACAACAGTCAGTCCTATCCACCAACTTCTGTACAACTCGGTGATGCCAACCGCATAGCCGCCCAAACTGGAGTACAAGTTGTAACCGACTTTCGCCGCCGCGATATAGCCGAAGGCGGACAAGGCGCACCGCTAGCGCCTGCCTTTCATAAGCACTGTCTCAGCAAACCCCATGAATCCAAGGCCATTCTCAATTTAGGCGGCATCGCTAACATAACTTTACTTCCCATAGAAGCTCCCGCATCAACCCCAGTATCAGGTTTTGACACCGGACCAGCCAACACCCTTCTTGATGCCTGGATTAGGAAATGCCACGGCATAAGCTACGACGGCGGTGGCAGATGGGCAGCAACGGGCAATGTTGACGGTAACCTGCTTACACGCCTGCTAGAAGACCCATACTTCATACAACCCCCCCCGAAAAGCACCGGGCCCGAACACTTCTCCCTGGAGTGGTTACTTAAGCATCTTGATCAGTCGTTTGCGGCTGAAGATGTGCAGGCAACTTTAGTTGAATTAACTGCAGCCTCGGTAGCCGAGTCCATTAACCGCTGGGGAGGGGCAGATATTGATCGTATATATGTCTGCGGGGGCGGGGCACATAATCAACTATTGATGCAACGGCTGAGAGAGTGGTGCCATCCAACAGATGTGACAACCACCGCGTCAATCGGCATCGACCCCGATTATGTGGAGGCACTGGCATTCGCTTGGCTAGCCTGGGCTCGCCTGAACCACCTGCCAGGCAACCTACCTTGCGTGACCGGGGCACATCGCCCTGCTGTGCTGGGCAGTTTGTACGCAATATAAATTCCGCTTGCCACCCATACTTGCCCCCTCCCCACGAGAAGGGAGTGTTGCGTGTCCCGATAGAAACCTCTACCCCCTGAGCCATTTTAGCTGCCCCCGACTGGAGGACGCCGTGAAAACATCCCTGGAGTTTCATGGTGCCATCCCTGACACCAAGAACTCCACGCCGGAACAGGAAAATGTAAATTGCTCAGGGGGGTTAGAGGCGCCCTAAGGGGATATTATAGGCCTACCTAAACACGGCGGCGCGTCTATCAAAGCAGCCGTTAGAATCTCCCTCCAGCAGCGCCGCAACCTCCGCAAGTTGTGGTTACATTGGGGTTACGGATCACAAATTGCTCGCCATTCTCGCCTGCCACATAGTCAACTTCGGCCCCATCCAGGTACATGCTGCTAAACGGATCAACTACTATCTGCACGCCCCGCCTCTGGGTAACCAAATCATCATCTTCGACCTCTTCCTCTAATGTGAAACCATACTGAAATCCTGAGCATCCGCCGCCGCTGATAAATACCCGCAACTTAAGGTCGTCACTCTGCTCCGACTCAATCAATTCACGAATTTTATCTGCTGCGGCGTCTCTAAATACCAGCGGTATATCCAAACTGGGCTCGGAAGTATTATCAGCTTGAGGTGATCCTGCCATCTGTCTTGACCTCTTTTGTTGATAGTCATCCCGTCTCAGGGGATCTTATATAAACCTGTCCATCACTGACATCCTACTTTGGTGCTAACGGTTCCCCTAAGCAGAACACTCTGCAGATACCAAGCCAGTCTCTTCTTTGAAGCCAAACATCAAGTTAAGGTTTTGGATCGCTTGACCTGAAGCACCCTTGGTAAGGTTGTCAATAACCGCTAATATCACCAGTCGGTCACGCCTCGATGCCGACTGATGCAGGGCCACCAAAGACCTGTTGCTACCTGCTACCCAGCGGGTCTCGGGGTGCTCTCCCGAATCCATAAGATCGACAAATGGTTCATCTGCATAGCGCTGAGCATACAGCGCATGAAACTGTTCAAGGGATCCGTCAACAGGAACGTGCAAGGTGGCCTGCATGCCTCTAGTCATAGGCACTAAATGAGGAACGAAGGAAATGTCGACGCAACCGCCTAGGGCATCGCCGAGAACCTGTTCAATCTCCGGCAAATGCCTATGCCCACTCGCCCCATAAGCTTTGAAGCTCTCATTTGCTTCGCAGAACAGAGTCTGCAACTTCAAGGCCCTGCCCGCTCCAGATACCCCCGATTTACAGTCAGCTACTATATGCCCCAAATCAAACTGTTGAGACTCCAGCAACGGCAACAACCCCAAGGCCACGGCCGTCGGATAACAACCAGGATTGGCAACCAACTTAGCCTCTGCTATGGCGGCTCGATTAAGCTCAGCAAGACCATATACCGCCTCTGCAAGCAGATCGGGACAAGCATGCTCCATTCCGTACCATTGCTGCCACCTCGAGGCATCGCGCAGGCGAAAGTCAGCGCCCAGATCAATAACTTTACAACCTGCATCTAGCAACTCTCGGGTAGACTGCATGGCTATGCCGTTGGGCGTTGCAAAGAGAACCACATCACACCTGGATAGCCTCACAGGATCAGGCTCCTGAAAGACCAGATCAGTTACACCGCGCAGCCCAGGGAATATTTCATCTACCCGGCGCCCAGCCTCACCGCGTGAGGTTATCTCAGCGATGTGCAAATGCGGATGGGCAGCAATCAGCCGCAACAACTCAATGCCTGTATATCCCGTCCCGCCTACGATACCAACATTAACCATATACTTCCCTCGCTCCCGAGGCCTCAAAGGCCTACAATAACCGTTGTCGAAACCCAAATACCCGTTTAACCAGGAACAGCAAAGAGGTATAGACGTGTACACATGGATTGAAGCCTTTCATATAATAGTCGTGGTCACATGGTTCGCTGCTCTCTTCTACCTGCCTCGACTGTTTGTCTATCACGCCATGACCGACGACCGGCCAGGTATTGAGCGTTTTAAGGTAATGGAGAGAAAGCTAAACAGAGGCATAATGCTACCCAGCGCTATCGCCGTGGTTGCATTAGGTGTGACGCTGCTCACCTTGGCGCCGTCCTTGCTAACCCAGGGCTGGATGATCGTGAAGCTCGTCCTCGTCGCTCTGTTAATCGCCTATCACGCCTACTGCCACTACCTGGTCAAGGTGTTTGAGCGCGACGAGAATCAGCGCAGCCATGTCTGGTTCCGAGTATTCAACGAATTGCCAGTCCTGGTGCTGATACCTGTCGTAATACTTGCTGTAGTAAAACCGTTCTGACCAAAAAAGTGGTTCAAACAGTACCAGGAGGAGCTCTTAAACACCTTTTGCGCCCTGCAACCCTGCTGTGGAGAGTCGGTTAGCCACTCCCTAGAGATCTCAAATCGCTAATCCCGGCTCGCTAACCGCGGCGCCACGCCCTCCACAACGGGGTTGCCAGTAGCGCAAGTGAAGTTATTAAAGAGGATCTATTCTCCTTCGCTGGCTCCGCCGACCAACGTCTGCAGGTAATTCGCCTCGCCCAGCTGATCCATCAGCTCCAACTGCGTCTCCAGCCAATCAGCGTGGCCCTCTTCATCGCCAATGAGCTTAATGAATAATTCCCGTGACGCATAATCGCGGACGCTATCGCAGTAGGCAGCTGCTTCACGATAAAGCTCAAGGCTTGCCTGCTCACCAGCCAGATCGGCTTGGAACATCTCCCGTACATTCTCACCAATATTCAGTTTCTCAAGCTCCTGGAGGTTAGGAAGCCCGCCGAGGAAGAGTATACGCTGCATGAACTCATCAGCATGGCGCATCTCATCAATCGACTCCTCGTATTCCTTGGCCCCCAACACATCGTAGCCCCAGTCGTATGCCAATCTAGAGTGGAGGAAATACTGATTTATGGCAGTAAGCTCCATCTTCAAACCGCGATTCAAATACTCGATAACCTTCTGATCGCCCTGCATAGCCGGTACCCCTTTCTGTTTAGTGCTTATGTCAAGCATTCTTTCTCAGCTTTTTGCTGACACGCTGAGCATTCACCTACGACTTTACTGACATGCGCAGCGCATTTACCACAACAGTCCATAACGCCTAACCGCGATTTAAGATCCTTTACCGAGGCAGACCCAGTGGCCACCGCTTCCTTTATCTGCCCGTCAGTAACCGCTTTACAGATACAAACGTACATCGGATTCCTCCCTCAGCCTGGGGAGAATCTTACAACATAATAATTTTAATTTGCAACAAGGCAGGAATTACTTACCTGCCCTAATGAGCCCGCCTAGCTCATACTCCTCTAGTGTCCGGCGCAGCATCCTGCGCACCTCCTCGGGGGAGTCCATCTCTATTGCACGGTTGACCAGTTCCGCAGCACGCGAAACCGGGACTCTCCGTACCACCCACTTAATCCGCAGCAGGCTTGATACACTCATCGATAAGCCCTGCACACCCAGCCCCATAAGGAGTATAGCCCCCGCCGGATCACCGGCCATGCCACCGCACACCGTGAGCCGCTTGCCGTGACGGCGGGCTGCCCAAACAACCTCGCGCACAGCGGCGAGGACAGCAGGATGCAATTCATCGTATAAGTTGGCTACCCTGCTGTTATTCCTATCAACCGCGAGCAGATACTGAGTGAGATCGTTGGATCCTAGCGAGAGGAAATCGGCTTGATCACAATATCGATCAATCTGATAAATGGTCGCGGGCACCTCTATCATCACCCCTAGGGGCGGAGTGCGCGCCTCGATACCATCCTCCGCGAGTTCCTCCTTAGCGCGCGCTAGCAACTCACGGACATCCCCTATCTCCTCAAGGCGACTGACCATGGGCAAAAGAATCTGCAGGTTATTGAGCCCAACATCGGCGCGCAACATGGCGCGCAACTGGGTCAAAAAGATCTCCGGGTGATCAAGGGTCAACCGAATGCCGCGCCAGCCGAGGAATGGGTTCTCTTCGTGTATCGGGAAGTAGGGCAGCGACTTATCGCCACCAACATCAAGGGTTCTTAACACCACGGGGCGTGGACTGAATTGCTCAAGGACCTGGCGATACAGGAGAACCTGATCTTCTTCACCTGGAAAACGGTCGCGAATTAGGAAGGGGAACTCGGTACGATGTAAGCCAATGCCTTCGCAACCAGCGGCAATGGACAGATTGATATCCGATATCAGCCCGGTATTGGCATACAAGGAGATATGTCGACCATCCGGGCTAACAGATGGCTTCTCTTTAACCGCCTCAAGCCCTTGGGTGAACTCCGCCTCATCGTCGAGCAGGCGCTGATATTCTTGCTCTATGGTTGTTGACGGATCCACGTAAAAACGCCCCGAATAACCATCAACAACCGTTTTACAGCCCTCCAGTTGGCGAACGCGGAGGTCATCTACGCCCATAACGGCGGGAATACCTAAGGCACGCGCCAGTATCGCGACATGCGAATTGCGTGAACCCGTTGCGGAAACAACCGCTACCAGATTTTCCTGCGGTATCTCTGCCAACTGCGAAGCACTGACCTCATGACCTACCAAGACCGAATGGTCCGGCACCTGACGCACCTGTTCTCCCTCGTCACGCAGGCGGGATAGTATCCTTCTGCCCAAGTCACGGATATCACTGGCGCGCTCGCTTAGGTAGGGGTCTTCCATGTCCTCGAAAACCTTGACGTGTTCGAGTATAACCTGACGCAGTGCGCCTGGCGCCCAATTACCCGCACGGATCCGCTCTATGGTCTCGCGCACCAAGCTGTCGCCCTCAAGAATGCGCAGATAGACATCGAAAAGCATCTGCTCATCAGGAGTTACCGAATCAGCTATCCTCTCACTAAGCTCTTTTAGCTCTCTTTTGACTTGGCCAACCGCAGCCTGAAATGACTCCAATTCCAGGTCTATGTCCAACGGACAACGATCGGGTATGGCGTTAAGGTCAGCCTGGGTATAGGAAACTACTGCTGTACCTATAGCGACGCCCGGCGCCCCGGGAAGCCCCCTGAGAACGCGCCCCGCCGCTGCATCCGAGCTGGCTCCCAAAGAGTCGAAGCCATCTATACCACCACTCGCCCGAGCGTGAGCAATGGCGCCAGCGAGCTGAGCCGCCAAGGTCACCAAAAACGCAACCTCGTTCTCTTCGAACCGCCTTTGATCAGACTGCTGAACGACTAAGACCCCGAGCACCGAGCGATAGTGTATAACCGGCACACCGAGAAATGAGCTGTAACGCTCCTCTCCTGTCTCCGGGAAATAAAGAAAGCGGGAATGGGCCGGGGCATTCTCGAGGTTAATCGGTTCTTCTCGCTCAGCAACGAGGCCCACAAGGCCTTCCGAGGTGGTTAAGCGAACCTGGCCAACGGCCTCCTGATGCAGCCCTCTGGTGTGCATCAGGACAAAATCACCTTGTTTGGTATCGCGCAGGTAGACCGAGCAGACATCCACGGACATCGTATCGGCGACCCGATCGACGATGATCCGCAGGGCTTCACGCAGTCCTGGAGCGGCGTTAACCTCCCTGGTTACCCGATGTAGGATATCCAGCATAAGCCTGCCTCAGCGCACCCGGCGTTTTGCCGCTGGAGGGATGCATACAGCTCTACCCTCGACAGTGCCGCCAGCGCTGGGCAAATCCTGTCTCAAGTATATAGAGAGCTCCTCCAGCGCCTGGCGGTAGACGCGACGCTTAAAGAAAATGACCTCTTCGACCGGGCGCCAGTAATCCACCCACCGCCAATTGTCGAATTCCGGATGAGGACAGCCATCCAACCGCACTTGCTGCTCGTCAGCCAGTAGTCGCAACAAAAACCATATCTGCTTCTGGCCAATGCAGCGCTTCCCGGTACGCCGTATCATCCTCCTCGGTAAGCGATACTTTAGCCACCTTTGAGTCGCACCGAGAATGGCGACATCTTCCTCACTTAAACCGATCTCTTCGGCGAGCTCACGATATAGTGCATCTAGGGGGGTTTCGTTCCCCTCTATGCCACCCTGGGGAAACTGCCACGCATCCTGACCACAGCGACGCGCCCACAACAGCATTCCGTCGCTGTTAGCAACTATGATGCCTACATTAGGACGAAAGCCGTCAGAATCTACCACCCCAGGCACGCCTCCCTACGCGTATACAACCGGAGTTATTCTTGCATAGTAGCTATCAAATGGGCAATCTCGGCTATGCTGGATGATAATGGCGAGCGGAGCCGAGACTAAACTTTTACTGGAGGATAGACGTGGCTATTGCGTTGTTCGACCTTGACAACACACTTATTGCCGGCGACAGCGACTGTCTGTGGGGCGAGTACCTGGTCTCCTGCGGGGCTGTAGATGATCAGCAATTTGCTGCCGCGCATAGGCAGTTCCACGAGCAATACGTACAAGGAAATCTCGATATAGACTCATTCCTTGAGTTTGCACTAAGGCCCTTAGCTGAGAACAGCATTGATGACCTGCTAAAGTGGCGTGAAGACTTCATGCGCAGCCTTATCGAGCCAATAGTACTGCCTGCTGCAGAAAGGCTTATTGAGTCGCATCGCAGCGCCGGGGACCATTTGGCAATTGTTACCGCCACGAACAGCTTCGTAACGACTCCGATAGCTCACCGCCTCGGCATCAACTCGCTTATGGCAACTGAGCCAGAGGTCGTCAATGAGCGCTATACCGGCCGCTATACCGGCACGCCAACCTTTCAGGAAGGAAAGATAGCTGTCGTGAACAATTGGCTGCAAAAAAACGACTTAATCAACTTGAGTTGCTACTTTTACAGTGACTCACTTAACGATATACCGCTTTTGGAAAGTGTCGAGCACCCTGTAGCAGTAGACCCTGATGAGAAACTGGCAGATGTGGCCAACAAAAGAGGGTGGCGGATCTTGACTTTGCGTGCCGGTGAGCAACCGGTAGATATCGATTACTAGTCCTGTTTACCCTGCTCAAGCCAATGCCTTTTCCTGGTGCGTAGCGCTATCGCCGCCAGCAACACCAGCACAGCTATGACCACTGGCCAGTCACCAATGACCATGTACGGGGTCGGGCCGCTACGCTTATCAACTTGCGCGACAACACTAGTCTGATCAAACTGAGGGGCTTGCTCAACTATCTCGCCATACGGGTTTATCACTGCTGTTATCCCGGTATTAGTTGAGCGAAGCATCCAGCGTCTCGACTCAGCGGCGCGCTGCCGAGCCTTCTGTAGGTGTTGATGAGGCGCCAGTGAGTCGCCAAACCAGGCATCATTGCTGACATTGACGAGAACATCCGCACCATGCGCACCCCGAGCAACAGCCTGTGGATAAGCAGCTTCATAGCAAATGGTGATGCCTAGCTTTAACTCACTATCTAGCGGAACTGCCGCGGGCACAGGACCGCGCTCATAATCAGCCATGGGCGCCCCAAGAAAATCGAGGCTACGCCCAAAAATATCCCTGAACGGCACGTACTCACCGTAGGGAACCAAATGGTGCTTGGCATAAAAAGTCGGCTCTTCACCAAGTACCGCCACGCTGTTATGTAGCGGCTCACCCTCGGCCTGCCTGTCGCGCCGTGGAATACCTAGCAGCAGAGTCCCACCAGCATCTCTGACCTGCTCAGCCAAGGGCTTTAAGAAGCCTTCCGCAACATGCTCATACAGCTCGGGCAGAGCAGTCTCAGGCCAGATGATCAGATCTGCGCCGAGATGCTCGGCAGTCATTTGCGCATAGCTTTGCCGTATAGTCTGCCGATATGCCGGATCCCACTTCAGGTCCTGGGGGTGATTGCCCTGCAATAGCGCCACCTCGAGTGGCTCACCTACCACCTCACTCCACGAACGATCGATTACTAAACCAACTGCAATTACTGCTGTGGCACCCCCCAAAAAGGCAACTAAAGAGAGCTTGCGCGGCTGCAACAAGAGATATGCCAATAGCCCAGCGAGCCAGGCGATAAGAGCCGAAACGCCTAATACGCCGATAACCGGTGACCACCCAGACAGAGGCGTTCCCAGCCCTGCATAGCCTAGGTACAGCCAAGGAAAACCGGTGAACAACCAGGTGCGCACCCACTCAAATAATACCCATGCTGCTGGCAATGCCGCCAGCAGTTGAAGCCTTGGAGAGCTAACTACCCAACGGCCTAACCAGACAGCCGCTAACGGGAAAAGCGCCAACAAAGCGACAAAACCGGCCGTAACCAAACCTGACAGAACAGGCCCAGCACCACCATATTCATTTATGCTTACAAAAACCCAAGACGCCCCCAACCCGAACATACCTAAGCCAAAGGCGTAACCGGCCTGCAGGGCGCGCTTAAAAGAGGCGCTAGCGGCAATATAGAACAGGATGGCAGGGGCCACTAGGGCAGTTAGTGACCAATCGAACGGGGCAAAAGATAGCGGCAGGCAGGCGCCAGCCACGCCAGCTAAGAGAACGCCTAGCTTGCCTTGCAAGTGGCTCTTAAGCGCTGTCATCGCTGCTCTCTTCCCCTACCCGTATAACCCTCAGCAAATGGATGCGCCTATTATCAGCCCTGAGAACGCGAAACTCGAAACCGGCAAAGATTATTCGCTCGCCGCGGCGTGGAACGTGGCCAAAACGTTGAGCGACCATGCCGCCAACGGTATCCAAATCATCATCTTTTAAGTCGGCACCAAGCGCTTCATTAAATGCATCGATTGGAGCTACAGCCTTAACTATCCAACTGCCATCGGAGCGCGAAAGAATTGGCGCATCTTCATCAAAGTCATGCTCATCATCAATTTCACCGACTATCTGCTCTATCACATCTTCAATTGTCACGATGCCGGCCAAACCACCGTACTCATCTACTACTACGGACATGTGATTACGGCTCTCCCGGAACTGCTTTAATAAAGCATCCAAGCGTTTACTCTCGGGAATAAACAAAACCGGGCGCAGCACCTCACGGATCCGGAACCCGGGGCCCTCTTCATGGAAAATGCGCAGCAGATCTTTGGCTAGGAGGATGCCTATTACATCGTCCTTGGTCTCACCGCTGACCGGGAAGCGCGAATAACCGGTCTGAACGATGGTAGGCAACAGCTCCTTGGGTTCACTGTCACGCTCTAGAGTGGTGACCTGCGAGCGTGGGATCATAATATCCCGCGCCTGCAGTTCAGAGACGTGGAGCACGCCCTCAATCATGGAAAGGCCGTCGGCGTCGATCAGGCCCTTTGCCTCACTACTGCGCAGCTGCTCAACCAATTCATCCCGCGAGCGCGGCTGTGCAACTCCAATACGCCGCCGCACCTTTTCCATCCAGGAGTCTTGGACCAAAGAGCGGTCTTGAGCAGGGTCGTCAGCACTCGCCATATTCACCCCAATCTTAGGCCTTCACGATAGGGGTCAGGGATCCCAAGTTGGGCAAGAATCACCCGCTCAAGCGCCTCCATATCCTCCGCCTCCCGCTCACCCTGTTCATG
Organism: Halorhodospira halochloris; assembly: GCF_002356555.2. NCBI lineage: Bacteria > Pseudomonadati > Pseudomonadota > Gammaproteobacteria > Chromatiales > Ectothiorhodospiraceae > Halorhodospira > Halorhodospira halochloris. The sequence continues at coordinate 2,474,144 of NZ_AP017372.2, forward strand.
ATCGTAGCCAGCCAGATGCAACACTCCATGCACCACCAGATGGACCCAATGATGCTGCTCTCTCTTACCTTGGTGGGATGCCTCAATTGCTACTAGCGGCGCACAGATCACTATATCCCCGAGTATAGCGGGGTAATCGCATGCAGGAATATCCGGCGCTGGCCCAGCTGGAAATGAAAGAACATTGGTAGGTGCATCGCGACCACGAAAGCGGCTGTTTAGGGCCCTAGATTCGCCCTCTCCCACTAACCGTAATGTCACTTCGCCACTCGCCCCCACATGCTCGGCCGCGTGCTCAAGCCAGCCCACAAATTCTTCCTCAGCGGGCGAGGTGACGCCAACTACATTCTGAATAACTGGTTCTAACGCGCCCAATTGCGTTTATCCCCAGTAGCTGAAGAGTGGGGCGACCCCCCCTGCTCGAGCCGACTCTGGCTGTCATAGGCCTCGACAATGCGCTGCACCAGCGAGTGACGCACCACATCAGTCGCCGAGAAGAAGGTGAAGCTGACCCCTTCCACGTTATGTAGCACATCAATCGCATCCCGCAAGCCAGACTGTTTATCTGGAGGTAGATCAATCTGGGTTACATCTCCAGTGACAACGGCGGTGGATCCAAAGCCAATCCTGGTAAGGAACATCTTCATCTGTTCTACAGTCGAATTCTGTGCCTCATCGAGTATGATGAATGAGTGATTCAGAGTCCGGCCGCGCATGAATGCCAACGGCGCTACCTCAATTACATTGCGCTCAATCAGCCGCCCCACCCGTTCAAAACCGAGCATCTCGAAGAGTGCATCATAGAGCGGTCGCAGATAGGGATCGACCTTCTGAGCCATATCACCAGGCAAAAAGCCGAGCCTTTCCCCCGCTTCGACTGCCGGTCGAACCAGGACAACACGGCGCACAGCCTCGCTTTCCAGCGCTTCCACAGCGCAGGCGACAGCTAGGTAGGTCTTGCCTGTACCAGCCGGGCCAATACCGAAACTCAAATCATGTTTACGAATGCGCTCCAAATAGGCTCGTTGTCCCGGCCCGCGACCACTTACCCGCACTTTGCGGGTTCGGATGGCTGCCTGATCATCTTTCTCGCTATCATCCGGCCCAAGATTCCCAGCTTGGCGGCCACCATCAGCGATCTCATCTATCCGGGCCTGTTGCAGGTGCAAATGCACGTTTTCTGGAGCCAAGTGTTGATGGGCTGCAGCACTGTAGAGTTCCTCAATGATCTGGCTAGCCACATCAACGGAGCGCTCACTGCCAATAACCCTAAAGCGGTGGCCTTGATTTTTGATCTCAACACCGAGCCGCCTTTCAAGCTGGCGAATGTTCTCATCGAACTGTCCACACAACCGAGCTAAACGCTCGTTATCGGCTGGCTCCAGCTCAAGATCTATAGCACCAGGACGTGTATTCAAAACTTCAACCATCCGTCACCACGAAGCTTGTTTTACTCTTACCCTCAAACTCAGTCGCCACTACTTTGCCGCGCAGCGAGTGGCTCCGGGCATCTTCTATCTGCACATTGACAAACTGGCCTTGCAGTTTAATGTCACCGGGGAAATTAACCACCCGGTTGCATGAAGTGCGCCCGCTGAGCTCATGCGCATTGCGCCGCGAGGCACCTTCAACTAGGATCCTTTGAGTGGTACCTATCAGTCCTCGTGCAGCCCTCTCTCTATGCCACTCAAGGCGGTTCTGGAGTCGCTGCAGTCGCGCGCTTTTCTCAGCACGCGGGGTAGGGTCGGTCAGCTCAGCAGCCGGTGTGCCTGGGCGAGCACTGTAGGCAAAAGAGAAGGCACCGGCTTCGAAACCGATCCTGTCTACCAATTCAAGCGTCTCAGCAAACTCTCGCTCCCCCTCGCCCGGGAAGCCGACAATGAAATCAGTCGCAAGGGCAATGCCCGGCCGAGCTTGGCGCACCCGCTCGATCAGCTCCTCATACTCCGCAACGCTATGCCCGCGCTTCATCAGCTTGAGCACCATATCTGAGCCGCTCTGCACCGGCAGATGGAGAAAATCTGCCAATTCCGGAACGTCACGGTAGGCCTCAATCAAGTCGTCATTGAACTCCACCGGGTGAGATGTAGTAAAACGCACCCTGCCGATCCCATCCACCGCCGCCACCGCTTCAATCAAAAGCCCCAGATCAGCGCTCCCGCCATCTCCCATCGGGCCGGCATAAGCATTAACATTCTGTCCCAGCAGGGTAACTTCACGAACTCCCCGCTCCGCCAGGCCTTTGACCTCCGCCAGCACATCTGCAAACGGCCGGCTTATCTCATCCCCGCGGGTATAAGGAACAACACAGAAAGAGCAGTATTTACTGCACCCCTCCATTACCGAAACGTACGCTGTAGGCCCTTGAACCTTGGGCTCGGGAAGGGAGTCGAATTTTTCTATCTCGGGAAAACTTATATCAACCTGCGCCCCCGCGCCAGCGCGTACGGCTGCTACCATGCTAGGCAAGCGGTGGTATGTCTGCGGCCCGACAACCAAATCCACATAAGGCGCCCGCTTAAGGATAGCGTCACCTTCCTGGCTAGCCACACAACCACACACACCGATGATAACCCCAGGTGATCGCTGCTTATAGGTGCGCCATCGACCCAGGCGCGAGAAGACCTTCTCTTGTGCCTTCTCCCTTACTGAACAAGTATTAAGCAACAACAGATCGGCTTCTTCCGGCTCATATACACGACGCATCGCCGCCTGCTTGCTGAGTACATCAGCCATACGCCCGGCATCGTACTCATTCATTTGGCAGCCCTGAGTCTCTATGTATACCTTTCCACTCACCCTATTCGCAGCCCTCGGCATAAAAGGATAACCTGATCACCATCAAAACAATAACAGCATCAAGAAGACGGCAGCCGCCGCTCCCCCTGCTGCCACATCATCTACCATAATACCCAAACCGCCCCCCAGGTTGTTATCCAGCCAGCTAATCGGCCACGGCTTGAGCGCATCGAAAATGCGGAACAATGCAAATAGGATCGCCACATCTACCAACAGATTAACAAACTCCAGCCCCAAGGCTAACGGCAGCGCGGCAACCAGAAAACCGGCAATCTCATCCCAAACGATAGCAGAGTGGTCGTGAACCCCTATGTCCTCAGAGGCTTTGGCACATATCCAGACGCCAGTTATCAAGGCCAAAGCTGTACCGACAACATAAACAGCCACCGGCAACCAGAGCAACACCGCTACAAGAGGCAAAGCGGCCAGTGTACCGAACGTCCCCGGGGCTATAGGGGCTAAACCCGAGCCAAATCCCAAAGCTAGAAAATGGATAGGGTTAGACAATTTAAACTGAGCGGCCATAATCAACTCGAAAAGTGATCGTAGCCATCACTTTGCAGCGCACAAACGTTACCCGCACCATCTACACCTCGCAAGCCCGGAGTTGCATCCACTGTGCCAATCCTAGTCAGGCTCGTGCCGGCCTGTTGAGATAACTGTTCCACCATTTCGGCGGATAGCGGCGGGCTGCAGAAACAAAGCTCATAGTCATCACCACCGTGCAGCATGGTAGCCAAATCGCCTCCCTCAGCGATGTACGCCTCTGACCGGGGCAAATCATCCAATATCAGAGTAGCCCCGACACCACTCTCCTCTAATAGGCGGGAAAGATCAACGGCAATGCCGTCAGAGATATCTATGGCCGCGCTAGCTACACCACGCAGCGCTCGCCCGGCAGCTACACGCGGCTCGGGACGAAACAGCTGCGCAGCTAAGAGCGCTGGATCACCACTGAGGGGCACCCCTGCCCGGTCATGCCATCTTTTCAACCCAAGCGCCGCATCACCCAGTGTGCCGGTAACCCATATACCATCACCGGGTTGCGCACCTGATCTTAGTATGCCGCCACCTTTCGGCAGCCTCCCGATGACTGTTACAGTAACCGCCAGTGAGCCACGCGTGGTGTCTCCGCCTATCAAAGCTACTCCATAGCGGTCTGCTAGAAGCTTGAAACCATCAGCAAACCCCTCTAGCCAATGGGAGTCATCAGCGGGCAGAGTCAACGAGAGCACCGCCCAAAGCGGCTCACCGCCGACTGCGGCTATGTCGCTCAAATTAACCGCAAGAGCACGGTGACCAAGCGCCTCTGCCGGTATATCAGCGGGGAAATGAACCCCTTCCACCAGGGTATCGCAGCAAACAGCAAGACAGCCTTCAGCAGGCGGCTCGACAACGGCAGAGTCGTCGCCAATGCCGTTAACAATGCCTTCGCGCTGACTGGTCAAACCCTGAAAATAGCGGCGAATCAATGCCGCTTCGCCTCCTCCTGCAAACACTAACTGCGCCCCCTCATCGCTCGCTCACTAGCGCGGAGTTCGATCTGTCCGGCAAACTTATCCAAAACACCATTTACATAACGGTGCGACTGTTCAGCCCCGAAGCGCCGGGCCAACTCAACTGCTTCATCAATGATTACGCTGCGCGGTATCTCATAGCGCTCCATAAGCTCATAAGCTCCCAGCCTAAGTATCGATCGCTCTACCGGGTCGAGCTGGACAAGGGGCCTGTCGAGCAGTAGCTCGAGAAGCCGGTCAATCTCCTGCGCACGTTCTATAATCGCGTAGATAAGGTCTCTGAAATAAGCAACATCTATTTCACCCAAGCCTTCAGCGATGAACTGACGCTCTATCTCTTGCGCCGTCTGACCAGCGACAGCGTACTGGTATAACGCCTGGACCAGGCGTGAACGTGCTCGACTGCGGTTGGCATTCTCCTTTGCACTCCCCATCAGAGTTCAAGCTGCCGCATCAGATCGACCATCTCCAGAGCAGAAAGCGCGGCCTCTGCGCCTTTGTTGCCAGCTTTAGTTCCCGCCCTCTCTATCGCCTGCTCTAGGGTATCTACAGTCAAAACACCGTGAGCGACCGGGACGCCAGTCACCATCATGGCCTGAGCAATACCCTTAGTACACTCAGCGGCAACATGCTGATGGTGGTCCGTACCCCCGCGTATGACTGTTCCCAACGCCACTATCGCGTCTGCCCGACCGGTATCGGCCACCCTTTGCACTGCGAGCGGCAACTCAAAAGCCCCCGGCACACGGATGACTTCTATCTGCTCTTCAGGCACCCCGTGGCGACGCAAGGCATCAGCCGCGCCCTCGATAAGCCGCTCGACAATCATGTCGTTAAACCTTGCTGCCACAAGAGCGAAGCGCGAATCTGGCAACCCGATCAGGTGTCCTTCGGTCTTTTGCATCAATTTAACCTTATGTTTGTGTTGCGGAGAATGCTGTGAGATTCAAGCTGGCTGCACATACTCAACAACTTCCATACCAAAACCTGATAAAGCGTGCATCTTCTTTGGCGCACTTAGTACCCGCATGCGCTTCACCCCTAGATCGGTCAGTATTTGGGCTCCCAAGCCGTAAGTGCGCAGATCAGGCGCAACGGGGGCATCATCCTCGCACCCATCACTATGCAAATCGCGATAACAGCGCATATGGTCGAGGATTTCCGTACTCGGCTCGGAACTGCGTAAAACCACGATTACGCCGGCCCCGGCTTCTGCGACCTGACGCAATGCTGAACGCAGCGGGAAACCGCAGCGCGGCCCCATAGCCCCGAGCATATCAGCTAAAGGGCTCTCTACGTGCACTCTCACCAAAGGGGCCTCATCAGGCCTGATGCGCCCCTTGACCAAACCAAAGTGAAGCGTGCCGTTAACATTATCCCTATAGGCATGCAGCTCAAAGGTGCCAAATTCTGTCGGCAATTCACAGCGATCTGCGTACTCCACAGAACGCTCATTGCGGACCCGGTAAGCGATCAAATCCGCAACTGTACCGATCTTCAGGCCATGTAAACGCGCGAACTCCATCAGGTCGTCACGCCTAGCCATACTGCCGTCTTCCTTCAAGATCTCGACTATCACCGCCGCCGGCTCAAAACCGGCCAGGCGGGCGAGATCACAACCTGCCTCGGTATGGCCGGCGCGGGTCAAGACCCCTCCAGGTTGAGCCATAAGCGGGAAGATATGCCCTGGCTGAACCAAATCCTGGGGCTGCGCCCCCGGTGCAACTGCAGCCTGGACGGTACGGGCACGATCAGCCGCAGATATACCTGTGGTAACTCCTTCTGCCGCCTCTATAGAGACCGTGAAACTAGTAAACCGCTCCTCATTGCCGTTCGGCCGCACCATTAGCGGCAGTTCTAGCTGTTCGCAGCGCTCACGAGTCAAGGTCAAGCAGATCAGTCCCCGTCCGTAGCGGGCCATAAAATTGATATCTTCGGGTCTGACCAGGCTGGCTGGCATAACCAAGTCGCCTTCGTTCTCCCGGTCTTCATCGTCAAGGATGACTGCCATGCGCCCCTGGCGCAGATCCTCAACTATCTCCTCAATGCTGTTGAACTTCACCTCTGTCACATTATCCTCTCTAAACATCACCAAAGCCGGTACGCCGCAGGTCATCCATGGTCAGCCCAGAACTACCGCTGGCTGCTTGGCAACTCAGTAGCCGCTCTACATAACGCGCGATCAAATCGACCTCTATGTTTACCGGGTCACCGCTCGACAGATCGCCTAGATTAGTTGCCGCTAATGTATGCGGGATAAGGTTCAGCTCGAAATCGCATCCCTCAACACAGTTAATGGTCAGGCTGACCCCCGCAATGGCGATGGACCCCTTCGCTGCAATGTATTTCTCTAAACCCTCGGGGACCCGACAGCGCCACCGCTCCGAGCCACCCGCAGGAGAACGTGATAAAATCTGCCCCACGCCGTCAACATGGCCGGTAACCAAATGACCGCCTAGAGGTGTAGACGGGGTAACAGCCTTTTCCAGATTTACCTTACTACCAGCCCGGAGCTGGCCAAGGGTCGTACACCTCAGGGTCTCATCCGAGACGTCGGCATAAAAATAATCCGCGGTCAAGTCGGTTACGGTAAGGCAGACACCATCTACAGCGATACTATCTCCTATCCCACTCTGTTCTAGGTGCATGTCCGGTGCAAATATTTGCAGTCTACAGGCACTACCGTGAATGGTTGCTTCCCGGATCACTCCTGTAGACTCAACAATACCGGTAAACATAGGGCTCTCTCACCTCGGTTGCGCCGTTACCCTAATCTCCTCACCCACCCGGCGGACGTCGGTGATGGATAAGTCGCGGCGTTGGTCCATGCTTGTCAATTCCCCTATTTGCAGCAATGGTTGCGCTGCTTCACCTAGGAGGCAGGGCGCCAGATAGACTATCAGTTCATCAAGCAGTCGCGAATCTAGCCACGCACCAGCCATTGTCGCTCCTGCCTCAACCCACACCGAATTTATTTCGCGTTCGCCAAGCTCGCTCAGCACCGCCCCTAGATCAAGCCGCCTATTCCCTGCCATAGGAACCTCGGCGAGCTCCACTCCGGCTGCCTCCAACCTCGCTCGGTCAGCTTGCTGGGCAGCCTCACCATGAAAAATCAAGACAGGAGCTGACACAGAAAACAGTTTTGCCTTTGTCGACAGCTTGAGCAGTGGATCCAAAATCACCCGCAGTGGCTGCTGAGCGTCATCGAGCGGAGGCTCAAGACGTGTGTTCAGCAGCGGGTCATCCCTTTTAACTGTCGCCGAACTGCTTAATATAGCCGCTGCTTCGCCCCGCAGACGATGAACGTCATAACGCGCCGCCGCAGAAGTAATCCAGCGACTCTCGCCCGAGGCCAAAGCCGTACGGCCATCAATGCTAGCGGCCAGCTTTACGGTCACCCAAGGCATACCCGTTTCGACGCGGCGCAAAAAACCCCGGTTTAGGCTTACGGCCTCCTGTTCAAGGACCCCGGTCTCAACCTCAAGTCCTGCCTGACGCAGCCTCTCGATACCTCGTCCGGCAACCTGGCAGCTCGGGTCGACGTGACCAACGACGACCCGCCTTATGCCGGCATTGATCAAGGCATCTGCACAAGGAGGAGTACGCCCGAAGTGGCTACAAGGCTCAAGAGTCACATAAGCGGTAGCACCAAGAGATGGCTCGGTACAATTGCCAAGGGCGTGGCTTTCGGCATGGGGGGTGCCTGCTCGAAGATGAGTTCCTTCACCTATCGGTCGACCATCTTTTACAATTACGCAACCAACTCGAGGATTTGGATGCGGCGGAGGAAAGGTGTCCGCCGCCAGCCTAACTGCACGCGCCATCCACCTGTGATCGGCGCGACTTTGCTCACTTGTGGCCACTATTCCCCTGCTCTAGCCCCTCAATAACACGGCGGAACGCCCCGACATCCTCAAAGCGCCGGTAAACGGATGCAAATCTCACATAAGCGACAGCATCAAGCTCGCGCAACTCTGCCATTACATGTTCACCCACCGTAGCGGCCTCTATCTCGCGCTCACCAGCAGCCGAGACCCTTTTGCACAACCTCTGAATTGCCGCCTCTACCGCCTCGGTCGGCACGGGACGCTTCTCTAAAGCTCGCCGCAGGCCAGCCCGCAGTTTGCCCTCATCAAAAGGCTCGCGTCTGCCATCCGCCTTAACCACCTTGGGCATAACCAGATCGGGCACCTCGTGAGTGGTGAATCTCTCCCCACACGAAGGGCATTGCCGCCTTCTGCGCACCTGATCTCCGTCCCCTGCCAGGCGCGAATCGACAACTCGTGTATCGGCAAACTGGCAGTACGGGCAGTACATATCGGGCGTTTACCTAAGCCATTACGTACGGGGCCACATGCACAGGCCCCAAACAGTTACTTACCATAGACCGGAAACTGGCGACAGATTTCCTGCACCTCGCCCCGCACCCTTTCAATGGTGCTTTCATCGCCCATATTATCAAGCACATCGCATATCCAATCGGCCAACCTTTGAGCCTCGCCTTCCTTAAACCCGCGCGTTGTGATAGCCGGTGTCCCTATGCGCAAGCCACTAGTGACAAATGGTGACTGCGGGTCGTTGGGAATGGCGTTTTTGTTAACCGTAATATGCGCCCTGCCCAATGCGGCATCCGCATCTTTACCAGTCAAGGACTTGGGAGTCAGGTCCATCAGGAACAGGTGGTTATCCGTACCCCCCGACACGACATTGTAACCACGCTCTATAACGCGCTTCGCCATAGCTCTAGCATTGGTTACCACCTGCTTTTGATAGGCCTTATAGTCGGGCTCCATCGCCTCTTTAAAGGCAACCGCCTTACCGGCTATGGCGTGCATTAATGGGCCACCCTGAGTTCCAGGGAAGACCAGCGATTGGAACTTCTTCTCGATATCTGGATTAGAGCGCGCCAGGATAAGGCCGCCACGAGGGCCACGCAGGGTCTTGTGGGTAGTGGAAGTTACTGCATCCGCATAAGGGACCGGATTAGGATAGACGTCTGCGGCGACCAAGCCGGCCACATGAGCCATATCAACCACCAGGTAAGCGCCTACCGAATCAGCTATCTCGCGCAGCCAGGCCCAGTCAACCACCTGTGAATAGGCAGAAAACCCACCGATGATCAGCTTGGGCCGATGTTCTGTAGCCAGGCGCTGGATCTGTGCGTAATCAATCTGCCCGTTGTCATCTATGCCATACTGAATCGCATTAAACAGCTTGCCTGAGAAGTTTACCTTGGCACCGTGGGTAAGGTGGCCGCCGTGATCCAGGCTCATGCCCAAGATCGTATCACCAGGCTGCAACAACGCGTGGAACACAGCAGCGTTGGCCTGTGATCCGGAGTGCGGTTGCACATTGGCGTAATCTGCACCAAATAGAGATTTGGCCCGATCTATGGCGAGCTGTTCGACAACGTCAACATGTTCGCACCCGCCATAGTAGCGCTTATCCGGATAGCCTTCGGCATACTTATTGGTAAGCACACTGCCCTGAGCCTCAAGCACCCTGGGGCTTGCATAGTTTTCAGAGGCAATCAACTCGATGTGATCTTCTTGACGGCGGCGCTCGTCCTCAATGGCAGCAGCCAGCTCGGGATCGAAACTCGCTATGTTCATATCGTTGGAGAACATACCTGCTCCTGTTCTGGGAATGGATCATGCGGTCGAATTTGCAATCGTACCGCCAATCGGCCATTTTAGCCTGTTTTATGTCTGATTTGAAGCGCAAACCGGCTACCATATGGAAACGTTAAGAACTCCCCTCGAGCAATTTGACCGCCCCGACGTGGAGGTCATGGGAACTTCTCAAAACTTCGCCGGCGCCATCAGCTACCCCGGTGTGGAGGTCTTAGCGCCAGGGAAGGCGCCATGAAGACTCCAGGGATGGATCCACGGCGTCCTCCACACCGGGGCGGATGGTGGCGTCGGCGAAGTTTTTAGAGGCACCCTCATGGCGCCAGATACGCTGCCATAAAGCCTCCGGGGGTGGATTCACGGTATCCTCCACACTAGGGCAACCAATTGGCTAGAGGGGAGATGCATAGAGGCACCTCGAAGAGGCCGCCAGCAGCTTAACGGCTAATATGCTTGCATTGACACTATTTTTCGCTGGACTTGCCATTCTGCTTATCGGGGCAGATCTACTGGTCAGAATGGCCAGCCAAGCAGCCGCCCATTGGCAGGTGCCTCCCCTGGTTGTCGGCCTGACCATAGTAGCTTTTGGCACCAGCGCGCCTGAGCTAGCTATAACACTCCGGGCCAGCCTTACTGACCATGCAGCTGACATCGCCATAGGCAATGTCATCGGCAGCAACATCGCCAACACCTTTCTGATACTAGGGGTTTCAGCAGTTATTGCGCCACTTATCGTGACCCGGCTGATGGCTCAATTCCACATCCCGGCAATGCTCGTCGCCTCTTTGCTCACCGCAGCCTTCGCCTTAAGCGGCAATATAGGTAATCTTGAGGGTGGAATCCTGTTAACGTGCTTAACCCTATATCTGCTTATAACCATCCTGCGCAAGGATCCTTCTATCCCTTCAGAGGCTTCGCCCACCCCTGATAGCCGGTTCAGCATTGCCAAAGGGCTATTACTAATCTTGAGCATTATTGTGTTAGGCGTTGGCGCATACGTAGCCATTGAGGCGGCAGTCTCTTTAGCTACATCGATCGGAGTCAGCGAGTTGGTCATCGGCCTGACTGTGGTTGCAGTAGCCACGTCTCTGCCTGAATTAGCCACATCTGTAATTGCCACCTGGCGCGGACAGAGGCAAATGGCCCTCGCCAACCTTATCGGCAGCAACATCCTCAATCTTCTTGCAGTGCTAGGTGCCGCCGCGCTGATCTCCCCTCAGGGCATCAGCGTTGCTAGCGAAGCGATCTATTTCGATATACCAATCATGCTACTCGCCGCCTTAGCATGCTTTTTTGCAGCATCCAGGGGCATGGCAGTAACCCGCCGCGCAGGAGCCATTTTCTTGGTGTTTTATGGCGCCTATTGCGCTTATCTCCTAGCTTAGCGCCAACTTGCATCTGCTAGTTGGCGCCTAACCATTATCCTTGCCCAACCACAAAGATCTCGGCTGTGCTATCGGTTCGCTTCTGTTAAGGGATGCCATGCCAGATACTGCGCGCAATATCACCCAGATCATCCAGGCAACATAGACGAGCGGGCCCACGAACCAGGACCACGCAAAAAGCGCAATGAGCACTGCTGCCGCCGATATCGCTATTGCGGTTAGCATATTACTGTAGTGACTCGCGAGGATATGGCCCCCTTGACGTAGACCCAGAACCGCCAACGCCCCACCAAAAAGCAAACTGATGCCAGCCGTCATAGGGGCTACCAGCAGCATAATATAAGCCAACATAGGCAATGTCCTATCAAGCTGCTCCTTGGCGGCCCCTCGGTTTGCTGAACCGCCACCACCCTCACGAGCTGAACTACTTGCCGAGATACCGCTGCCGCTGAGCTGTTCAGTGCTGCTACCTTCTCTGTCTACCATCAATAACCCCTCTAGTCTGTATCAGACTGAATTCAAAGCGAGAAGACCTCTATACTTGGCCTGTATGTGCCTCCCAGCGTTTATACTAAACCCAACCCATAAATGCCAGCACGGCCAAAACAAAAAGGACTCCAGCGAGCATAAACGCCGCATTGCTGATCACCGGCGAACCTTCTCGCACGTACATCCCCGCAGCTACCAACAGCACAACACCCAAGATAAATACAACGCCCGGCACTAGAGTTCTCCTTTAAGTGCTTACCTATTGTCTATCAGTTACCATACCCGAGGTTGACGCATTAGGTGAGCAGAGCGGTTATCATGTTAGCAACCAAGAACCAGCCCTAGGCAGCCTCAACGCACAGTAGATCATAATCAACAGCGAACAGACGGTAGATATGGCCCAATACGTATACACAATGAACAAGGTATCCAAGGTGGTACCTCCTAAACGCGAGATCCTCAAGGACATCTCACTATCCTTCTTCCCCGGCGCCAAGATAGGCGTTCTCGGCCTTAACGGCGCTGGCAAATCCTCGTTACTGCGCATCATGGCTGGGGAAGATAAGGAGTTCGACGGCGAGGCGCGCCCTCAGCCGGGACTCAAAGTTGGCTACTTGCCGCAGGAGCCGCGCCTGGACGACAGCAAGGATGTTCGCGGCAACGTCGAGGAGGGGGTCGCCGAAACTAAAGCGCTGGTAGAACGTTTCAACCAGGTCTCAGCCCAATTCGCTGACCCGGAGGCAGATTTTGATGCGCTTATAGCAGAGCAATCTAAACTGCAAGACCAAATCGAAGCGGCAGGCGCTTGGGATCTGGATCGCAAGCTTGAACAAGCCGCTGACGCCTTGCGCCTTCCGCCCTGGGATGCTCAGGTCAGCAATCTTTCCGGCGGTGAAAGGCGACGAGTTGCGCTGTGCCGACTACTGCTTTCAGCCCCCGACATGTTGTTGCTCGATGAGCCTACCAACCACCTTGACGCTGAGAGCGTCGCTTGGCTAGAACAGTTTCTTGCCGAATTCCCCGGCACTGTCGTAGCTGTAACCCACGATCGCTACTTCTTAGACAATGTCGCTGGTTGGATCCTCGAGCTCGACCGCGGGCGCGGCATACCCTTCCAAGGCAACTACTCGGCATGGCTGGAGTACAAAGAAAAACGCCTTGAGCAGGAGGCTCGGGAAGAGAAGGCTCACCGCAAAGCGGTCCAACAGGAGCTTGAGTGGGTTCAGCAGAACCCTAAAGGTCGCCAAGCCAAGAACAAGGCTCGCATCAAACAGTTTGAAGAGCTCCAATCGCAGGAGTTTCAACAGCGCAATGAAACTCAGCAGCTCTATATACCCCCTGGGCCCCGGCTCGGCAACAAGGTCATCATCGCCGAACATGTTCAAAAGGGCTATAGGGACGAACTCCTCTATGAAGATTTGAACATGAATGTACCCCCTGGGGCGATTGTCGGCATTATCGGCCCTAACGGCGCAGGTAAAACGACCCTTTTCCGCATGATCACCGGAGAAGAACAACCGGATTCAGGACACATAGAGGTAGGTGACACCGTCGAGCTAGCCTACGTCGACCAAAGCCGCGATGCACTGGATGACAGCAAAACGGTATGGGAGGAGATCTCCGGCGGCCAAGACATCATCCAGGTCGGCAAGTATGAGACACCCTCACGAGCCTACGTCGGCAAGTTCAATTTCCGCGGCTCTGAGCAACAAAAATACATAGGCGACCTCTCCGGAGGCGAGCGCAACCGCGTCCACCTAGCCAAATTGCTCCAGCGCGGCGGCAACACTTTACTGCTCGACGAGCCCACCAACGATCTCGACGTAGAGACCCTGCGTGCGCTAGAGGATGCCCTGCTAACGTTTCCCGGGGTGATCTTGGTCATCTCCCACGACCGCTGGTTCCTTGACCGTATCGCCACCCACATCCTCGCGTTCGAGGGCGAAAGTCAGACGACCTTTATCGAAGGCAACTATCAAGACTACGAAGAGGACCGCAAGAAGCGATTGGGCGCCGAAGCAGCCCAACCACACCGCATCAAGTACAAAAGGATTCGTACATAGGTCAGTATCCACGCACCTTCAGGCCGCAATGTGCCAGGCAAAGCTACCCGTGGAGATTTCTCGGCGCCAGGGAAGGCGCCAGGAATGTTCAGCAAGGGGTTTGCTTAACTAGCTTGTGCCGCAGCCAGGGCCTGATTGATGTCTGCCAGGATATCGTCGACATGCTCAAGGCCGATTGACAATCTCACCATGTCCCTACTGACCCCTGCGCTCTCCAGCTCCTGCTCACTCAACTGACGGTGCGTCGTGCTCGCCGGATGGCATGCCAGCGATTTGGCATCGCCTATATTGACCAGCCTGGTGATCAACTGCAGGGCATCGATAAAGCGGGCCCCGGCCTCATAACCACCTTCCACACCGAAGCTTAAGATGCTTGAGGCCTTGCCGCCCATAAACCTATCCACCCGCTCTCGGTAAGGGCTATCTTCCAGACCGGCAAACTTAACCCAAGTCACCTGCGGATGCTTACTCAAATACTCTGCCACCTGTTGAGCATTCTCGCAGTGTCTGTCCATACGCACCGGCAGGGTCTCTATGCCTTGCAACAGCAGAAAGGCATTAAAAGGCGACAATGCTGCGCCCATATTCCTCAACGGCACCACCCGGCAGCGGGCAATAAACGCTGCAGCGCCCATTGCCTCGGTATAGACCACACCATGATATGAGGGATCGGGCTCTACCATCATAGGAAAACGTTGCGGATAATCCGCCCATGGGAAGTTGCCTGAATCTACGATCACCCCCCCTACCGAAGTACCATGCCCACCCATATACTTTGTTAATGAATGGATGACGATGTCGGCCCCATCATCTATCGGCCGCCACAAGTAGGGTGTTGGCACGGTATTGTCGACAATCAACGGCACGCCGTTACGATGGGCTATTTCTGCCAGTTGCTCGACATCTACGACCTCGCCGGAGGGGTTACCAACGCTCTCGCAGAATATTGCCTTGGTCCGGCCATCGATCTGAGCCTCTATCTGCTCAAAGTCATCCTGGCCGGCAAAACGCACATCTATACCGTGCACTGGCAAGGAGTGAGCGAACAGATTGTAAGTGCCCCCGTAAAGCTTCGATGTCGAAACAATATCGTCACCAGCTCGGGTTATACACTGGATGGCGTAGGTTATCGCGGCCATCCCCGAAGCCACCGCCAACCCGCCTATCCCGCCTTCCATCTCGGCAACACGCTGCTCGAGCACAGCATTTGTCGGGTTCATGATGCGCGTATAAATATTACCTTCGACCTTAAGATCGAACAGGTCAGCGCCATGCTGGGTGTCATCAAAGGCGTATGAGGTGGTCTGGTAAATTGGTACCGCCACAGCCTTGGTTGTCGGGTCGGGAGCAAATCCAGCGTGAATGGCTTGGGTCTCGAGCTTCACCGCAATCTCCTGATTAGTTTTAGACCGGCATAATTGCTAATTATCAACATGACCTGCTAAAAAAGCAATCCTGTATTGAGGGTCAGGAGTCAGATGATACTTGTGATACTTGAGGCCCCGGTAAGTCTCCCCTCAAAAATCCACACTGGCACCCCGCGTTGTGCCATTCAAATACGAAATCGCTGACTGTGGCTTCTCAACCTGGCAGCCACCTCGCTGAGCTTGGCACCTCCCTCATTCAACCGCTCAATAACGTGGGCATTTTCGCTGGCCAAATCATTAAGCCCCTGCACATTGCGGTTGACTTCTTCAGCGGTGTTGCTCTGTTCTTCCGCTGCGGAGGCAATCAAGGCCACCTGCTCCTCGAGGCCACTTAATGAGTTATGGACATTTTCCACGGCAGCCTTAATACGCTCGACCTCCTCGGCACTGCGAGCGGCCTGCTCACGACCATTGTGGATAGTTTGCGCTGACTCCTTGGCATCCTCTCGCAGCCCCTCAATCACAGCATGGATCTGCTTGGTCAAATCCTGAGTATTTGTGGCAAGGTTGCGCACCTCTTCGGCTACCACTGCAAATCCTCTACCTTCAGACCCGGCGCGAGCCGCTTCAATGGCCGCATTAAGTGAGAGCAGATTGGTCTGATCGGCTATCTCTTGAATGCTCGCGGTGATCTTGCCAACCTCCTCAGAGCGCTCAGCAAGTCTATCCACCACCGAGCGGGAGTTGTCCATAGTGCTCGAAAGGCGGCCCATCTCATTGACACCAGCCTCAGCCAAGTCCTTTATCTCCAGGCCTTTTTCTGCAGCCTGGGTGGTATGCTGATGGGCAACCTGAGTATTACTAGAGACCTCTTGCACGGTTGAGGCCATTTCATTCATAGCCGTAGCTATCTCATCAGTTTGCGAACTCTGCGTCTGCGCCATCTCGCGCGACCGCTGAGTCGACTCGCTTGTTTGTTTGGCCTGCTTCTCTACCTCTTGAGACGCCTCCAAAACCTCACCGACGGCGCTCCTGACGGTACGCAAAACCTCGTTAAAAGATGCTGCTAGATTGCTTAGTTCGTTATTACCAATAACAGTCAGTTCACGACTAATATCGATGGTTGAGGCATCAGGCTGCATCGCATTTACTTCATCACGTAGTTGCTTGATCCGTTCATGTAGCCGTCTTGAAACGATATACAGCGGCACCGTCATAGTCAGGGCAACCAAAATCCCTGCTAGCACGAAATAGACCAGGCTACTTTGCACCTGCGCCTCGGATTCAGCAGTACGCTCCACAACTGCTTGATCAACGCTATTAGCAAGCTCCAGCGCGGCATCCCGCAGCTGTTGGTGATGATCTTCGTTAGCAGCGACGGCCTCATTGACACTCTCAAGCGCCTCTACTTCCTGCTCCTTTGCGACCAAAACCGAGCCCTGATCGGCGAACATCCAGGCGTTAAAGGCACCCACCGCCGCCAGCAAATCCTGGGCCACCGATGCCATATCCGCTGCGGCAATCCTCTCGAATGACTCTAGGTTGGCTACCATGGCCTCGAAAGAGGGTACTAAATCCTCGTCGTGTATCTGTTCGAGCTCATCGAGAGAAGACGCCTCGACCACATCGCGTAGCGCCCTTGAGACCTCTATTGCCCGCGCCAAGGCACGGGCCGCGTGATCTACTTGACCGATATCGGCAACCCCCGCTCGCTGCTCGTAGTCGGCCAAAGCCTCTCCAAACAGCCCTTCGATATCCCCCTCAACGCTATCGAAAAATTCCACTATGCCGTCCACCTGGCTCACTAAATCGGCGCGCAAACTGAGCAACCTTTCCAACTCAGGTCTTAGCTGTTGATAACTTTCCGAGAAACCCTCGAACCTATCGCGCAGCTCAGTTACATCGCTACCATAGTTATCCATAAACCTGGTTGAACTCTCGAACACCTCCAGCTGCTGGACAAATGCCTGACTATATTCATCGGCACTGGGGACACTCTGTAATTGATCAACGGAATCAGCATTAGCCATCTGGCCGCGCAGCTGCGAATACCCATCCAGGGATTCCGCTATCACCCGGCCTGCTTCGTCGAGCGGACGTGTCTCTTCCCGCAACTGCTGCTGATTAGATAGAGTGGAGGTCACTGATACCCAACCTATACCAATTACCAGGACCACACCGGCAAGGGCGAGGGCGACTAGGGAACGCAGCTGAGAGGCGATTGACATGCTGTTCATAAAACTGACTCTTGGTTATTAAGCTGCCTTAGTTATTTCGCTAAACATCATCAGGGGTTGTCAAAGTCTCCCCTAGTTGCCGACGTTGCCCAAGACCCGGTTAGGGTGGCCCTCAAGTATCCCTTCGACGCCCCTGAACTGCTCACCAATGTGCATACCCTGATGGTCAATGGTGAACTGGCGAATACTCTTCTCGTGACCGGCGCCGCGCATCTTCAGGACGGTTAGGCCACGCTGCACTTCACCGCCCATCTCGACATAGCGCAAGAGTATTATTGAGTCAGTGAGAGTAGATATATGCGCCTCAGTAACCGAAGACCCGCCCATCAGCGACGGGGTACTGGCTGTAAAAAGCCCGGCTGTTTCACGCGCCTTAATGAAGGAAGTCAAACTGATGACAAACTCGCGAAAACCCCGCGGCGTTGCAACCCGCTCAAGCGCCGTAAGGCTATCAAGGGCAATTCTATGCGGCTTAAACTCATCAATGGTCTCTTTGATACGCACCAGGTGATCTTCCAGACCCTCCGATTCGGGGTAGCTGCAGCGAATTTGCAAATCTCCCCTCTGTTCAGCTGGCAGATAATCAACATTCCAGCCGTGGGCATTACGGATGATCTGATCACGGCTCTCCTCGAAGGCGAACAGCAGACAACGCTCTCCGGATTTAAGCCCGCCGGAAGTAAACTCAGTAGCAAGCAGGGTCTTACCAGTCCCGGTTGCCCCGGAGACCAGAACTATGGAGTCACGGTATATCCCGCCACCACACATATCATCCAGCCGCTCGTTACCAGAGCTTATCCGCAGTTCAGATGAGCGCTGGGTAAGCTCCATGGCCGACAGCGGAATGGCTACAATCCCTCCCTCGGGCAGGATTGTAAAAGGGTATTCACCCTTCTGATGGGTGGTGCCTCGAAACTTCAGCACCTCTAAAGTGCGCCGTCTAGTCTCGGCTTCAAGGACATTGCGCAAAATGACTACATTATCAGAAACAAACTCTTCCACCCCATGACGCGCGATGCTGCCGTACTCGGCTTCACGCTCGGCAGTCATTATCGAGGTTACTCCGATCTTTTTCATCTGCGCCGAAATCCGGTAGAGATCCCAGCGCACCTGTCGGGAATCAGGGAAGCGTGAAAACATAGCCCCCAGCGAATCGATCGCCAAGCGCTGGGCGCCAATCCGATTTACAGCCCCGCGAATGCGAGCAATAAGCCCGCCCAAATCATAGCTACCGGCCTCAATCGCCTCCGGGTCATTGTCCGGTGAGGCATCTAGAAAGACCCAGTAACCCTGATCCTCCCAGCTCTGTATATCCCAACCGAAGGCCTGCAGGTTCTGGCGCAGATCATCCGCCGACTCTTCACAGGTTACAAAGACCCCGGGCTCTGCGTATTGCTCGATACCAGCCGCCATAAATTGTGCGGCAAAGACCGTCTTAGCACTGCCAGGAGTACCAGCAACTAAAGTAGTCCGTCCGCAAGGCAAACCACCCTTGGCGATGGAATCAAAGCCAGCAATCCCGGTGGGTATCTTAGCAACGTTTCCATGTTTGGGCGCAGCACTCATATAATCAATCCTCCTCGCAACCGGAATGCTGGAGCAGCAGCTCAGCAACTCGCTCGGCATTGGCTAGATCACCGATAACTCGCAACGGCGGGCGGGGCGCTTCCCTTATGAGGGTTGGCGTAGCAACAATCTTTTCACTGTCACCCTTTTCTGGCTCACAGCAAAGATCAATGACCTCGATGTGATAGGCCTGCTCGCATAAGTACTCGTTGCAAAGCCAATGCAGATTCCTTATCGCCTTATATGCCTGCGGACTATCCCCAACAACAAAGATCCGCAACCAATATTCGGCGTGTTGATGATATTCAAC
Organism: Halorhodospira halochloris; assembly: GCF_002356555.2. Lineage (NCBI taxonomy): Bacteria > Pseudomonadati > Pseudomonadota > Gammaproteobacteria > Chromatiales > Ectothiorhodospiraceae > Halorhodospira > Halorhodospira halochloris. The sequence goes on from NZ_AP017372.2 coordinate 2,493,507, forward strand.
CATCTTAGCTAGCGGCGCTTGGATTGCGCGCTCCCCTCTTCAGGACCAGGTTTTTGTTCCTCACCATCACCGCGTGCAGCGCGCAATTCGGATTCCAGCTCATCCATCAACTCGCTTATTGAGCTTGCCGCCTTGCCGCTTTCGTCAGCGAGCTTTTTCACCTCATCGGCAACCACCCCAAAGCCACGTCCAGTCTCACCGATACGCGCCGCCTCGACGCTCGCATTCAAGCTAAGAATACGCAGTTTCTTCAGTGTCTTGAGAATATTGCGCGAGGCCTTGCCGATTTGCTGACCGATCTCCCCGACGCGCTCCATACGCTTGCGCCGCCGCGCCTCTTCCAGGCGCTCACCGATATCAAATACAGCACCCTCTAGGTAAAGGACTTCGCCATTGCTATCGTAGACCGCCCCGCCGCGTTCATTAACCCAGCGCACCTCCCGCTTAGCAGTCCGGATGCGGTAATCGATATTCCAGGCCTCACGCTCTCGTGATCCTTTCTCAATCGCCCTATCAACCTGCGGGGAGTCCTCATCATGGATCAAGTCCATGTATGAATGACGCCTATTGTTGATCAAGTCTGCGGGCTGATACCCGGTCAACCCAGTAACCGCGCCCGCCATAAACAACATCGTATATTTGTTATCATTCTTACACCGATACATGAAACCGTTCATGCGAGCGGCTATGCTCTCTAGGGCCTCTAATTTACCATTCTGCCCCGAACTATCCTGGCTCCGCGCCTCCGCGCTACTCATCTGGCCCCCCTTGACTGGTAAGATTCACGCTCCTCAAGGTTAACTTGATTTACCAATATCATGCCAGCATGAATGGTATTGCTACAGAGTTTATTTGGCCCAACTGCACACAATGTTACAGATGGGAACCTCTCAACTCCCCTAGCGCCATCATCTGCCCCGCTGTGGAGGTCTTGACGCCAGGGATGGCGCCATGAAGCCTCCAGGGATAGATTCACGGCGCCCTCCACACCGGGGCAGATGATGGCGCTAGGGAGGTTTTAGAGGATCCGGAGTAAGCGGTGACTTGATTCGATGCAGCCAAGATGCGATGATGTCGTGTTAAACATCGCGACTTTTCGGCGCCGCCAGCCTCGCCAGGACAATAGAGTCTGCTTTCTCCCTATCCACACAGTTTCAGCTCACGGACAGCAGCCATGCCGAGGCGGCACGCTAGTGTGTCAACGGCTGGCGCCGGTTGAACCCCTGAAGCAACAGAGCGAATAAGCTATGACGATTGATCGCAGCGAACGTATTCGAGCGCAGCTTGCAGAACGCATCCTCATCCTCGATTGCGGGATGGGAACTGAGATACAGAAATACCCGCTCGGCGAAGACGACTTTCGCGGTGAACGCTTCGCTGACCATCCGTGCGAACTGCAAGGCAACAACGACCTGCTTGTATTGACGCGCCCAGACATCATCCGCGAGATCACCCGGGCCAACCTCGACGCCGGCGCTGACATTGTCGAGACCAACACCTTCAACTCCCAGATCTTATCTCAAGCCGACTACCAGACCGAAGCGCTAGTCGACGAGCTCAATATCGAAGCGACCAAGCTCGCCCGCGCTGTCTGCGACGAAGTAGAGCAGGAGACCGGGATCCCGCGCTTTGTCGCCGGGACCATGGGCCCTACCGGTAAGACGGCGTCGATCTCACCTGATGTGAACAACCCAGGGCATCGTGACATCTCTTTCGATCAGCTCTTTGAGGCTTATGCCCAACAGGCCCGGGCGCTAGCCCAGGGCGGGGTCGACCTAATCCTAATCGAGACGGTCTTCGACACCCTCAACGCCAAGGCCGCCATCTATGCCCTAGAGACCGTCTGCGCTGAGATCGGCCGGCGCATCCCGGTGATGATCTCCGGCACCATTACCGATGCCTCCGGACGGACCCTCTCCGGACAGACCGCGGCGGCATTTTGGAACTCTATACGCCACGCCCAACCGCTGTCGATCGGCCTAAACTGCGCCTTAGGCGCGGAAGACCTGCGCCCTCACCTGCAAGAATTATCCAAGATCGCCGACACCTTCATCTCCAGCCACCCCAACGCTGGCCTGCCGAACGAATTCGGTGAGTACGATCAGCCCCCGGAGGAGATGGCAGCCATTATCCGCTCCTTCGCGGAAGAGGGCCTGATCAACATCATTGGCGGTTGCTGCGGCACCACTCCAGAACACATCGCCGCCATCCGCGATGCTGTCAAAGAGTTCGCCCCGCGCCAACCACCGGCCCCCAACCCCGACCTGCTGCCTCTCTCGGGGCTTGAGCCTTGCAACATCGACAGCAACTCGCTGTTTGTGAACATCGGCGAGCGCGCCAACGTAACCGGCTCGGCTCGGTTTCGCCGCCTGATCAAAGAGGGTGACTACGAAACAGCGCTCGACGTTGCCCGCGAACAGGTCGAGAACGGCGCCCAGATCATCGACATCAATATGGACGAGGGCATGCTCGATTCCAAGCAGGCGATGATCGACTTCCTCAACCTGGTCGCTGCAGAGCCGGACATCTCCCGGGTCCCGATTATGATCGACTCCTCAAAGTGGGACATTATCGAGGAAGGCCTGAAGCGCGTCCAGGGCAAGGGACTGGTCAACTCCATCTCGCTCAAGGAGGGTGAGGAGGCCTTCCTGGAGCAGGCGCGAACACTGTACCGCTACGGCGCAGCTCCGGTGATCATGCTATTCGACGAAAAGGGTCAGGCAGACACCTATGAACGGCGCCTGGAGATAGCCGAAAGGGCCTACAATCTGTTAGTCAAAGAAGGCTTCTCGCCCGGCGAGATCATATTCGATCTCAACATCTTCGCCGTTGCCACCGGCATGGCCGAGCACAACAACTACGCCGTTGACTTCATCGAAGCAACCCGGTGGGTTAAACAGAATCTGCCGCACGCCAAGATTTCCGGTGGCCTTTCCAACCTCTCCTTCTCGTTCCGCGGTAACGAGGCGGTTCGCGAAGCGATGCACTCGGTCTTTCTCTACCACGCCATAGATGCCGGGCTCGACATGGCTATCGTTAATGCCGGGCAGATCGAGGTCTACGATGAGATCGACCCGGAACTGCGCGAGATGTGCGAGGACGTAATCCTCAACCGCCGTGAAGACGCCACGGAACGCCTGCTTGACTTAGCCGACCGCTACAAAGAGCAAGGCGGTAAGAAGAAGGAAGAAGACCTGGCCTGGCGCGAGCAGCCGGTCGCCAAGCGCCTTGAGCACGCACTGATCAAGGGCATCACCGACTACATAGAAGAAGACGTCGAAGAGGCCCGGCAACAGCATGAGCGCCCCATCCACGTCATTGAGGGGCCGCTGATGGATGGTATGAACACCATCGGCGACCTATTCGGCGAAGGCAAGATGTTCCTGCCGCAGGTGGTTAAATCGGCGCGCGTAATGAAACAGGCCGTCGCCCATCTCATGCCTTACATAGAAGCCGAGAAATCGGGCAGTGACGAGCCGGCGGGGCGCTTTCTCATCGCCACCGTCAAAGGCGATGTCCACGATATCGGCAAGAACATTGTCGCCGTGGTGCTACAGTGTAACAACTTCGAGGTGCACGACATCGGCGTCATGGTGCCGGTCGATCAGATAATCAGTGAGGCCAAGGCCAAAAACGTCGACATGATCGGCCTATCCGGGCTGATCACCCCCTCCCTCGACGAAATGGTCAATGTGGCCAAAGAGATGGAACGTCAAGGACTGAACATTCCGCTGCTGATCGGCGGTGCCACAACCTCCCGGGTACACACTGCGGTAAAGATCGCGCCCAATCTCTCCGCTCCGAGCATCTACGTCAAGGACGCCTCACGGGCTGTGGGGGTGGCTTCCAAACTAGTCAGCGAGGCCCACGCGGCAACCTACAAGCAGGAACTAGCCGCTGAATACCAGCAGGTGCGCGAGCAATATCAAGAGCGCCAGCAGAAGGTCAACTGGGTAAGCCTGGAGCAGGCCCGCGCCAACCGCACCCCGATCGACTGGTCCGACTACCAGGTCAAGCCACCTGCCGAGCCGGGTGTCCACACCTGGAACGACTTCCCGCTTGAGGATCTAGTCGAGCGCATCGACTGGACACCCTTTTTCAAGGCTTGGGAACTGGCAGGTCGATTCCCCCAAATCCTTGACGATGAGGTGGTCGGCGAAGAGGCGACCAAGCTCTATAACGATGCCCAACAGATGCTCCAACGCATTGTTGACGAGCAGTGGCTGACTGCCCGGGCAGTCTTCGGTTTATTCCCAGCCAACGGTGTCGGTGACGATACTGAAGTTTACGCCGATGATAGTCGCAGCCAGGTAATGACCACACTGCGCCATCTTCGCCAACAGACCGAGAAGCCCGAAGGCAAACCGCACCAGAGCCTAGGTGACTTTGTTGCTCCTAAAGAGACGGGGCTTGAGGATTGGATAGGTGCATTTGCCGTGACCGCCGGAATCGGCATTGATGAGCACTTAGAGCGTTTTGAGGCCGAAGGCGATACCTACAGCTCGATCCTGCTCAAGGCACTCGCCGACAGACTCGCGGAGGCCTTTGCCGAACGGCTTCACGAGTTGGTTCGCAAAGATGTCTGGGGATATGCCGCGGAGGAGGATCTGTCCAACGACGATCTAATCAAGGAGCGCTATCAAGGCATCCGCCCGGCTCCAGGCTATCCAGCCTGTCCTGATCACACGGAGAAAGATCGCCTGTGGCAGATACTGGATGTCGAAAACAGGATCGGCCTCTCCTTGACTGAGTCGCGCGCGATGTGGCCCAGTGCCGCCGTATCCGGCTGGTACTTCGCTCACCCACAAGCACGCTACTTTGCGGTTGGCAAGATATTCCGCGACCAGGTCGAAGACTACGCCAAGCGCAAAGGCATGTCACAAAAAGAGGTCGAGCGCTGGCTCGGGCCCAACCTCGGCTACGAGCCGGAGGATTAACGAGGCGCCTTCGGCAACTCCTACCACCACAGCCCCATGCCTTTATCGCGGATATGGGGCACCTTGGAAACTGTCCGAGCCGGCCTCCTTTGAGGCCGGCCTGTACTCCTAAGAAGCGGACCCGCCCCACCTTAAGCTCACCACTACCAAAATATTACGTGGAGCCAGCCGCTACTTAATGCTATTATTCATGTGGGAAAAGTAGGCAACTCAGAGTCCCCCCGAATATGAGTCAAGTCCCCCTTTATAATCACGTCCGCAGCGGTGATCTGGTTGTAGGCAAGCCAGTCCCGTATTCCATATATGACACATACGATCGACTACTGCTGCGCCGCGGCAAGGTGCTTAAAAGCGAGCAGCAGAGAAAGCTGCTCCGCGTCGTGGGGCGCACCCGGGCAGTTTCACCATCAGAACAGCCAAGCCCGACCCGTAGAGCGGCAAAACTGGAAAGCATAGAGCTTAACCAGCATGAACACTTCGATCCGTTCGAGCAGTTCTTCTATTGTGCCACCAATCTCCAGCGAGCTATCAAAGCCGTTTGGCTAGGCAAAAAAGACGAGTTCCGCGAAAGGTTGAGCGGGATGATCAGCCGCTTAGGCAACCTAATTGATCGTGACGCTGACGCCGCGCTTGGGGCAGCTCAGTTAACCAAGGATTTCCCTAACCGGGTCCTTCACCCGATGCGCAAGGCAATAATTTGCGATCTTCTATCTCGTTCCGCAGGCATGGATGGTCAACAGCGGTGTTCAGTGGTAGGCGCTGCATTAACTGCCAACTTGGGCATGCTCGAGTTGCAGGACGTGCTTGACAACCAGCATGGCGGGTTAAGCGACGAGCAGCTGAACAAGCTCCACGAGCACCCTCTGCTATCAGCCAACATGCTGCGCAGAGCCGGGGTTGAGGATGTTTCCTGGTTAAGAGCGGTGCTCGAGCATCATGAACGCATGGATGGATCGGGGTACCCGAGGGGAATAGGCAAAGGCCAGATTTGCGATGAGGCATGTCTACTCATGCTAGCCGACAGCTTTATGGCCATGGTCACGCCGCGCTCTTACCGTGAAGCGCTAACCGTGCGCAGCGCACTAAGAGAACTGCTTGGCGGCAAAACCGTGCGCTATCATTCCGGGTATGCCAAGTTGTTGGTAAAGGAACTTGGCATCTACTCACCCGGGACTTACCTGCGCCTAAGCAACGATGAGATATCCGTCGTGGCTCGAAGGGGTAAAGACCCCACCTCTTCCCCACAGGTCTATTCATTCGCCGTAGCGGGCCATGAAAAAACCGGACAACCACACCAACGCCTTGACAATCCACGACACCGCAATCTAGCCGAAGAGGATGTAGCTATCCGCGGCATTTACCGCAGCGAGGATATTAAGATTCCTTTCTCCATGAACGAGGTCTGGGGCTACTCGCATGTAGCGGAAAAGTGATATAACGCACTGCCAGCCACTTTTTAGGGCAGCAGAATATGATCCCTTTCCCACAAGCTATTTACTCGGTAATCCAATCTGCCAACCAACTCGACCTCCCCACTCAAAGGACTGACCTCACTGCTTTATCAGGGCGTATCTGTGCTGAGCGCATCACCGCACCCCGCCCTTTGCAACCATTCACCAACTCTGCCATGGATGGCTTCGCCTTTCGCCATCAAGACCACTGCAGTAGCCACGAGCACCAACCCTATTTGAGGGTAAGATCAACCATTGCAGCTGGGGAAACCCCACCAGCGCAGCCGTTACCTGCCGGAGAGTGCGACAGGATCCTTACCGGGGCCGTTCTGCCCAATGGCGCCGATAGCGTAATACCGCTAGAGCAAACCGAAACATCTGCAGATGGGTACGTATCTTTTCACCACATGCCAAAGTTGGGGGCCAACGTTCGTAAAGCCGGAGAAGATATAGCAGCGGAACAGTTGATAATTGAACCCGGCACTTTGCTCGATCCTGGCCACATAATGCCGCTTGCCGCACTCGGCATTGAGAACCTTGCTGTCTACCGCAAACCGCGCGTTGCAACCATTACTACCGGGAACGAGGTAACTCAAGACCTTGGCACTCAGCTCAAGCAGGGCCAGATATTCGACTCTAACCATTTTTATACTCAAGCCTTGCTCCGCCACTTAAGCTGCGATTTAGTCGACAACCGCCACTTGCAAGACGATAAAAAACTCTTCGTTAACCACCTACACTATCTGCTCAGTCTAGATCTAGACATGGTCATCTCCAGTGGTGCAGTCTCAGCAGGGGCCGAATATGACTTTGTGCGCGAGGGACTACAGGCTATCGGCGCTGAGATAATCTTCCATAAGGTGGCAATTAGGCCTGGCAAACCCAACCTATTTGCGCACCTGCCCAATGGCGCTCTCTACTTCGGCCTGCCCGGCAATCCATTGGCTACCGCTGCCGGGCTGCGTTTCCTCGTCGCTGCCGCTTTACGCGCTATGACCAACCAGCCTGTTGAACAGCCGCTAATCGGACAGTGCACCACAACGCATAGCAAAAAAAGTGGGATTAGCCGCGCCTTACTCTGCACCTGTGTGGGCGGCCAAGATCAACGGCTTCTAGTGAATATTCCCGATTCGCAATCCTCTTTCATGACCAACCCACTTCTAACCGCAAACAGCTGGGTTTTGCTCAACGAAGACAAGGATGATTACAAACCCGGGGATAAGGTTGACACCTACCCCTTGCTGCCCGGGCAACGGTCCTGGCCGAAACCCGCCGCACCCAAGCAGAAAAAAGATAAGGGCGGATAAACCCGATGTGCAGATCTTGACGCCTGGAATGGAATAATGATGGAGTTTGCTTTGGATGAGCCGCCTAGCCCACACATGATGGGGCATTAGCTCAAATGGTTTCTAAAACCTCCCCCTGGGGAGTAGTCACAAATAGCCCGAAGAACCGCTTGGGATGAGAGAACACAACCAGCTCCAGATGATAGATGTCAGCTCCAAGCGGGCTACCCCGAGGCGGGCCGTAGCTTGCGGGACAATTTGGCTCGGTCCAATTGCATACCCTCAGGTCAGAGATCGCACCCTCCCCAAAGGCGACGCCTTGGCGCTTGCCGAGACAGCCGGGATTCAGGCAAGCAAACGCTGTTCCGATTGGATCCCCCTCTGCCATCCCCTCGCCCTCGATGGGGCGCGAGTCGACTGCGAGCTAAACGACACCAACGCCAGCGTGACTATATACGCTCAAGTGGCTGCCCATACCAAAACTGGTGTAGAGATGGAGGCCTTAACCGCCGTTCAGGCGGCGCTGATAACCATTTGGGATCTCGCCAAGCAGGTCGAAGCAAATCTTATCATTGGCAATACTCGACTGCTCCTTAAGGAAGGAGGCAAACAGGGGCGCTGGCTAAATCCTGATGGCGTACCGGAGTGGATAAAAAATGAGCACGACTAAGGAGCATATTGCTGTCTACATTGAGTTTTTCGGGGCGTTTAGAGAATATGGCACAGGCGTTGAGTTGTCTCTTGAAAGCGGCTGCCGAGCCGAGCAAGTCAAACTAGCACTTGAAAGTACCATCGGATCCGGCGCAGCAAATCTGCTGACACATTCGGTCCTGGCAGACGAAGAACAGATCCTCGGCCCCGACTGGCAACTGGATAAGCCCGCCCACCTGGCAATACTCCCCCCGGTAAGCGGCGGTTAGACCGACTAACCCGCGAGTGAGCGCCATAACGAGCAATCGATGAGCAATATTCAAGCCTTTACAACCACTGAACCGATTCAAGTCGATCGGGCAGTATCTTTCGTCACCAGTTCCAGCTACGGAGCTACCAATCTTTTCACCGGTACAGTGCGCAACTCACACAACAATCGTCAAGTTGAAGGTATCACGTACGACGGCCACCGCGTACTCGCCGACAAGACCCTGCAAAGCATTGCTGCTGAGGCCCACGATAAGTGGCCTGAGATAAGTATCTACCTTAGTCACTTTATTGGTAGGTTAGGAGTAGGTGAGATAAGCGTCATTATAGCCATCGGTTCACCCCATCGTGAGCCTAGCTTCGCCGCTTGCAGGTTCATTATTGAACAGCTCAAGATGCGTGCACCAATCTGGAAGCAGGAACACTATGTCGACGGATCTAGCGACTGGCTGCCCGGCCACTCACTCAATAAGTAGGCTTAGTCCAGTATGGCCTGACAAACACCTTCTCTTATGTCCGCTTGCAACCGCGCCAAGCCCATAACCGGGGTTGTCCTAGCTGGTGGCAAATCCTCACGGATGGGCACGGACAAGGCGGCGCTCAGCTGGCACGGGCGCCCTCTGCTAGATCACATGATGGACAAACTCAAGGAGGCAGGCATTGAGAGCAGGTGGGTAAGCGGCAACAGCCACAACTACCCCTGTTTTAACGACCCAACCCCCTTCGCCGGCCCGGGGCGTGCCATAGCCAGCGTATTACGCCGACTACCCGATGATTCATATGGCTTACTTGCCGTGCCCGTAGATATGCCACTACTCCCTGTCGCAGCGCTACGCAGGCTCATTGAATATCCAAGCGGGGCTTTTTTTAGTGGCCAACCGTTACCTGCTTTTTTCCCCAACCACACACCAGCGCCAGACCTTGACAGCGTCTATAAAATCCATGCCGATCTTGATACTCGTGAGCTCGAACTGCCCGATGAATGGCAATTTTATATGCAAAACATAAATACTCCTGAACAGTGGGAAAGACTGATAAAGCTTACCATGGAAGTGACTTGACCTCACAAAATTGGTGCTATTGCACATAAAAACGAACGAGGTGCGCCTATGGGAAGCCACAACGCAAAAGATTTTCAGGCCCTATCAATGGCGTTGTTGACCGTCTCAGATACTCGTGGCTTAGCCGAAGACACCTCCGGTGCCGCCTTAGCCGAGCGCATTGAGGAGAGCGGCCACAAGCTTAATGCCAGGGATATTGTGACTGATGATCTATATAGTCTCCGAGCCGTGGTCGCCGCTTGGATTGCTGATAAGTCAATCGACGCAATAATTATTAATGGCGGCACCGGGATGACGCAGCGGGATGTAACTCCTGAAGCTATATCACCACTCTTTGACCGCTGTATAGAGGGCTTTGGTGAACTATTCCGGCATATCTCCTTCACCGAGATAGGGCCAGCTACGCTGCAGTCACGCGCTTTAGCTGGCATTGCCAATGCCACTCTCATATTTGCTGTACCCGGCTCGCCTGGGGCATGCTGCACAGCTTGGGACAAGATTCTTGCCCATCAGCTAGACGCTCGCAGCAAGCCATGCAACTTCGCCAATCTGCTGCCACGTATCCGTGTCGCTTAATGAAACGGCCGGCACAGCTGACAGATAGGTTTGGCAGGCATATAAACTACCTGCGCCTGTCAGTAACAGATCGCTGCAACCTGCGTTGTTTTTATTGCGTTGCAAATAAACCAATACAACGCCACAAGCGCCACGAGGTGCTTAGCCTTGAGGAGCTCGAACGCCTCGCTAATGCCTTTATTCAACTCGGCATCACCAAGATCCGGGTCACAGGCGGGGAGCCTTTAGTCCGCCGAGGGGTAATCGGGCTGATTGAAAACCTTGGCAGGTCGAGCCAGCTTAACGAGCTGACCCTCACCACCAACGGCACCCAGCTTTGCAAGTATGCTCAACAGCTCAGAGAAGCTGGGGTCGATCGTCTCAATGTAAGCCTCGACACTCTAAGTCGAAAACGTTTCAAAAGCCGCACAGGTGGCAACCTGGATCAAGCACTCCAAGGCCTCGAGAAGGCGCGACAGTGCAATTATAAGCGCATCAAGATCAACGCCCTTATCAACGCTAGTGACAACGACGACGAGGTTGTTCAGCTAATTGATTTTGCCACCGCGAATGGCTTCGATATAACTTTCATAGAAGAGATGCCCCTTACCGGCAGCTTGCACGACCCCTCAGAAGATCAAAGATTTGTTAGCTCTCAGGACATTCGCTCACTATTACCAATCTCATATCGGCTTATTCCCACCCAAATCAGCACTGGTGGACCAGCGCGTTACTATCAACTAGCCGATAGTAACACCGCGAGCCTGATAGGTTTCATCTCCGCACGCACTGAGCATTTTTGTCACAATTGTAATCGCGTCCGGCTGACCGCTACCGGCAAAATGGTACCCTGCCTAGGCCAAGCTCATGAAGTAGATCTACGCCATACAATCCGCAACCATCCTAACGATCAAAGTACTTTATTCGAGATAATACGCAGCGGGATTTACCGCAAGCCCTGGGGGCACAACTTCAATCAACCAGGTTATGTTGCCGAGACTCAACTAAGGCCTATGAGTACCACCGGCGGATAAGACTTACCCCCAACAACAAAGCTGGGGATAATCCTATCCTGGGCATTGGTAAGCCGAGTTTATGAAAGCTTTGACTAATTGGCAGCATCAAAACGCCGTGCTACCTCTTCCCAGTTGACCACATCCCACCAGGCCTCAACATAATCCGGGCGACGATTTTGATAGCGCAGATAGTAAGCGTGCTCCCATACATCAATCGTCAGCAGCGGTGTGCCCTGTTTAGCCGCAACATCCATTAAAGGGTTATCCTGATTCGGAGTATCAGTTATTTCTAACCCTTTGTTGGTTTTGATTAGCCAAGCCCAACCCGAACCAAAACGCCCCACTGCTGCTTGTGTGAACTCCTCACGAAACTGATCAAAAGAGCCAAAATCGCGCTCAATCGACTCTGCCAGGGCGCCTGCAGGCTTGCCGCCGCCGTTAGGCGACATCATCTGCCAAAACATTGAGTGATTCCAATGCCCACCGCCATTGTTGCGCACAGCGACTGGTAGTGATGAGACGTTGGGAAAAAGCTCCTCAAGCGGCTTATCTTCCAGCTCGGTACCGCCAACCGCGTCATTGAGCTTAGTCACGTAAGTATTATGGTGTTTGCTATGGTGTAGCTCCATTGTCTGTGCATCAATAGAGCGCTCCAACTCGCCATAGTCGTAATCTAAATCAGGTAGTTGGTGAGCCATGGTATTTCCTCCTTCAAGTCTACCTAGGCTATCAGCAGTGCCTAGATACGGTGGAGTGCTGTGTAGGCAGATAACTTAGTGTTCCCTTCGGTGTACGTCCATGTAGCCGGCGCGCCCTTTAAAATTGTTGTTGTGTTTAGAATAATTATCATTCAATGAGGAGTCAACAGACTTGAGCAATTGAACCTTCGCAGACTCTACTTACCCTGTTCACTGCTTTCTGCCTCTTCCCTGTTCACAAACCAATGCCGTAATGCAGCCCCGCTGAGGAACAACACAAACAGGACAAATACTACACCGATAGCGCCCCTATCTATACGCCCCTCCTCCGCCACCTCAACAGCCTCATAAACCGCAAAACTGTATACACCACTTTTAAGGCCCAAGCCAATACAGGCTGCCAAGGCAAAAGAGAACAGCGGCAACTTGAGCAGCCCCCCAGCGTAATTGATTGGGGCGTGAGGGAACCCGGGCATGGCTCGCACCGCACACTGGCTTAAAAAATCACCATGCCTTGACAGCAGCCTAACCCATCTACTCTCTGGGGTGATCGCTGCGCGGCCAAAGTGAAGTGAAAAGTGATAAGCGCCTACAGCTCCAAGGGTGCTACCTAATGTGAGCGTAATGGTGCTCAGCAAGGGCGGGTAGAAAGGCGCAACCACCCACAAAGCCAGGCTGCCCGGCAGGGCCAGCGTAAACAAAGCTGCCTGAGCCACAACCACCACGAGCAGCAACCACTGCCTCTCTGCCATTGCATCGCCAAGGGCCACAAAATCTTCGACCTCCCAAGGGGAAAAGATTGCTATAGCAGTACCCGCTGCCAGGACAACAACCAGTATCGCAAGTCGTAGCAGTGCTCTACCTCCGCGATCTTCACTATGCCGAACTTTTATAACGTACTCTCACCCGATTACCCGGAGGGAAATACTCAACATCCTCACAAAGGGCGCGGACCAGCATTATGCCTCGACCCGCTGCTATCGCTGAGGCAACATCGCGACTATCCGAGGCGGCGAGAATACGCTCGTAATCGAACCCCGGACCGGTGTCTTCCACCTCAATCACCACGCCCCTTCCCGAGGCATCAGGATCGTAGTGCAAACGGATATATACTTCGCCGGCATCCAAATCAGCCATGGCCTGAGCGCGGCGCTGATAGTAGCTATCAAACCCCTCTTCATTGCGCTTTAGGCTCGAATCAAGGCCCAACACGCCATGCTCAAGGGCGTTAGTAAAAAGTTCAGCGATGACAACGTAGAGGCTTTGGCGATCCTCTTCCAAGGCTCCCAGATCGGCCAGCAGATTCATCATCGGGGGCACCGGGTTGACGTGCGCTAGCGTGCGCGCATCCAAGACCAGCTCCGTCTTCCAACTAACGGCCTCGGCAGCGCCATAACCAATACAGCTGCTATTGGAGATCAAGCTGTCAAAGTCCAGCTGAATGAGTGTAGTATCGTCACTCGGCTCACTCGCCGAGCGGAAGTCATTTACCTGCTTAAGCAGGTCGTCGAAGCCACTGCCAGGCGAGGCATTCTTCAGTGTCTGCTCCAGTCTTTCATCGCCATACAGCGAGCCACCTTCGCCAGCCACCTCAACTATCCCGTCAGAGCAGGCGTAAAGATAACTGCGCTCAGGGATATCAAGATAACTCAATTGGCGACGTCCAGGAGCGCTGTTACGCTCTACCCCCAACGGCAAATCGCTGGATGTAAATGTCGCTACAAGCTCACCATCACTAATAAGCATGACGGGCGGCATACCGGCGTTCCAAACGCCAACCCGGCGCCTACCGCTGTCTACCTCGATTAAAGCGGCGGTCAAAAACATATCCGGGGGCAGACTGCGGAACAGCTTTTCGTTGATAGCATCAAGCATCTCAGCAGGATGGGTCCCCCGGGCTACTAAATCATAGTAGACAGCCGCTAAACCCGGCACTCCAACCGCAGCGCCAATACCATGACCGGTAAAATCGCCAATTAATATCAGCAAATTACCGTTAGGGCGACGGCCAGCTAAGAGGATATCGCCACTTAGTATGGCAGCTGGTGAATAAAAGTAGCGCAACCCCGGCGTATTCAAGGCATTTGATGAGGTGGCCCTCGCCACTATCCGCTCTGCAGTCTCTTGTTCATGCTCGAGGCGTGCCTGATGGCTGCGCAGCACATCGCGCTGAGCCACTACCGTTCGGTACAGTTCCCTAGTGCGAAGCCAAGCCTCTATTTTCGCATTAAGCTGCACACGGCTGATCGGCTTAGTAATGAAATCATCGCCACCGGCCTCTACACACTGCGCCAAGCGCTGTTCATCGGTTAGCGCAGTAACAAACAGAACCGGTACAAAACCGCCTCTATCGAGGGCCTTGATCCGACGGGTAGCCTCGTAGCCATCAATGCCCGGCATCATGATATCCATCAATACCATGTCTATCGGGTGCTCTTTGAAGCGCTCTACCGCCTCTTCGCCATTGGCTGCGGTAATAACTTTAAAACCGCGAGCTACCAGAACTGTTTCCAGTAGCATGGCATTGACGGGCTCATCATCGACAACCAAAAAAGTTGATTGATCCTGCTTTGCTATGCCGTCATCCACTTTACACCCCTATACCAGACCGTGGCTAAGCCGGACCATCACTCCTCAATCTGGAAGAGGCGCTGGAAGTTAGCAATTTCCAAAATCTTCCGCACTTCGCGGGTGCAATTGCGTAATACCACCTCACCGCCCTGGTCAGTAGCAAACTCCCTTAGCAGCAACAACATCCCAAGGGCTGAACTGTCCATGTACTCGGTCTCACGCAGATCGACAACGAAGCGGCGCACCCCCTCGGAACCCTTGTAAGCCTGCCTAAAATCCTTATGGAGGCTGAAATCGAAGTAGCCACTAACGTTCAAGACCAAGGTTTTGCCGCCATCTTCGGTGCTAGTATGAATCGCCATATTCGTAGTTACTCCTAAATTGGAAAGTTTTCAGTTTTACCGAATGGGCTGTTGAGTTTAAAACAGCTCCACATCACCGTGATCCATCGACGCCTGTTCGACCTTCCTTTGCTTTGCTCGCTGCTCCTCGCGAGTAGCCCGTTTTGAGGCAAGCATCTCCCTTGCCTCGCGCAGTCGGGCGGCATATTCGCTACCATGAACATCCTCTTCTGCTATCTCCTGCAGCACCCCGCGCACCCCATCAAGATAGACATTCAGGCCCTCTACCCCGGTCCGGGAACTCTCGACCAACTGGGTAACGATATCCTCAAACTGCAAGGCCCGCACCGCATCTGCCACATGCCCATCAATCTGCCTACTTACATTGGATATCTTGGTGACCTGCTGCTCTACTTCCTTATCAAGATTGCGCAGGGTCTCCATCATTTGCGATATCTGCTCTTTGGTAGAGAGCGTGACGTTCATATCAGTTGAGGCCATCTCACCGACTTCACGCCGTGTGATCTCGACAAGCTCATTGATGCTGGTGACCTCATCAGCAATTTGCTGATTGAAGACGTTCGATTTTTCAGCCAGTTTACGCACCTCTTCTGCGACAACTGAAAAGCCCCTGCCCGACTCACCTGCCCTTGCCGCCTCTATACTAGCATTAAGGGCTAACAAGTCGGTCTGATCCGCAATTCCCTTAAGGTCGCCCAGCAGGTTATCTATGTTAGACATCTGAGCAAGTATGTCATCGATGCGGGAAACCGTCTTCACGCTCCGCCGGCTCATATCGACGATAAGGTCGACGTAGGTGTTTAAAAAACTCTCGGTCTCCGATACAAACTCACTGATGCCAAACTCATCCATAGCCGAATCTGTACCGGTGCGCTCAATCACCGCCCGGGCTAAACGCTCCTGCTCGTCAGTAGCTCTATCCATGCCGTTGAAGCTCTCATTGAGCGATTGAATAGCGTCGCGAACCAAGCCATGGATCTGCTCAAGATCACCTGATACATTGCGGAACTCGGCATTCAGGCTGTCATCAATATCATGAAGAAGGTCACGCAAGGCCTCTTCAAGCTCGCTTGCGGTCTGTTCCGCCTGCTCCCGCCCTGACTGATGTTCGGCAACTATGCCCACAGCTCCCCAAGCAACCGCCACCACAATCACAGCGACTGAACCGATAGCAGGCCAAACATACGCCGCAACAGCAGCAGCTACGGTTATAATCAACAGCGGTATTGCGTAGCGCCACAATCTGGAGATGAGGTAGGTTGCCTCCAGGCTCTCTTTAAAGCCACTCTGTTGCCCAGGATCGCTCATAAATCTACCTTTCGCCACTGCTAGTTGATGCAGCACTGGCTGCCTGAATTATCGCGCCAGCAATACTGCCAATAGGCAAAACCCGTTCGGCTGCCCCAGCCTTAACCGCTGCACCCGGCATACCCCAAACTACGCTACTCGCCTCGTCTTGGGCGATTGTGTGGGCCCCAGCTGCACGCATCCGCCCCAGGGCCTCTGCACCGTCGGTCCCCATCCCGGTCAACAGCACTCCGATTCCATGTCGGCCGGCGACACTGGCCATTGAGTCAAACAGAACCTCTACCGATGGGCGATGCCTTTTGACCAACTCCCCTGCACGTAAACGGCAGCTATACCGGCTACCATCGCGAGTCAACTCCAAGTGTTTCTCGCCTCCCGGAGCAATGTAGACATGGCCGGGCAAGATGCGCTGACCATCCTTCGCTTCGCAGACTGATGCTTCACATATACCATCCAAGCGCTGAGCAAAGGCTGCAGAAAACCCTGGCGGCATGTGCTGCGTTATCAGAATAGGCGGCGCTGTTTGCGGCATCTCTTCGAGCACTTGCTGAATTGCTACGGTGCCGCCGGTAGACGCACCTATAGCTATAACCTTGGAGCTGCCAATCTTGGCAACAGGATGCTGGGGACGCGGCTTACCCGCTCTCTGATCCGATCTACCGACTTTGGCTCGTGCCGCCGCCCGTACCTTGGCTACAATCTCCTCGGCATAGGACTCCAAGCCATGGGCGATATCCATGCGCGGTTTGCAAACAAAATCTATCGCGCCCAGTGACAACGCCTCAATGGTCTCTTGCGCGCCTTCCGCGGTAAGCGTGGAAACCATTACCACCGGCATCGGGCGCAACCGCATCAGGTTACGCAGGAAAGTGATGCCGTCCATGCGCGGCATCTCTATATCCAGAGTAAGGACGTCGGGGTTGAGCTGCTTTATCTTTTCACGGGCGTCATAAGGATCATGGGCCGTTCCCACAACCTCAATATCGTCCGCCTGTTCAAGAATCTCGGTCAGCAGGCGGCGCACCAGTGACGAGTCATCAACTATTAACGCCCGAATCATAAGTATCAGTCACTCAAAAAAGATCGATGTCACCGGCCTTCGGTGACTCATCAATCTCATGGAGATAGTGCTCTTCGCGTCGCACAACGGTGTTATTACGCGTAGTATAGAGCTTCTTCGAACGCGCCCGCCCACTCTCAGGAAAGTACTGCACCTTGCGTGGGTAATCGCCACCTAAATCCTCGCTTAGCAAACGCAGGCCCTCGGTGGCGATATATTCGCGAGCAAACTCAATATTCCGCTTGCCTATGTCGGTTACTGCATCCAACACTCGGCCACCGCCGAAGAGTTTAACCTCAAGATCACTGCGTTTGCCTCCTAAAGCCATGATGCGGTTGATCAGCTGCTCCATAGCGTAGTTGCCGTAGCGGGCCGACTCACTCAGAGGATCGTTGACCCGACCTGCCCCGCCGCGCAACGGCAGCATGAAGTGGTTCATGCCCCCTACCGCTAGGCGCCGATCACGTACACAGGCTGAGACGCACGACCCCAGGGTTGTCACAACCATCTCCCCACCTCGAGTCACATAAAACTCGCCCGGCAGCAACTTGGCAGCAAAAACCCCATGTTGAGGATCCCAGTAACGGTTAATATGCTCAAATCCGGGCATGCTCGGTGGCGGTTCGGCGGACCGATTACCCCCGGCAGTGCCATAGCTGTTATCAGTGCGTCTTCTTGTAGATAGTTCGGCCATGGGATTCAAATCTATCGCTGACCTTCCACAGCGTCTCGGAATGACCTATGTATAACCATGCAGGATCGGTCATTATCTCGGCTACGCGCTCAAAAAGTCGGCTCTGAATCTCCTTATTAAAGTAGATAATTACGTTACGACAGAAAACTATCTCGAACTGTTCACGGAAGGGCCAGTCATGGAGCAAGTTAAGCTGATCGAACTCGACCAAACGCTTTAGCTCCGGTCGCACCCGCACTAGCCCGTCGTTGTTTCCTTTGCCGCGCAGGAAGTTCTCGCGCAACCGCTGTTGACTTATACCATCAACCCGGCGCCGGTCGTAGATCCCCCTAGCGGCGTGCTCGAGGACATTGCTATCCAGATCGGTGCCAATAATTTTGACACGGTCAGGAGCACGGGCGCCGAAGACTTCGCGAGCGGTTATCGCTATCGAGTAAACCTCCTCCCCGGTTGAGCATCCTGCTGACCAGATCCGCACCTTCCCCGGAGCAGCCTTTAGCACTCCGGCAAGATGGTCAAAGTGGTGCGACTCGCGAAAGAAAGCCGTCAGATTTGTCGTCAAGGCATTGACGAAATGCGCCATCTCGCGACGCTGCGGGTCATTGACGAGCTGCTTACGATACGAAGCAAAATCGCGCAAGCCGAGTGCCCTTAGCCGCCTAGCAAGGCGCGAGTAGACCATATCGCTCTTCGCCTCACTGAGCTGGATACCGGTCTCACGCCCTACCGTTTCGCGAATCCACTCAAAATCATCCCAGGTGAAGTGGAACTCGCGCTCAGCTTCAGCCGCCTCCCCCCGTGCCGCGGTTCTTGCCATATCTTCTCAGGCTCTCCCTATCCCCTGCTCCGGCTTAAAACTCTTCCCACTCGCTGTCCTCCTGTTGCGCGGCTGAGCTACGCTTGGAAGACTGCGTCTGGCGCTGCTGCGTCCCTCCTGATGGGGCAGTAGTGGTGCCTTTTGCTCCGCCCTGCGCAGCACCGCCCGCCTTACTGCCCCCCGTTCGCCCAGCACCCGCACCATTCCCTGATCCAGCCCTTGACCCAGAGCTAGAGCCATATTGGCCGCGCCCGGACTGGCTTGAACCGCGGGAAGAAGAACTAGCACTGCTATGGCTAGACTTAGCGGCAGAGCGCTTCTTGGTCCCGCCGTTCTGATTGCCACCAAAGAAGCTCATCAGCTGAACCAGCGAGGTCGACTGCTCATCCAGCGACTCAGCTGCTGATGCCATCTCTTCGACAAGCGCCGCATTCTGCTGAGTCACCTCATCAAGCTGACTTACCGCCTTGTTTATCTCATCAATTCCCGAGGACTGCTCTTCGGTAGCCGAGGCAATCTCTTCGATCTTGTCGTTGACCGACTGGAAGGCAGTTACTATCTCTTGCAGGGTTTCACTAGACTCACTGACCAGCTGAGTTCCGTCTTCCACCTTTTGACCGCTATCGTTTATAAGCCGTTTGATATCTTTGGCTGCAGTAGCACTGCGCTGGGCCAAGTTGCGCACCTCGGCAGCCACCACCCCGAAACCGCGGCCATGCTCACCGGCCCGTGCCGCCTCAACCGCGGCGTTAAGGGCCAGTAAGTTGGTCTGGAAGGCGATCTCATCAATAACCGTAATAATATCCGATATTTCGCGGCTAGACTGCTTGATCGCCGACATCGCCTCGACAACCTGGCCGGATATCTCGCCTCCGCGCTCGGCCTTTTGCCGTGCCGTACCAGCCATCTGGAGTGATTCCCGAGCATTCTCGGCGGTCTGCTGTACCGTGCTAGTGAGTTCCTCGATGCTTGAGGCAGTCTCCTCGAGTGAACTCGCCTGCTCTTCGGTACGCTGCGAAAGGTCTTGGTTGCCCTGGGCAATCTCCGAAGATGCCGAATCCAAGCTATCGGCCGTTTCGCGCACCTCATTAACGGTGCGCCGCAACACACCGATAGTCGAGTTAACGTAGTCTTGCAGCTCTCCAAAATCGCCCTTGAACTCACCTTCCATGCTCTGGTTAAGGTCACCTTTGGCAACCAAGTTCATCACCCTAATGACCTCACGCACCGGGGCTTGGGTCACATCGAGAACCAGGTTTATATCCTCACTGAGGGTACGAATGAACCCCTCAGACATATGTGAAGTCTCGACCCTCTCACTCAACTGGCCGGCTTGAATGCGTTCGATAAGACCCTCGACATCCTTTTGGGCCTTTTTCTCATCTTCGCGACGATGCCACTCTTCAGTTATGTCGAAGACTTCCAGTGTATTGCCGAGGAATGTGCCATCATTAGCGTCCTCGCCAGTAATGTGAACATCAAAGCGCAACTCACCAATATCGAGACGCTCATGCATGGCGTCGTCGCGAACCTTCTTCATCTGCTCGGCAAAAGGTACCAATTGCGGCAGCAGCTCAAGCAATGAGCGACCTTTGAGATTGCGCGCCGAGAACCCCCGGTTTACCTCGCTTATCTCGCGCTCGCGGCGCGATAGCATCCGCTCCATAGGGTCATTGACATAGGTAATTACCCCATCCGGGTCGGTCATTAAAAAGGGAGTGGTGCATGTCTGCATCGCCAGCATGAACCGGTAATAGCGGTTGAACTCCTCACTGCTGACGGTTATCTGATCACCTTGGTTATTGCTCGCCATCTCTGTACTGCTCCCGCTTGGTTGACCACCCGAGGTAGCCGCCTCCGGCTGCTCAGGCTGTTGTTGCTCATCTTGGCGCGACTCTCGGTGAGAACCCGGGTTAAAATCCGGTGACGATTCACTGGCAGCTGCTGCTCCCTGCCCATCATGAGAGTGCCCATCAGTAGAATTCTCATCAGCAGAGCTATCATCGCCGCTCGGAGGATCTTCTTTCATCCACGCTAGCGGATCGCGGCCAAGCTTTTTATCGCCATTGCTAGCCCCACTCTTCTTACTACCTTTCGAGCCACCGCTACTCGCCACGGCTCCTCCCTCCTATATAGCTACTCGCCGCCGGCTTAAAGTCACAACTATTCATCCGTTCACCTCGGCTGGTTCCAGGACGCGCCGATGGCGGATATCTTCAGCCAGGGCGGCATAGTCTTTGGCTCCGTTGCTGTCAGCACGGTACTCAAACACCGTCTGCCCAAATCCCGGTGCCTCAGCCAGAGACACGTTATCTCTGATTGCCGTACGCAGTACCTGGCCTGGGAAATACTCTTCAAGTTTCCCTCTCACCTCGCGCGGCAACCGGCGCTGACCGTTGAAACGAGTCACCAGGACAAACTTGTTGCGCGATATGTGCAGCCCCTGTTCAACCCGCATCAGGGTCCGCATAAGCCCAGCTAGGCCTTCAAGGGCCAAGTAATCGCAGGAGACCGGCATGATCACATCATCAGTCGCCAACAACGCATTGATTGCTAGCAGACCAGATGAGGGCGGACAATCAATAATGACGAAGTCGAACCCCCCGCCGATCTGCTCCAAGGCATTGGCCAAAATCCAACCCCGCTCCCTGCCGCCAGACATCTGCTCTACCTCAGGCAACCGCGGCCCGGGCGGCACCAATAGCAGGCCATCACGAGCCTGCTGAGCCCTATCATTGATAGCCACGCCATTGAAAAAGACATCATCAAGCCCCGGGTCAAGGCCTTCAATCCCCATGCTGGCGGCGAAATGACCCTGCGGATCAAGATCTAGCCCGAGCACCCTGTGACCGCTGCGGACCAAAGCATGAGCGACATTGACCGCGGAGGTGGTCTTGCCAACACCCCCCTTCTGATTAAGAAAAACCAGGCAGCGTGGCTGTTGAGCGCTCATGCTAGTGCCCTTTCCCTACCGGTCGCAGCAATCATTTGAGCCTATCCATTTCGCTAGCTAGACGATCAAGCAGTTCAACTACCGTCTGGGAATTATCAGCTAGGTGCTCCAGCTCGCCGGCCGCAGCATCTACATCACCGCGCTGATAGAGTGCTGCTGCCTTTTTACCGTGGGCATGGACTGCGGCATGCGGCTCATCAAGTTCGCCAAAGGCCGGCAACTGGCGGATAGCTTGATCATCAACCGCATCGTACCATTTGCCCAACCGGCACTGATGGTGATCAGTCAGCTCGGCACTATCGACCTCTTCGCGACCGGCAAGCATCGAAGCAATGCGCATCTTCCACATTACGTGGTCGAACTTACTCCGGTGGATAAATACCTTAGGCAGATTGAGATCGGTCATCTCATCCATCTCGCGGGAGAGGATGCCGCGCGAGTCGCCTAGCACATCCAAGGTGTTTTCGACATCATTGACATTGCGCTCGGTTCGATCAGTAACCGCACTGATCGACTCGGCGACCTGGGTCACCGCCCCCTTCTGCTCATTGATCACCGAAGAGACATTCTGCACGTGCTCGGTAACCCCGCGCATGCGCTCTGCAACCTGCTGCATGGTCTCGCTAGTCTCCACAGTTGCCTCCCGGCCACGCTCGACCGCGCTGCCCATATCTTCCACCGACTTTGATATCCCTTCGGTCTCATCCCGCAAGACGCGAATGCGCTGAGCTATATCGACAGTGGCGTTCTTGGTCTGATCAGCCAAGCGCCTGACCTCCTGAGCTACTACAGAGAAGCCAGCCCCGGCTTGGCCTGCCCTAGCCGCTTCGACCGAGGCATTTAGGGCAAGCATATTGGTCTGGAAGGCGATCTCCTCGATGAGCTCTATAATGGAGCCTATCTCATCCGAAGCCTTATTAAGCTGCTTGACTTTTTGCGATGCTGTGTCAGCCAACTCGGCGATCTCTTGGACTGTCTCATTAGTCCGCCGCGAGGACTGATCGCCGGAATCAACCAGCTTCTGCACCGCCTCAGTCTCGGTAGCCACGGCACTGCTGTTCTCGGCCACTGTATCAATACTCGCGGCCAACTCCTCTGATGTAGAGGCAATCGTCTGGCTGCGCTCGCTTGTCTCGCGGATAGTCATGCGCATTTCTGAAGCCGCAACAAGGCTATCAGCGATGTTGCTGGTCAAGGCGACAACATCCTTGAGATTTTGTGACTCCTTACGGCCAATAACACCCGCGAGGTCATGGAGCGCTCGGGATAGCTTGCAGTCTCCTTTAGGCACAGCCAGATAGTCGCCACTGGCTATCTGCTCAACCATCTTCAGCATCTGCTCTACGCGCTGCGGGCTAACCCAACCCTGAGCTTCAAGGTCGCTCTCGTTGGAGGTGGAGTGCAGGCTATCCATTATCATTACCCTCGCTGTCTTGGGTTACTGAGCGGACCACATCGGCGACTTGGCTATGGTCGTCAGCAACGGCCAGATCCTCGTCGCTAAGTAATTCATCAACATCGAGGACGATCACCATCTTGTTGTCTTCTACTGTAGCCAAGCCGCGGATAAAATCTGTGCGGATATGGGCACCAAAATCGGGTGCGGGGCGTATCTGCTCAGACTGAAAGGTATAGACCTCGGATAAGGCATCAACTACCAGTCCAATTATCCTGTCACGTTCCCCGCAAACCACCCTTACCATCACCACAACGGTAAACTTGCTGTACTCCTGCGCTTGCATACCGAAACGCTCACGCAGATCTATCACCGGCACAATAGTGCCACGCAGGTTTATTACCCCCTTCACATAGTGTGGCGTATTGGGGATCGGGGTCGCCTTTTGCCAGCCCTTGATCTCCTGCACCCGCAGGATATCAACGCCATACTCCTCATCACCGAGGGTAAAGGTCAGATACTGCTCGCCATCTGCTGCCGCCTGCATAGCATCAACCGTGTCCGCACCGCTGCCTAAGGCCGCGGTTCGTTCGCTTGCCAAATTCTGTTGCTCGCTTTGCTCTGTCATCTTCGCTCCCGTACCCGGTGACCATGCTACGTCTGACCAACCATTTTCTAGCCAGTACTAGTCGGCCTCTTCACGCTCAGGTATTACCGGCTGCCGAGGACCGCCTCGACTCATCTCGACCAGCCCCGCTATATCGAGTATTAGCGCTACTGTTCCATCACCCAGTATGGTTGCGCCGGCTATACCTGGAACCCGTAAGTAGTTGGCTTCAAGGCTCTTTATAACCACTTGCTGCTGATCCAGCAAATCATCCACAAATACCCCGATGTAGGAGTCCTCATCCTCGACGATAACCATCAAACCGCCAGCGAGTTCGTTGCGCGACGGCTCGGTATCAAAAAGCTCATGCAGGCGCACTATCGGCACATAACCCTCGCGCCAGTGGTAGACTTCGCCTCTACTGGTAACCCGACTAACCTTGCTGCTATCAATTTGCAGCGACTCGATAACCGAGACCAGCGGCACAATAAAGGTCTGATCACCAACCCGGAACAGCTGCCCATCAAGTATTGAGAGGGTTAACGGTAACGAGATGGTAATGGTTGTCCCCACCCCGGCGCTCGAGCGAACATTGAGACTGCCAGAGAGAGAGCGGATGTTGCGCTTGACGACATCCATGCCCACGCCCCGCCCGGAGTACTCCGTGGCTTGGTCGTGGGTAGACAGGCCGGGGTGAAAAATCAGATCAAAGACCTCGCTATCGGCGAGTTCAGCTCCATCCTCTACCAAACCCGCTTGGCGCGCCTTATTGAGCAGCTTGTCGCGGTCTATGCCCTTGCCATCATCGCCTATCTCAATGATTATATTGCCGCCCTTATGGTAGGCATCAATAGTTATCTGGCCTTTTTGCGGCTTACCCAAGGCCTGACGTTCTTCGGGCATTTCTATGCCATGATCGACGCTATTGCGGACCAAGTGGACCAGCGGGTCGATAATCTTTTCCATGACCGTCTTGTCCAGCTCGGTCTGTTCACCTTCCATGTTGAAGTCGACTTCTTTGCCCAAGGCCCTGCTTGTATCATGGACTATCCGCGGCAGACGCGAGTAGGCAAAGCTGATCGGGACCATGCGAATACGCATGACACTCTCCTGCAGCTCGCGCGTATTACGCTCAAGCTGAGCTAGGCCATCCTGTAACTCCTCGAGGCGCTCCTGAGTAAATTCCTTGCCGATCTGGCTGAGCATAGACTGAGTAATCACCAGCTCGCCAACCATGTCTATCAGGGCGTCAATCTTGCCGGTGTCTACTCTTATAGAACTGGAACTCTTGGACTTCTTAGCGGTGCCATCGCCCCCTTTAGCTCCCGCCTGCGCCTTGGCCGCAGAGGCCTTGGCATCAGTTGCTGGCGCAGCGTCCGCCGCATTCGCTGACTGATTGGCAGGCACAGATGCAGCAGCGGGCGCATCTCCCCCGGCTGCGGAGTGCGATTCGTTAGCTTGCTCGAGCTCTTCATCTTTGGCTGCAGAGGCTGAAGATTGGGCCTTTCCAGCTAGTGGCTCAATTTCTATAACGGCGTCGTCTTCAACCCATTCGAAGACCTCGCGGATATCCTCACGTGAAACCTTGCCGTGCAGCTGCAGATCCCAGGAGAGGTAGCAAGACTCAGGATCGAGTTCTTCAAAAGGAACCAGACCAGAACTATTGCACTCAACCTTCAACTCGCCCAGATCGGCTAGGGCTCTGAACAAGCGGGCCGGATCGTTCCCGGTAGTTAGCAGATGCGGCTCTGGCTCAAAGTGAATGCGCCAGCCGTGATGGTTATCTCCATTACCTTTACCGCCGCCAGCGCCAGCGCTCCCATCACCACCGCTGCGCGCACCGCCGGCAGCTGCCCCATTGCTGTCAGCACCCGGACTTGAGGCAGCACCCCCATCTTTGCCATTGCTCCCAGTGCCTGAACTGCCTATTGCAAGCTGCTCGTCCAAGCTCCGCTGAGCCGCACTTAGGGCATCACTATCGAGCTGTTGATCGGCCTGGATCGCCTCTAACATACTGCGCAGGCAATCAACCGCAGATAGTAGGGCGCTTACCGCTTCCGCGGTAACTGCCTGTTCGCCGCTGCGCAGGCGATCAAGAAGTGTTTCCATCCGGTGAGTAAAATCGGATATGGCGGTAAGCCCGAAGGTCCCGGCCCCACCTTTGATTGAGTGTGCTGCGCGGAATACCGTGTTAAGGTTTTCCTTGTCGGGCTGTTGCGGGTCTAGCTCAAGCAGACCCGACTCCATCGTATCTAGACCCTCGAAGCTCTCTTCAAAAAAGGTCTGCAGAAACTGGCTGAGATCAACGCTCATACTGTCTCCCCTGGCGGTTGCAGCGCCTGCCCCCTAGCTGACCACTTTTTTGATGGTATTAATCAGCTGGTCAGGGTCAAAGGGTTTCACCAGCCAACCAGTAGCACCGGCCTGCTTACCCTCTTGCTTTTTCTCCGGCGCCGACTCGGTCGTCAGCAGCAAGATTGGCTTAAATTTAAAAGCCGGCAGGGCACGAAGCTCTTTTACCAGGGTAATGCCGTCCATATTAGGCATGTTTACGTCAGTAATTACCAGATCAAAGCTGCCGCCCTTGGCTTTCGTCAAAGCATCTTTACCATCAACCGCTTCAGTAACCTCAAAGCCACTCTGTTTAAGGGTATAAGTGACCATCTGGCGCATTGATGCTGAATCATCTACAGCAAGGATCTTTACCATTTCAGCTCACGCCCCGCACCTCAAAATTTAAAAATACGTTGTTCAGTTCCATCTCTTCGGCCTCAACCCAAAAAGTCCCAGGCGCCCCCTGCCTATTCCATTTCACACGGAATCACCGCGCACCTCTTCTACTACACCCAGATAGCGTGCCGCCGAATCAACCTTATCCGGCACTTCACCACCGTGCCAGCCCCAGCCCGGCCCCTCAGCCGCGGCTCGCGAAAAGGCCATCAGTATTTGTACGCCCGCCGTATCAACTCTCTCCAGGCTACTGCCGTCAAGTACCACCGGCTGCTCATCGGCGAGTGCGCTACTAAGCTTCTGTTTCAACTCAGAGACAATCGTAATGTCGAGTTGCTCTCCCAAGTTAATAACACCCGAAGCTTCAGCCATTGCCTTACCCTTCATGATTTTATTCTTCAACAGTGCCTAAAAATCTTTCCTCAGGCAAGCATTTTGTTTTGTTGATATTTGTCATCTTCCCGCAGAGAGGGAAGGATTTGTTTGTTCTTTGATAAAACCATCCAGCCTGTCTATTGCCTCTTCCAACTGCGACATTAGGCTGCGAGCTGTCTCTAAATCACCGTCGCGCGCAGCATCATCGATGAGCCTGGCAACACTCTGCGCCTCGGAGGCGCGGATGCTCGCCAAACCGCCTTTCAGCGGGTGCGTTGAGGCGTGAGCTGTCTCGCAGTCGCCATTCGCTAAAGCGGCACGAATCTCTGCCATGCGCTGCGGCATATCCTGACGCATCCGCGCCAGGAGCATGTTAGCCAGATTCTCGTCACCGCCAACATTATCAAGCAGCTGCTGCATATCGACGATCGGCTCTTCAGCCATCATTGACCTCCCACCCTTGACGCAAACGGGGCAGCAACGCTCGGAAAGAGTCGGTACCAGCCCGTTGGAGCCATTCAAAGGCCACCATCTCGTTGCTTACAACGACAATGCCGGCATCGCGCATCCTTTGCAGCGCTAGTTCGCGATCACTTGGCCGCCGTGAACCAACCGCATCGGCCACCACAAATACCTGACGGCCACTCGCTTTGAGACCCAGGGCGCTCTGCAGCACACAGACATGAGCCTCAGTCCCCACTACCACCACCTGTTTGGGTAAACCTGCATGGAGCGGCTCAGGCTCGCTCATCCACCCAAAGCAGTTTTTGTTATAAAGCCTCGTTTCATCTACCCAAGGCGCTATCTCAGCAACTGTTTTACCTATGCTCTCGGGAGATTGCTCTGTGGTAAATATGGGCACCTCTAACTGGCTAGCTACTGCGGCCAACCACTCAGCCGCCGCTATCACTTGCTGCCCCTGGTATATCTTGGGCAGTAACTGCTGCTGTAGATCAACGATCAATAAGGCACTGCGCCGTGGATCAATAATTCCATTATTCATTGAAAAATCTCCAAATGGCATCAATAAGTACTATCTACACCACGGCGACCTCGGATCATATCCCGGTGATCGCGGATCGCAGTACCACCGATCACCATAACAGTGGCCATAGAATACCCCCCTAGTAGCACTAGGCTCACTCAGCTCTGCCCAGAGATGGTAATCCTCAGCCTCGACAACTGGGTAGGTGTACTCATGCTCATCAATCCTACCTTCACGCTCACCCGCAACCTCACCCAATACGGTAATGTAACGGCCTGGAGAGTATGTGGTCGGCTCTAAAAAGCCATCAACCCTAAACATAAACCTGCCTTGGGTCTCATCTCTATCCTGCGGCCGGCCATGGCGCCCCAGCGGCCGCTCGACTATCTCGATCTCGGTGTAATCCGGCTTATTGTGGACATCGGCTATCGCCCCACCCCAACGAACCCGCTTACCTTGATACTCTTGCGGGGCATCACGCACCTGCGTCAAGGTTGGCGCATCATCAGGCGCAGAACGTAACTGCTCAGGAACAGGCGATGCGCAGCCTGCCAAAAGGCCAACCAAGCCAAACAGTATAATCAGCGCCACTAGCCTCATGAGGCAACCCTCCACTGCCAGAACCGCGCCAATAGGCCGTGCCGCGGAGCCAGCAACAGGCTGAGCAGAAACAGCCCCGCAGCCACCAGTACCATTGCGCCACCCGAGGCCAAGTCAAAGTAGTATGCCAGATAGAGGCCGATAACTGTCGATAGAACACCACACAAGGCAGCCAACCCAATCATCCGTGAGAGCCTGTCAGTGAGCAGATAAGCAGTAGCGCCAGGGATAATCAGCATAGCCACAACCAGAATGATGCCCACCGTCTCGAGACTGGCAACAATGGTCAGGGTAAGCAGGAGGATTAAACCGTAGTGAATTGCGGCTGTATTCAAACCCAAGGCTTGGGCATGGATCTCATCAAAGGCATAGGCGAAGAGCGCCTTATAACCAAGCAGGACAGCTAGCAAAGCTATAACACCGGCCACCAGAGTCAGCAGTAGAGCACCTTTATCAACGCCCAGAACATTGCCAAAGAGTATGTGCATCAGGTGGGTAGAGGTAGCAATCTTGCCGATAATAACCACCCCAAGGGCGAATGCGGCGGTAAACATTATCCCTATAGCGGTATCAGACTTGATCCTCGTAGTACGCTCGATAAACCCAATACCCAACGAAGTCAAGGCGCCGGCAATGAAAGCACCGACAAAAAAAGGCCAACCCAGCAGGTAGGCAATAGCGACTCCTGGCAAGACGGCATGCGATATGGCATCTCCCAGCAGTGCCCAGCGCTTGAGCACGACAAAACAGGAGAGAACCCCACAAACCAAGCCTACAACTATGGAGGTAAGCAGCGCCCGCTGCATAAACTGATATTCAAACGGCGTGGCCATTGACTCGGGGAGCAACCCGACACAGGCCATCAAGACTGCCAGCAAGCTGTCGACCAGCGCCTCGCCCCACTCCATCAGCGATCTATCTCCCGAACACTCCGGGCAAACGAAGGGTCTGCAGTCTGCATCAGCAACTCATCACTGAGCACCTCTTCCGGCTTACCCGAGGCGATAACCCGGCGGTTGAACAAAATAATCCGATCGGCATACCGCCTCGCCCCAGCTACGTCGTGGGTTACCAGAACTACCGTGCGCCCGGCAGCACGTAGCTCGCGCAGTACACCGAAGATCATCTGTTCACTTGCCGCATCCACCCCGACCAAGGGCTCATCCAGCAGGAGCAGCTCAGCTCCCTGCGCCAGGGCCCTTGCTAACAGCACCCGTTTGCGTTGCCCGCCGGAAAGGGCGCTGATGTGTCGAGGCGCGCAAGCGCTCATATCTGTCGATGATAAGGCCTGCTCGACCGCTCGATGGTGCTCTTTAGCACACCAACGCTGAGGGAGAAAACGGCACATCCCGGAACTTCTCATCCGCGTATAGCGCGCCGAAAAGACCACATCCCAGACCGATGCTGGGAAATCCCAATCTAAGGTCTCCTGCTGCGGCATGTAAGCAATGTTTCCAGCTCGGCGCTGCTTGGATGCCGACAAGCCCTTGATAAAGAGCCAACCTTGACGAGGCTGCAGCAATCCCATAACCAACTTAAGCAAGGTTGACTTGCCAGCACCATTAGGGCCCACCAAGGCAACCAACTCACCTTGCGGTATATTCAGGTCTACGCCAGCTACTGCATCAAAGCCCTGATAACCGGCATAAAGCCCGCGCCCCTCTACGGCAGACGGCTCAACTGCCGCAGCGTTGTCGCCACTTCCTGACCCGTTAGGGCGCTCAGCAATCAAGCTTCCGGCCAACAAGCCGCCCCCTAGTCATCGCCTACTTCATCACCCACGTCACCGCCTTCGCCATCCCCCAGCGCAGCAACTATCACATTTGCGTTATGGCGCATCATACTAAGATAGTGACCGGCCACACCGTCAGGCTCACCTAGCGAATCGACATATAGTGGACCGGCAACAGCAACCCCGGTGTCTGATGCCACCGACCTTACATAGCGATCAGATATAGTGCTCTCCCAAAATATGGCCCCGGGACGCCACTCATTAACCAGATCGACTACCCGCATCATCTGCCGCGGCGAGCCCTCTTCCTCGGCATTACTGCCCCAAATACCGTCGTGCCGAAAGTCGTATGCATGAGCGAAATAGGGGAAAGCCGCTTCACTGGTAATCAAAATACGGCGCTCTTCCTCGATTGTTGCAAGTTTCTCTTCCAAGTCCGCATACAACTCCTTGAGCTCAGCTTGGTACTCATCTGCTCGATCCCGGTATAGCTCTTCGCCATCTGGGTCCAATTCGGCAAGGGTTTGGTAAATCACCTCTATGTAACGTTCGACCGCACGCGGGTCCATCCACATGTGCGGATCAGGCTCGCCTTCTAACTCACCTATTCGGATCGGTTTAGTGGGATAGCCGCTCTTCTCGGCTACTGCAATTAGATCGACATCGCCGCCGACCGTCGCCCGCACTTGGCGAATCCACTGTTCCAGACCGTAACCGTTGTAAAAAAAGACCTCGGCACGCTCAAGATCACGAAAGTTTCGCGGGCGCAGTTCCCACTCATGGACCTCGGCGCCCACCGGGGCGAGGCTGACCACCTCGACCCTGTCGCCGCCCACAGCAGTGACAAGATCGGCCAAGATAGTAAAAGAAGCCACTGCCTTAATACGCTGCTCAGCCCCCAACGTCAGCGGTGCGAGCATAATAAGCAAAGGCAATGATAGCTTCGCAGCCCACAATAGGCGGCGTTGTTTTACCATACCCACCGTTAGCCCCACCTCTTAATCCAGTCGATAGCCCCGGCTGTAGCCGGATTCAACTGATCTACCCCAGATTCGCCGCGTAGCACCGGCACCAATTGCTTAGCCAGCTGCTTACCCAGTTCGACCCCCCACTGGTCAAACGGATTAATCCCCCAGATTGCTGCCTGGACAAAGACCCTATGCTCATGCATCGCCACCAAACGGCCGAGGGTGCGGGGATCGAGCCGTTTGAACAATACCAAGGTTACCGGGCGATTACCGCTATAGTGCCTATGCTCGGCGGCAGCTTCAGCAGCTGAGGGCGTGCGGCCGAGCGCCAGAGCCTCCGCTTGACCAAGCACATTGGAGAGGATCAAGGCTTGGTGATCAATTGGACAGTCCTGCTCATCAACCGGGCTAACTAGCTCGGTTATCACACGCCCGGTGCCTTGATGCAGCCACTGGAAAAAGGAGTGCTGGGCATTAGAGCCGATCTCGCCCCAGAATATTGCCCCCGTACTGCAGTCGACCTGCTCACCCGTTTGGGTAACCGACTTACCCAAGCTCTCCATATCAAGCTGCTGCACATAGGCCGGGAAGCGTCGCAAGCCCGGATGGTAGGGCAGTAAGGCATGGCCACTAGCCCCACGCAGGCTAATCTGCCAGACCCCCAGCAGACCGAGCATGACCGGTATATTCTCCGCCATCGGGGCGCTGCGAAAATGGGTATCCATATCGTGCATACCCTGCAGCAGCTCGCGGAAGTTCTCCATGCCGATCACAGCTGCTAAGGGTAGACCCATGGCCGAAGGCAGCGAGTAGCGTCCCCCAACCCACTCCCAGACAAAGAAGCGGTTCTGAGGTGGAATACCGAAATCTGCCATGGCCTGATCATCTACCGATATCCCCACGAATTGCTCGGCAACCGCATGACCTGCTGCCTGCTCCAGCCATTGCCATGCACTGCGCGCATTGGTCAATGTCTCTTGGGTAGTAAAAGACTTGGAAGCCACCACGAACAGGGTCGTAGCCGGGTCGATCCGGGACCATGCCGCAAGCAACTCCCGGCCATCCACCCCGGATACTGTATGCAGACGTAAACCGCCCTGAGCATAAGGGGCCAAAGCCTCATAAGCCATGGTGACACCACACTCAGAGCCGCCAATACCAATACTGACAATGTCGGTGATCGGCCTACCATCAAAGCCGAACACCTGACCGGCCCGCAACGCAGTCACCAACTCACCCATGCGCGCGAGCTGCTCATGGACCTGCGCAGTGATATCCTCACCTTCCACCTGCAGTGTTGCATCTGCAGGCTGTCGCAACGCCGTATGGAGAGCCGGCCGACCCTCCGACAAATTAACCACATTGCCGCTGAACAGCGCCTCCACCTGCTCGTTGAGCCGGCGCTGCTCAGCTAGGCGAAACAGCCCCTGCCAGTCTTGGTCATCAAGGGCGTGTCGCGAGAGATCTACCAACAGATCCTCCAGAGCACAGCTGTAGCGCCTAAACCGATCAGAATCAGCGGCGAAAAGATCGCTTACCAGCGGCTCGCCATATTCCTCGATGCGTGAGATTAATTCGCGCCACGCAGAACACTGTCCAAGATGATTAGACATGGTTCACTCACCTTTATGTCGTATGCTCTCGCCTCTACCGATACCGTAGTAGGTAAAGCCCATGGCCTCCATAACTGAAGGGGTATAAACATTACGGCCGTCAATAATAACCGGTTGCCTAAGGGCCTGACGTATCCTCTCAAAGTCGGGGCTTCGAAATACCTGCCACTCAGTACAGACAACCAGTGCGTCCGCATCCTCTAGCGCATCGTACTGATTATCACACAGCTCCAAATCTGCCCGCTCACCATAGATCCGTTCCACCTCATCCATGGCCTCCGGATCATAGGCCTGAACCTGGGCGCCGGCATCCCAAAGCGCTTCCATCAGCACTCTGCTTGGCGCCTCGCGCATATCGTCAGTATTCGGCTTGAAGGCAAGGCCCCACAGGGCAAAGGTACGCCCCTGCAGTTCATCTCCAAAGTACTCGCGGATGCGCTGCATGAGGATATCCTTCTGATTCCGGTTCACGCGCTGTACCGCCTCGAGCAGCTCGGGCTGGTAATCATACTCCTGAGCGGTATGTGCCAACGCCTGGACGTCCTTGGGAAAGCAGGAACCGCCAAACCCACAACCCGGATAAATGAAGTGATAGCCTATGCGCGGATCTGAGCCTATCCCGATCCTTACCCTTTCAATATCAGCCCCCAAGCGTTCGGCAATATTAGACAGCTCATTCATGAAACTTATCTTAGTGGCGAGCATGGCATTGGCAGCATACTTGGTCAGCTCCGCTGAGCGGATATCCATACTGATCAGACGATCATGGTTGCGGTTAAACGGTGAATAGAGCGCTTTCATAAGCTCTGCAGTGCGCGGATTATCGACCCCGACTATGATCCGATCAGGCTTGACAAAATCATCTATAGCAGCCCCCTCCTTGAGAAACTCCGGATTAGAGACAACATCGAATTCAAGGCTGCTACCGCGCTCCCTGAGCTGTTGACCAACAACACTACGCACTTTATCAGCAGTACCGACGGGAACCGTCGATTTATCGACGATTATTCGATAATCGTCCATGTGCTGGCCGATGGTTTGCGCCACATTAAGAACATAATGCAGATCTGCCGAGCCATCTTCATCCGCGGGAGTTCCCACAGCGATAAACTGGAACAAACCATGGTTTACCCCCTCAGCGGGATCAGTAGTAAAGCGCAGTCGTCCCTCTTCCTGGTTGAAGGTCAACATATCATCGAGCCCAGGCTCGTATATTGGCACCTCGCCGTTCTGTAGCTGAGCAACCCGCTCGGCGTCTATGTCAACGCAGACCACATCGTTGCCAGCGTCCGCAAAACAGGTCCCTGTTACCAACCCGACATAGCCGCTTCCGAAGATAGTGACCTTCATTTTTTACTCCATATCTATAATTTAAACGCTTAACCGAAAATAACCTCATAGGGGCACCTCTAAAACTTCCCGGAGCCTTCATCTGCCCCGGCGTGGAGGTCTTAGCGCCAGGGATGGCGCCATGAAGCCTCCAAGGACGGATTCACGGCGTCCTCCACACCGGGGCAGATGAAGGCTCCGGGAAGTTTTAGAGGTGCCCATCGGGAGCTTATACACACTTGTTCGGTACCACTAACCATCCTCTTGAGCCATTTTCTGCCCCGGTTTAGAGGACCACGAGTCTCGCAGCTACCCATACCTGGCTTAAGCGTTATAAAAATCCCTATACCACTTGATAAAACTAGCCATACCATCCTCTATCGTAGTAGTCGGCCGCCATCCGGTGGCCTGGTATAGATCGCCTATATCGGCATAGGTCTGCTCAACATCGCCCGGCTGCATGGGCATGAGGTTACGTTGAGCAGTACGGCCACAAATCTTCTCGATAACGCCGATAAAGTCGTTCAATGCCACGGGCGAATTATTGCCGATATTATAGAGCCGGTACGGCGCGAAGCTGCTGGCTGGATCGGGGGCATCTGTGGAGAAACTCGGATTTGCTCCGGGAATCTGCTCGGCTACCCGAAGCACGCCCTCAGTGACATCGTCAATGTAACTGAAATCGCGGCGCATATTGCCGTAGTTGTA
The DNA here is from genome assembly GCF_002356555.2 of Halorhodospira halochloris. Taxonomy (NCBI): domain Bacteria; kingdom Pseudomonadati; phylum Pseudomonadota; class Gammaproteobacteria; order Chromatiales; family Ectothiorhodospiraceae; genus Halorhodospira; species Halorhodospira halochloris. Next base: position 2,528,237 of record NZ_AP017372.2, read on the forward strand.
AACGTCTATAGGCTCGCCGCTGAGAACCGCGCGGGTAAACTTAAAGGGGGCCATATCAGGCCTCCCCCACGGGCCATAGACCGTAAAAAAGCGCAAGCCGGTCACTGGCAGCCCGTATAGATGGGCATAAGTATGCGCCATCAACTCGTTAGACTTCTTGGTAGCCGCATATAATGAAACAGGATGATCGACGTTATCATGAACCGAAAAAGGCATCCGCGTATTGGCGCCATAGACCGAGCTTGAGGAGGCATAGACGAGATGCTCAATGCCGTGGTGACGGCACCCCTCAAGGATGTTACAGAACCCTACCAGATTGCTATCGACATAGGCGCGGGGGTTTTCCAATGAGTAGCGCACTCCAGCCTGAGCAGCTAGGTGGATGACGCGATCAAACCTACCATCACGAAAGACCGCTTCAACTCCTGAGGCATCAGCGAGATCGATTCGCGCTAGATAAAAATCGCCGCTCTGCTGCTCTAGCTCAGCCACCCTGGCATTCTTAAGCGCCACATCGTAGTAGTCGTTGAGGTTGTCTAGGCCTACTACCTGAACACCTTCGGCAAGCAGGCGCTGCGCCACATGCATGCCGATAAACCCGGCAGCACCGGTAACCAATACGCGCACGTCACTCTCCTTTCACTGCATTACGCCCCGAGTTATAAGTCCAGCGGGGAACTGCACCAAACTCCGGTTAGCCCTTCAAGTCCTCAACTGACACACACTAAGCACCTCTCTTACTAGTACTTAGCTAAAACCCAGCAGTTGGCATATCATGACGCAGATGGGGTAGAGTTTGCTATAGTTGAGGAGAATTTGATTATGAGCAATCGTCAAGCTCTCGGCTTGGCAACCGCAGGTGCCGTTATTGCGCTGGTAATTGTCTCCGCGATAGAGCACTTGGGGATATTGCAACCGTGCGCGCTATGCTGGACTCAGCGATTAATCATGGGACTCTTTGCGCTGGTAGCCATAACCGGCTTAGTACTCTGGCCGCAAAGCAAACTAGGCAGATACGCCTGCGGCGGCGCCGCTGTTCTAGTCGCAAGCGCTGGGGCCGGTGTCGCAATTAGACACCTCTACGTGGTGGGGAACCCGGATGTGGTCGAGTGCGGAATGAGTCCCGACATGATGCTTAGCATGCTGCCGCTGAACGAAATTGTGGTTGAGTTTGTCACCGGCCACAGTGACTGTGCTCAAGCAGGCAGCCTGCTGTGGGTGCCTTTGCCCTTATGGAGCTTAGTGGCCTTTGTCTTGTTCGGCGCACTCGCCGGATATGCTTTGCTTAAACCCCACTCAGACCGGCGCAGTGACTAAGAATGGCACGGTATCAAGCATTAATGCAGTTGAAGGAGTTGCCTATATGACTAAACGCTTGGCCACCATAAAGATCCTCTTTTTAGCCTTGCTACTCGCCGGCTGCCCTAATGATGCCCCGGGTGAATCGACCGATACATCTGCTTCGGAGCTGGAACAGTTCCAGGACAGCCATTATATAACCGAGGGCGACGGTGACATGATCGTCTACGCCTTTACCGACCCCCAATGCCCGGCTTGTGATCAGCTCCATCAGCGCGTCGCAGAAGGAGCCACACCCAATATTGAATGGCGCTGGATTCCGGTAGGCTTCCTTGGCCAAGGCGCGCGGCGTGATGCGGCCAACCGCATCGAAGAGGCCCTTGATGTAGATGGTGAAATGGCCGAAGAAGAGAACCGCCAGCTTGCCGTTAGCTTAGGGGTGCGCAGTGTGCCGACCATCTTTTACCGCCACCCCAATGGCGAGACCTACCATTTCAGCGGCGGCAATCAGCAGCAGTTGAGCGGCCTGGAAAGCGTTGCCGAACAGTACCGGGAGGAACAGTAGCGGCCTCCCGTTTTAGCAAACCGGTATGCGCGCCCCCGGTTGCCCCGATTTAGAGGCATGGCGCCAAGGATGGCGCCATCTAGCTGATCTGTTGCAGGTACCTTTCGGCATCCAGGGCGGCCATACATCCCGTACCCGCTGAGGTAACCGCTTGACGATAGACAGAATCCATCACATCACCAGCAGCAAAGACACCCGGCACATTAGTAGCGGTCGCATTGCCCTGCTGGCCACCATGAACCTGGATAAAGCCGTTGCTCATGTCTAGCTGTCCGGCGAATAGTTCGGTATTAGGCTTATGGCCGATGGCTATAAAGACTCCGGCGACATCCAGCTGAGACTCTTGATCGTCCTCGACATTACGCAGGCGCAGCCCGGTTACCCCCATCTCATCGCCTAGCACCTCGTCAAGCACGTGGTTCCAGAGTATATCGACCTTGCCCTCGCTGGCCTGCCGGAAGAGTTGCTCCTGCATTATCGCCTCGGCACGCAACTTATCACGACGATGGATAAGCGTTACCTTGGAAGCGATATTGGCTAAATAAAGCGCCTCCTCCACCGCAGTATTACCACCGCCGACCACGGCGACCTCACGGTTGCGATAGAAAAAGCCATCACAAGTAGCACAGGCTGAAACCCCTTTACCCATGAAGGTCTGCTCAGACTCCAGGCCCAAGTACTGAGCCGACGCCCCAGTAGCCACAATCAGGGCATCGCAGGTATAAGCACCCGTATCGCCCTGCAGCTCAAACGGGCGCTTACCGAGCTCGGCAGTATGGATATGGTCAAACACGACCTCCGTGCCGAACCGTTCGGCGTGTTGGAGCATGCGCTCCATCAGCTCCGGCCCTTTGACCCCCTCGGCATCACCAGGCCAATTATCGACATCCGTAGTGGTGGTCAACTGGCCACCCTGCTCGATGCCGGTTATCAGCACTGGCTGCAAATTGGCGCGTGCTGCATAGACCGCCGCAGTGTAGCCAGCCGGCCCAGAGCCAAGGATTAACAAGGGTACGTGCCGCGCATTTGTCATTGCCAGGATCTCCTCAACTCTTGCTATTCGCCGTCGTCAACTTCGACCTCGTTTATATCTACTCGCAGCTCTTCCAAACGCCCTTCTATAGCCTCATCGTACTCGCCCTGATAACGGCCACCGATGTGCTTAGCAAGAAAACGCTCTGTCGCAGCAAGATACGCCAGCCTATTTAACTCATCAACGAAGCCGTGCCCCTCATCAGGGGCCACCAGGTATTCGACCGGATGGCCAGCATCACGCAGCGCCGCCACAATCTGATCTGACTCACGTTGAGCCACTCGTGGGTCGTTAGCCCCGTGGACGACCAACAGCGGCGAGCGCATCTGATCGACCGCAAAGAGGGGCGACTGCTCCTTAAGGCGCTCTCTATCCTGCTCGTCCTTGGGGTCACCGACCCGCCGTTTCAGGCGCTCCATGCCCGGCTCCCAGTAGGGCGGAAAGGTCTCAATCAAGGTAATGATGTTCGATGGACCGACTACTGATACGCCCGCCGCGTAGAGCTCAGGGGTAAAGGCCAGCCCGGCCAGCGTAGCAAAGCCACCATATGAGCCACCATAAATGGCAACCCGGTCGGGGTCGGCAATCCCTTCATCGATCAGATACTTCACCCCATCGGTGATGTCATGTTGCATGACGCCGGTGCCCCACTCGCGATTGCCGGCGTTGAGAAACTCCTTGCCGTAACCGGCAGAGCCGCGAAAGTTGGGTTGCAATACCGCATAGCCGCGGTTGGCGAGAAACTGCACGGTGCCGCTATACCCCCACTTGTCGCGCAACCAGGGCCCACCGTGCGGATTTACTACCACCGGCAAATCCTCTCCATCTGAGCCGGGCGGCAGGGTAAGATAGGCGGGGATCTGTTCGCCGTCACGGGCGCTGTAACGAATCGGGCGCATCGGGGCAAGGTGCTCATTGGGCAGTTCCGGCCTACCCGCGTAGAGCTTATCCAGGTTCATCTGATCAGCATCAAAAACATATACCGTGCCCGGATCGGTATCGCGCGCCGCGCCAACCGTCCACTGCGACTCATCGCTTGTACGCGATGTAAAACTCAGCTCACTCTCCCCAAGCTGCTCACGCAACCACTCCAGCTTCTCGGCAAAGCCCTCATCATGGGCGTAGATACGCTGCTTATCACCAAAATAGGTTGTGGCAAGCAGCCGATCATCCACCTCGGAGAAGATCGCCCCGTCAAGATCGACCTCGCCCTCGGGGTCGGCATCGACCAGCTCTTCCTCGTCCTGGCGCGGGTCAAACAATACCAGCTCGCTCAGATCGCGCTCCTCGCCGGCGTTGGTGACGAGATAGACGCGCTCACCATCGGGATGAAACCGAGCAACCCGGCAAGACTCACCGAAGTCACAGGAATAGACCTGTTGGAATTCGCCATCGGCAAAGCTGAGGATCTCGCTGCCCCCATCACTGGTAGTCCGCGAGGCCTTACGCAACTGCCCTTCATGAAAATGCCAGGATTCGATCCCGACCTCGTTGCGCGCCAACTTCTCTTTGTCACCGCTAGCGATTTCTACCTGATAGACATCGTGATAACGCGGATCACGATCATTGAGTCCGACAAAGACCACCTCAGGCTTCTCCCGCGGCACATGGTAGATAACCGCACGCACCCCCTGATCTCCCGCTAACTGCCAGGAATCCGCCAGATCACCTTCGTCCGCCGCATCGTCATGAGGATTCAAGGCACGGATCTGATAGTTCTCATCACCGTAACGATCCTGCATATAGACTATCGACTCACCGTCGCGGCTCCAGAAATAAGTAGCTATCGAGCGCTCATAGCCGGTTAGCGGCCGCGCCTTATCAAATGGTTCATCAATGCCTTTTATCCAAATATTGCGTCCGCCGTTGTATGGCTTCATAAAGGCAATATATTCACCATCTGGCGATATGCGCGCAGCACTGTAACGCGGATCCTCAAAGAAGAGCCTGATATCAAGCAGCGGCGCCTCTTGTTCTACCTCTTGTTCTGGCTCTCCAACACCAGGAACGGCACACGCGGCAAGCATCACTACTGTGCACAATAAGGCAGCAACCGCTCTGCCGCTGCACAATGATTGCTCAAAGCCGCACCAATTCAGACTACAGCGCCCTCGTGCGCGTAAATACAACCCCCGCATGGAATGGAACAGCTGCTCGCTTTGCAAACCTCTTAATGGCATGTCTACCCCTACACGATGCTTTAATGGCTGCGCCATGGCCATATCCCCAAAAAAAGCTCCTCAACGCTGCCTACGGTGACCTCCACTAGGGATCCTCTAAAACTTCCCTGGCGCCATCATCTGTCCCGGTTTGGAGGGCGCCGTGAATCCATCCCTGGAGGCTTCTTAGCGCCCTCCCTGGCGCCAAGACCTCCACACCGGGGCAGATGATGGCGCCAGGGAAGTTTTAGAAGCACCCGCTAGGAGCCCTCGAGTTGCTCCGCGGCGATCACGATAAGCTCATAAAACACCGGCATGCGCTGCGCAGCCCGATCCAATATCTGCGCCGTATAACCATAAAACTCTCTACCCCCACAACAGTTTATAGGGAACAACTTGGGCAGAATACGCACCTCTTGCGGGGAAAGGTACCCCCTAACCCTACTACAGCCATAATAATGCGCCATGCTCAAGGCGGCAGCCATAGCCGCGGCATAGAGCATGGGGAAACGCTCACTGTAAATATCATGCAGGTATTTGAGCTCGCCCTGCTCAACACCATCATTGTCCGGCAAGGCGCAGCTAGGATTGATGGTAAGATCCTTGATCAGCATATCGTCCTGGCTTAGCAACAAGATGGCGGTCGCCGCCACATCCCGCTCTATCCCCGGCGGAGCGCCGTTACCATCAACGCGGCTGCGCGTGACATAGATCCAAATCCCCTCCTTGCCCTTCTCGCGCTCAAATCTATAATACTTCTGGAATGTTTGCACGGGTGTGCTCATCGACCAAGCCCCATATACCTAACAAATATGATCTAGCACCATAATATATTAGAGTTGATGGCTTGGCGCGGAAATTGCCTTAATCAACTAGAAAGCAACACCTAGGCATTTTTTCATGAAGAATACTGCTCAGCTTACTACCATCACCGCGCTTTGCTGCACCATACTCCTCACCCCGCTAGTAGCCGCAGCGGAGCTGCGAGTTGCCAGCGCGGCAAATTTCTTGAGCACCATCAAGGAGCTCGCCGCACAATATGAGGACCAGACGGGACAGCAAATAAGAATCAGCAGCGGCTCATCCGGCGCCCTCTACGCCCAGATCAGCAATGGCGCACCGTTTGATCTGTTCTTCTCAGCCGATGTCAAACGCGCCGAGGCCTTGGTCGACGACGGCATGGCATACGCCGACTCACGCTTCACCTATGCTCTGGGCATACCCATCTTATGGTCGGATCGAGAGGACTGGCTTGAAGATCCGCAGGAGACCCTGCGCGCGGGGGATTTTCGCTTTATCACCATCGCCGAACCGCGTAATGCCCCCTACGGGGCTGCAGCCAAGCAAATCCTCTCAGACCTAGACCTGTGGCAACGCTTTACCCAAGAGGGGCGCATAATCAGGGCACAGAATCTTACCCAGGCCTACTCCCATGTTGCCTCCGGCGCCGCTGATCTGGGCTTTTTAGCCTTATCCCAGCTCAAGGATAAAGAGGGCGAGATCCCCGGCTCCTTCTGGCGACCACCCGCTGAACTCTTCTCCCCCATTGAGCAGCAGGCAGTAATACTCAAGCGAGCTGAAGATCACAACGCTGCCCGTGAGTTCACGGACTGGCTACGCGGCGACGAAGCCAGAGATATGATTGAGCAGGCCGGCTACGCGATCCCCTGACCAGAGCGAAGGAACCTGGGTAAATGTTCGGCATCAGCGACAATGACCTTACCGCGCTGTGGATAACCCTCAAGTTGGCGGTTATCAGCACCAGCATTCTCATGCTCTTAAGCGCCCCCTTGGCCTGGTGGCTAGCCCATACCCAGCGGCGTAGTAAGGTGATTATCGAGGCGCTGGTTGCCATGCCGCTGGTTCTGCCACCGACGGTCATGGGCTTCTACCTGCTGGTCCTGTTAGGGCCTCGCGGGGCGGTAGGCGGCTTTCTCGAGGATATTGGGGTCGGCCACTTAGCATTCACCTTCACCGGCCTGGTGATAGGCTCGATGATCTACTCGCTACCATTCGTTGTCCAACCCTTGCAAAACGCCTTCGCCAGCGCCGGCGGCCGCATGCTCGAGACCGCTGCCACCCTACGAGCCAACCCCCTAGATCGCTTTATTAGCGTGGTTATACCTCTAGCACGACGCGGCATACTCACCGCGGCAGTTCTCTCGTTCGCTCATACCTTGGGGGAATTCGGCATGATCCTGATGATCGGTGGCAATATCCCCGGCCAGACACAAGTAGCCTCTATCGCTATCTACGACCATGTCGAGGCCATGGACTACGCCTCGGCGCACAGCCTATCTTTATTGCTAGTAGCCTTAGCATTCATCCTGCTCATGAGTGTCTACGCCCTAAATAGACGCTTCAAGGTAGTAGGGATCGGCTGATGGCCATTGAGGCGGAATTCTTCCTTGACCGCGGCGATTTCACTCTAGATGTCGAGCTCGACATCCCAGGCCAGGGCGTAACCGCCCTGTTTGGCCGCTCCGGCTCCGGCAAAACAACCATTCTGCGCTGCCTAGCCGGGCTGGAGCGCATCCACACAGGACGACTCTTTTTCAATGGCGAGACCTGGCAGGATAAACGCCAATGGTTACCGGTGCACAAGCGCCCTTTAGGTTATGTCTTCCAAGAGGGTAGTCTCTTTCCCCATCTGCGGGTGCGCGACAACCTTCTCTATGGCTTCAAACGTCTCCCCGCCGAACAGCGCCACCTCAACCTCAATGAGGTTGCCGGCCTGCTCGGGCTGACAGGTTTGCTCGAGCGTTACCCCGACTCCCTCTCCGGTGGCCAACGTCAGCGCACCGCAATCGGCCGCGCCCTGCTCACCAGCCCACAGTTATTGCTGCTTGATGAACCGATGGCCTCGCTCGATGCGGTCAGCAAGGAGGAGATACTCCCCTACCTGGAAAGGCTCCACGACGAACTTGCTATCCCGATGGTCTATGTCAGCCACTCAATCGAGGAGGTCGCCCGCCTAGCCGATCATATGGTACTACTTGATAATGGCCGCGTCCTCGCCCAAGGGCCCCTGCAAAGCCTGCTGACCCGGACTGACCTGCCCATGGCCCATAGCCAACAGGCCTCTGCGGTAATCGAAGGGCAGATCACCGGCCATTGCGAGCAAGACCACCTGACCGAGTTGGGCTTTGACGGAGGCGGGCTGCTCGTCCCCCTACAGGATCGCGCCGTCGGAGATAGGCTGCGGGTTCGCATCATGGCCCGAGATGTAACCATAGCGCTATGTCGGCCAGAGTCGAGCACCGCCCTCAACACACTGCGCGCCCAGATTACTGAGATCAGCCCTGACCCCCAGCCCAGCCACGTCATAGTCCGGCTAGTGATAGGTGAGCAGGCCTTATTGGCTCGAATCAGCGCGCGCTCCTGCCGGGAGCTGGAGCTTGCCCCGGGTCAAGCGGTATGGGCGATGATCAAGGGCATAGCTGTTACTTGATGGTTAGGGAAATCAGTGACGGCGCTTGGGGAGCGCCTGGGTTATTAATGTTTTCTGTCGAGCTTGAGGAGTCACGAATAGCATGTCCAGCCAACCCCACACAGTGAGCCACTTACCAAGCAGTGCAGAACGCCGTGCCGCATTACTGGCACTGCCTGGTCAGGGCGAACCCTTTGATCGCCATTTGCTGGCTAGCACCCTAGCGCAGGCGCTACAGGAATCAGAGCAGCCGCCCCAGCAATCCTTGAACGTGCTTCTTGGCCTCGGCAGTAGTGATCTAACCAGCCTGCTGGATTATACCTTCCCCGGTTTCGCCGACCTGGAACCGCAGGCCAGCTATTGTGACGATCCCGGCGAACCGGCGATTGAGGAGCCCGACCTACGCCAACTACTGCTCGACCATCGCAGTCAGCAACACCCCGAGGAGGCTTGGTTGGCGTCGATCATCGCTCGCCGCGCCCTGCAGCCGGGGCACCTATGGCAAAGCTTAGGCCTGGATGATCGCGCTCAATTATCAAAGATGCTGCACCGCCATTTCCGCTCTCTAGCGGAGCAGAATAACCATAATATGCGCTGGAAGAAGTTCTTCTACCGTCAGCTCTGCGCATCGGAGGGCGTTCTTATCTGCAAATCACCGATATGCGGCGACTGCCCTGACTATAGTGAGTGTTTTATTCTGGATGATTGATTAAGCGCGAAATTAGATTGGGATATGCTATTGACATATCCCTGGCTGGAGTTAGAGTGGGATATCTCAATTAGATATACACAAAGAGGCGAAATCGATGGAGCGAGTAAGCATCTTCAAAAGCAACAAAAGTCAGGCATTACGGCTCCCAAAGCCCGTAGCTTACCCTGAGACGGTTAGGCAGGTAGACATTTTTATCCTGGGCCGCACCAGGATCATTACTCCGGCTGGCGAGTCATGGGATACCTGGTTCGAGAGTGACGGCGTTTCCGACGATTTCATGACAAGTCGTGAGCAGCCGGGCCACCAAGAGCGTGAGCCCCTTTGATGCTGAAGTACATGCTCGATACGAATATCGCCATTTATACCATCAAGAATCGCCCACAGGAGGTTCGAGAGGAATTTAAGGCGCATGACGGTCAGATGTGTATTTCGGCCGTCTCCCTGATGGAGCTTATATACGGTGCGGAGGCCTCTGCGGCTGTTGATCGAAACTTACGCGACATAGAAGGGTTTGCCGCTCGCCTTGAAGTCCTTAACTATGACAACGATGCGGCTGTGCATACCGGGCAGCTTCGGGCCGAGCTTAGGAAAGTGGGCCGACCTATTGGTCCATACGATGAAATGATCGCTGGCCACGCCCGCTCAAAAGGTTTGGTTGTTGTTACGAACAATACAAAGCAGTTTGAAAACGTGCCAGGCATACGCTTGGCAAACTGGGTGAATTGATCACCTTGAGCCTCCCCACGGCTATACAGCCTTTGCCGGGCAAACTAAAAGGCGAGGTGCCGCACTATACGGCCAACCTCGCTTGGAGTACTCCCTGTTCTTTACATCATCTTAGATGTACGCCTCAGAACGGAATCTCATCATCAACAAACTCTCCGGAGTCCTCCGGCATAGAGCTCTGTCCCTGACTGCCGCCCTGTCCAGCCGCAGCGGGGGCACCCTGACCCGGGCGTTCACCGCCCATTTGGCCATCAGCGCCGGCACCGCGGCTATCGAGCATCTGCATCTCGCTAGCGATTATCTCCGTCGTATAGCGGTCCTGCCCATTCTGATCCTGCCACTTGCGCGTCTGTAGCCGCCCCTCGACGTAAACCTTGCTGCCCTTGCGCAGATACTCGCCGACTATTTCACCGAGCCGGTTGAAAAAAACCACCCGGTGCCATTCAGTCCGCTCCTGCTGTTCGCCAGTTTGCCGATCCCGCCAAGTATCCGTAGTGGCTAAGCTGACATTCGCCACCGCACTGCCTGAGGCGGTATAACGAACCTCGGGATCCCTTCCCAGATTGCCGATCAAGATGACTTTATTTACGCCCCTTGCCATGGCCGAGCACCTCCATTCCGTAGCTCGTAAATCGAAAAAATTCTGCCGCTCAGCGGCCTTGCCAACCGCCGTCGGCCTCCTGTGCCAAATAGTGACGGCTGGTTACGCTAATTTAAAGGTTTTGGCTAGCCAGGGGAACCGACAAAATGCGCTTAGGTTAGCCTTGGCTAGGCTAGTAACTGAGCTAGGTGCAAGAGGTGCCTCTAAAACTTCGCCGGCGCCACCATCCGCCCCGGTGTGGAGGACTTGGCGCCAGGGATGGAGCCATGAAGCCTCCAGGGATGGATTCACGGCGTCCTCCACACCGGGGCGGATGGTGGCGCCGGCGAAGTTTTAGAGGTTCCCAAGAAGCTCAAGCCTGGCACTAGAGCATAGAAAATCCCTATACTGGGGGATTATCCTAACAGATCAGCTAACTCAAGAATGGACTATATCCGCATCCGCGGCGCACGAACTCACAACCTGCGCAACGTCGACGTCGACATCCCCCGCAACCAACTCGTAGTCATCACCGGCCTCTCCGGCTCGGGCAAGTCATCACTTGCCTTCGACACCCTCTACGCCGAGGGCCAGCGCCGCTATGTCGAATCCCTCTCGGCCTACGCCCGGCAGTTTCTCTCTATGATGGATAAGCCCGACGTTGACCATATCGAAGGGCTGTCACCGGCCATCTCGGTAGAGCAGAAACGCGCCTCGCACAACCCCCGCTCCACGGTGGCGACAGTCACCGAAATCCACGACTACCTGCGCCTGCTCTTCGCCCGCGTCGGCACTCCGCACTGCCCCGAGCACGGCATCGCCCTGCATGCCAGCTCGGTCAGCGAGATGGTGGACAGGCTGCTGGCCGAACCGCAGGGCAGCAAGATGATGCTGCTCGCCCCGATCGAGCACCCCAGCGGCAGCGCTCAACAGACCTGTGAACAGCTACGCGCTCAGGGCTTTATTCGTGCCCGCATCGACGGAGTGATCCGCGAACTGGAGCAGACACCCCAAGTAAGTGCCGATCAGGATCACCAGATTGAGGCAGTCATCGATCGTTTTCGTATCCGCGATGACCTCGCCGGGCGCCTAGCCGATTCGCTAGAGACCGCCCTAGCCATCAGTGACGGCATAGTGCGGGCAGGCTGGCTAGACGAGCCCGAGCGCGAGCCACTGACCTTCTCCACCCGCTACTCCTGCCCGCAGTGTGGCTACAGCGTCGAACCCCTTGAGCCGCGGATGTTCTCATTTAATAACCCCAACGGTGCCTGCCCGAGCTGTGACGGGCTTGGAGTAGAGCACCATTTCGATCCCGCCAAGGTCGTCAGCCGCCCGCAACTCGCCCCTGCCGAGGGCGCCATCCGCGGCTGGGACAGGCGCAACGCCTACTACTTCAACCTGCTCGAGGGGCTTGCCGAGCACTACGGTTTTGACATTACCACCCCCTGGGAGAACTTAACCGACGAAGTCCGCGAGGTAATGCTCTACGGCTCAGGAGATGAGGAGATTGAATTCCGCTACCCAACCCGTAGCGGCGAAACCGTCCACTGCCACCCATTCGAGGGGGTTATACCCAACCTGCAACGCCGTTACCGGGAAGCAGAATCGGCCACTGTCCGCGAAGAGCTTGGTCGTTACATCAGCGAACGTCTCTGCCGGGAGTGCCAGGGCAGCCGCCTTAACGAGCGCGCCCGCAACGTCAGCGTCGCTGGCTATAAACTAGCTGAACTGGCCGCGCTGCCTATCCATGAGGCTCACCAGCGTTTCGGCAACCTCGAGCTGACCGGTTCCCGCGCGACAATTGCCGCCCCGGTGATCGATGAGATCCGCCGCCGTCTCGGCTTCCTCGACGATGTCGGGCTCGGTTACCTGACCCTGGAACGTTCGGCGGACAGCCTCTCCGGCGGCGAGGCGCAGCGCATCCGCCTAGCCAGCCAGATCGGCGCCGGCTTGGTCGGCGTACTCTACGTCCTCGATGAGCCCTCGATTGGCCTCCACCCGCGCGACCATAACCGGTTGCTGGCGACCCTGCGGCGCCTGCGCGATATGGGCAACAGCGTCGTAGTAGTCGAGCACGAAGAGGACTCGATCCGCGCCGCCGATCACCTGATCGACATGGGCCCCGGCGCCGGCGTCCACGGTGGTGAGGTGGTTGCCACCGGCACCCCGAAGCAAGTCGCCGCCAATCCGGCATCGGTTACCGGGGCCTTTCTCAGCGGTCAGCGCCGCATAGAGATCCCCCACCGCCGCCGCTCGCCCGACTTCACAGAGCCGCTACGCATCCGTGCTGCTAGCGGCCACAATCTCAACAACCTAGATATCGAACTGCCGCGCGGCCTGCTGATCGGCGTTACCGGCGTCTCGGGCTCCGGCAAATCGACCTTGATCAACGACACCCTCTACCGCCAGGCCGCCAAGCAGCTCAATGCTGCCCACACCGACCCTGCTGCCCATGCGGGCATTGATGGCCTAGAGTACTTCGATAAGGTAGTTGATATCGACCAGAGCCCCATTGGACGGACCCCGCGCTCCAACCCGGCAACCTATACCGGCCTATTCGGCCCGATCCGCGAACTCTTCGCCGCCACCCCAGAGGCCCGCTCCCGTGGCTATAAGCCCGGGCGCTTCTCATTTAACGTCCGCGGCGGGCGCTGCGAGGCCTGCCAGGGCGAAGGCGTGGTGCGGGTGGAGATGCACCTGCTGCCCGATCTCTACGTCGCCTGCGACGCCTGCAAGGGCACCCGCTTTAACCGCGAGACGCTGGAGATTCGCTATCGCGGCTATACCATCCATGAAGTACTCGAGATGAGCGTTGAGCAGGCGCGCGAGTTTTTCGAGGCCGTCCCCACAGTCCGCCGCAAGCTCGACATGCTCAGCGAGGTCGGCCTCGACTACCTTTGCCTCGGCCAAAACGCCACCACACTCTCCGGCGGCGAGGCGCAACGGGTCAAACTAGCCCGCGAGCTCTCGCGCCGCGAACACGGCCGCACCCTCTATATCCTGGATGAGCCGACCACCGGGCTGCACTTTGCCGATGTCGAGCAGCTGCTCGGTGTACTCCAGCAGCTCTGTGATAACGGCAACACGGTGATCGTTGTCGAACACGATCTCGATATCATCAAATGCGCCGATTGGGTCATCGACCTCGGCCCGGAAGGCGGCGCAGCGGGTGGCAACCTGGTAGCGGCTGGAACCCCCGAGGATATTGCTGAGGCAGAGGGCTCCTATACTGGGCAGTACCTCCGCCAAGTACTAGGTAAGACATACGCGAATCTCATACTTGAGGGCGATTGAAAAACCACCTTACTTTCACTAAGTTAACGACGAGACTTAGGACAAATACTGTTCGGGGCTCGAAATGCTTGCGGGCAGAACTAAGGCGTACTCAATAAGTGCAGCAGTCTACTTGGTGTTGTATAGCTCAGCCGGCTTAGCCGACTCCGCTGGCACTCAAGAGAGCGGATCCTTTACGGCTGATGTCGAGGTGATCCCCGCAGCCGGTGTCGACTCTACTAATATCAATCCCTCACTGGCGCTCAATGACGGTGCCCCCATCACCCCGGGCGAAACAGCCAGTGGTGAAGTTGAGCTAAAAATACTTGGTTTAGGGCCCATAGAGATAAGCTACTCACAAGAGCTAACCGAACACCCCTCTGGTGCGGATTCGGGTGACGGCAGCTCCACCGAGCTTAATCTCCCCGATGACAAAACCGAATTGGTGGCGTTTTACAAGACCCGCACAGATGAGATAAAAGCTGAAACTCAGGAAGATGCTGAGGCGGGCCGTTACCAGTGGCACGTCACCGTTACCGCGGCCTACGATTGGTAACCACCCCTTGGCTTACCCAGCCCCCGTTCCCCGACCCCCCCCTCTAAAATAAAAAACCTGGCTTGCTAAATCCCATTGCCGGATGAGCGGCCAGTCACTCGCCCTCTATTTGCAACTCCCTTTGGTGCTCCCAGTGGGCCACCTCGTCGAGCGGCGCGCGGTCCGTCGGCACGACCACCCGGGTTCCATCGGCCAGCTCTCCGTTAAGCATGCGTACCTCCTCGACCAGCGCCTCCAGGCCGCCCTCGACCTGTTCGGCACCCAAGCGCTCGATGACATGCGCTAGATGCTCGCGTAACTCGTGCTCGGCGTCATAGTCGAAGCTGATCTGCTCGACGGGATGCGCCGGTGAGGCAAGCTGGATGATCTCGCCACCGTCATGGATTGTCATATCCATATTGCTGACCAGGTCACCATCTCCCTCGACGGTTACCTGCTGCGCCGTGGCCTCCTGCGGCGCACCCAGTCGCTCGGCCTGGCCCTCAGACGCCTGCACCAGATAGTCCCCTGGCGGCAACTGATCGAGGATATAGAGTCCGTCGTAGGCACTTCGGGCAGTGCTTATCAACTCCCCTGTTTCGGTATCTAACGCCTCGAGCTCGAAGCCGGAAGCCTCAACAGGAGCCTCGACTCCACGGCGGCGCTCCACCACTCCATCGATCTCGCCGGTCACGTGCAGCTCGAAATCGACCGGCAGAACCCGCCCAGGCCGCGGCACAAAACTGACTCCTCGGCTCGCCGGCTGAACAAATGGATTGTCGATACTACCTACATCCACCTCTACATTGACCGGCTCGTGCGGTTCCAGCCGCGCCACCCATGCCTCTCCATCGGCGTCGGTGGCACCACACGCACGCTCAGCGCAGACCTCAACCCCCTCAACCGGCTCCCCATCTTGGTGGATATTGGCCATAACCGCCCCGCGATCGTAGCCTCTGCCGGCCTCAGGGTCAGGCACCCAGCCACCGTCGGGATGGGGCAGGCCGCCAACATCCAGACCGACAGATACTTGCCAGCTACCCTCACTATCTAC
Source organism: Halorhodospira halochloris (assembly GCF_002356555.2). Lineage (NCBI taxonomy): Bacteria > Pseudomonadati > Pseudomonadota > Gammaproteobacteria > Chromatiales > Ectothiorhodospiraceae > Halorhodospira > Halorhodospira halochloris. Next base: position 2,543,603 of record NZ_AP017372.2, read on the forward strand.
CTCACCACGCCCCGAGAACCGCCAGTACTCCCGAGTAATACGGGACAGGCCCAGTCTGAGGCTGTGCGGGCGATCGTTGAAACTACCACGCAGGCGAGCACTGCCACGCCAGTCCTCGTTGAGGTTCTGACTGTACTCGGCGTTGGCGTTATTCAGCTCGGCATCTGGGGCCAGATCATAATTTAATCCCAGATTAATGCGCCCTTCCCGGTGACGCCCCCAACGGGTTCGCACGTTGCCGCTAGCAATTATATCCTCATAGTCTTCCCGGCTTACGGTTAATGAATGGCGCAGCATCAGACCATTGAGCCTAATATTCTCTCGAGTCCGCAGCCTCTGCCAGATAGAATCACCCCCTGCCGACTCCTGGTGCTCGTAGCGCAGCCGGGTGCGCAACCCCCCCACTGAACCGGCAAGATGAAGTTCATGTTTGTGGCGCAAATCACCGCTGACCCGCTCGCGGATCTCGTCGGTAGCCAAACCAGCAACGTGGGTATACTCATAGCTCAAATCTATTGGCCCTAGCCCACGATCCAGAGCCAATTGCCAGGCCCGTCCATTTCCGCTTTCCCAAGCTCCACGCAATCGGCCCCAAACCCCGAAAGCACTAAACGCGGCATCGGCACCTGCCACCTCGCCATGGGCTGAATAATCGTCCTCCTCTGGATCAAGGTAGTGGATATCAGCACCAACGCTTAGGCTCTCAGTAACACCCACATCAACTCGGCCAGCCGCGCTTTGATCGTAATCGTCTTGAGGATCATCCTCGTAGATGCTCTTGCCCTCCCGGGTAGCATCCAGGCTGTAGTGAACCGTACCGGGTGGCAACAACCCCGGACCTATCTCTATGGTGCGGGTGATTGTTTCACGCTCACCATGCGGACCGTAGAGCTCGATGGTGTAGTGGTTGGTGCCTGAACGGGCATCAATATCATCAAACTCATGGCGATCTGTCTCCACGTCTTGAGCGAAATCGACAAGATCATCGTCCCGGTAAAGCTCGACGTCCCAACCCTGGGGCACCTCAATCTCGATGCTCTGGTCAGTAAAGGTGGTACGCGCCACGCCCTCGGGGCGATTGGTTACGGTTACGCCCATGCCGGAACTACCGCGGCGGAGCAGATCGTAGCGTGGCGGATTAACCCGACCCAACTCGTAGCGCTCCAGTGCCGGATGGCCCACCTGCTGCCCGAGGGTACCGTCAAAACGGCGAATGTAATCGTCATCGTTAGCCAGCAGCCGCCACTCCGAGTCGTGCCAAAGCAGGTCGCCGGCCCCGGCAAGATCAGCACTTGTGGAACTTCGCTCTTCGTTAAGACGTTGATCAAGACTCAAGGACCAGGCCGGGCGGGTAAGTGCACGCGGCGGCAGTTCCTCACGCGGCAACCACTCCTCGCCTTCTTCCCCCGGCGCATCATCGCGCAGCTGCGCCCAGCGGGCCTCGCGCTCCAGGCGCCTGAGTACAGGCATATCCTCCCTGGCGCGGATATGAACCTCGGCACTACGCGGTCGATAATCGAAATCTACCGGAAGGAACTCCTGGATGGCCGCTTCACGAAAGTAGAGATCGTCGTGCTCTTGGATCCAATCAGCTTCATCGAGGATCAGTGGGTCTTCATCGATCTCACCCATCCCGCTAGCGGTATCGAATGATACCTCTCTATCTTGCTCGAGAATCCACCCAGAGACCTCCCCCTCCAGTGGATCGACATCGAGTGCAAGTTCAAGGTGACGGGCCAGCTGACCCAGGGGATAATAGATGTCGTCTTCTTTCTGGAGCATATACTCGCTCTCAGAGAGGGTATAGCCCTCCAGCTCAAGGCGCAGGACCATATCCTCGGCCCCTGCAGCCTCATCCTCTTCCTGGAGACGCTCAACAGAGAGCGGCGCAGGGACACTAGGCGACCAGAGTATTAGGCCGATGGCAAGCAGCCACGCTGCCCACCCAGGCCGCCAATCGAGCCTACCCCCCCTCAGCCAAAGCACCACCTCACTCGATGACGACTGTCCGTTCCGCCTTTACATGGCCACCGACCTCGCCGAACCCCTCGCCCTCGTCTTCAAAGGCGCGGTAGACGACCCGCAGCTCATCGCCAGGGGCCAGATCGTGCTCATCCAGCGAGAACGGCAGGACCCGCTCCTCCATCGAGCTGGAGATCACGGCGCGCCCCCGCTCCAGGATTGGTTCGTCGTCACCAGGCCGATAGACCTCCAACGAGCCGTAGATGCCGCGATCACCGTTGCGCGCTACGGTGACCTGCAGGGCGTCTTCGTCCTCGTCGTCTTCGGCCGCCTCGAAGCGGGCGCCGCGGATCTGCGGCTCACCCTCCGGCTCGCCCACCTGGATCCCCACCGGGATGGTCATGGCGAAGAGCGCCTGAATATCCACGGCGACCTCATCGTCCTCCAGCTCCTCCTCGGCGAAGGCAGGGGCATCCGCACTCGGCATGGTCCGAACCGCGAAACGGGCCCGGTACTCGCCCGGCTCCACGTCGTCGGGGACCCGCGACATGATGCGCACTGTCTGGCTCTCGCCTGGACCTAGGGTCATCTGGCGGGGGTGGTGGCGAAGCAGATCCGCACCGTGGTGTTCGCGCTCTCCGGCGGCCGGCTCGACTGGGTCAATCAGCTCCGAACGCCCGTAGGCGTCCGACTCCACGTCGGCGACCACTACCCGGTACTCCTGGACCTCGTCGCTTTGGTTGAAGACCTCAACCTGGGCGCTGCGCTGCTGATCATCGAAGAACAGCCGCTGCGGGGCGATCTGGATCGAAGCCGCGACTTGCGTCGCAGTAACGCCCAATGCCAGTCCGATTGTCGCGCTCGAGTACCAGCTCGCCGCCCGCTTCATGGATGCCCTCCTGTTCGTCTCAATCTATTCGTAGCGCCAAGGGACATACTGCTGGATCCAGCTTCCGAACCCATCACACAAGAACCCCGCCTCCCAAAAAGAGGGACGCGGGGGCAACAAACACCACTATTGGTCGTAGGCGACCGTTACGGTGAACTCGTTCTTGTAGAGCCCGGCTTCCTCAGGGGCCGTCTCCTCGGCCCTATCACCATATTCGATCCACTGGGTGTCCTTACCATCTTCCCCTAAGGAAATCGGGTCACTCCCATTTTCATCTTCAAAACTGAACGAGGAAGTAAGGGGAATGATCGCCGTGTTGTCCCCGTTCTCAAGCTCCAGCTTCACGGTCTGGCCCTGGGCGTTATCGATATCGCCCTCAAGGTGGATGTGATACTCCCTGCCGGGCTCACCCTTGACATCGATATCAACGCCATCTACAGACGGCTCGGGAAGTTCCTCCCCGACAAAGACCGTTCCCTCTTCCCAGATGATGTCTCCCGAGGCCTCGACCGATATCGGGTTATGCACCGTGATATCCGTCGTGAAGCTCTCCTCCACCAGAGTGTCATCATCCCCGTCGTCCGCCAGCACCGGCGCGCTCACAAGCACCGCTGCGGCGGAGACGAGCGCCGGTACGGCCCATCGGCTCCGACGTTTTCCTGTTTCGGCCTTCATTTCGAACCCCTCTAACAGGTTGCATCACCGACCGGATTAGGGAGGCGGCCTGCCCGCCTCCCACTCCGGCAATCACCGGATCAGGCCCGTAGGCCTCGAAGATCCGTGCAAACCTCGTTAGAGGTCGTACTCGGCCGTCGCCTCGACGGTGATATCATACTCGCCAGCATCCTCGGCGGTCACATTCAGGGTGCCGGTGATATCATCCTCGCCAACCTTACCGGAGCCGTCGGGAACGCCGTCGTTCAGGTCCAGACCTTCCTCTGCGTCGTATTTGTGCTCCGTCCAGTAGGTGAATTCAGCCTCATCCTCGCCGCTCACCGAGAAGCTATAGTCATCGCTAGCATTCTCACCCTCGACGAAGGTCTCGGGGAGCTCTGCCTCGTCGGAAACTCCCACCGAGATCGGCTCATATACGTTGAGCTTAACGTCGAAGGAGTCCGTGGCATCCTCGTGCACGTCCGCCATCACATTACCGGCCCCGATGGCCAGAACCGAGCCCATAGTCGCAACAAGAGCGCCCTTAATTACTCGATCGTATTGCATGATCCTTCCTCCGGTTGTTGGTTTCACGCCGCAAAATTCAATTCTCTTACCTGACGCCAACCCTGCCGTTGGGTTTTAGGCTCTCCCTCGCGTAACGTCAGGAATATGATGAACACCCGTTGCGCCGCTGAAAATCGAACGAGTTTATGAAATTTACAGAAAATTTTGTCCTGGTTTTTAATAAAACCGTGTCACTCTTTTGCGCTCTAACTCATACGATTTTCTGATAGTATAGTCCGGCTCCCAACCCAGAGTACTAGTACCTATCGAGAAGGTTATTGCGCGCCCACATAGCGGCCTCTACCCTGTTCTTTACCTCTAGCTTGCGGAATATGCTATATAGGTGAGACTTTACCGTATGTGTGCTAATCGACAGCTGACTAGCAATATCATCATTACTTGTACCCTCGCCTAAAGCACGCAGTACAAGCATCTCCTTGACTGTAAGCAAATCGAGGCGGCTTCTTTCGATCTCCGCATAGCCGCTGCGAACACTTTTTACAAACCTGTTCAGTGCCTCGCGCGGGAACCAGATCTCGCCCGCAAGCATTGCACTTATCCCCCGCTCCAATAGTTCAGGAGGGGCATCATCACGAAGAACACCTACTATCAGGTCGCAGTGTAAAAATTGTTCAACATCAGTGCTCTGGGGCACATTGATCAAGCCGAGATAGATATCATTGATCGCCGCAACATCAGTCTTGGCACTCCTAGTGCCTAGCCGCTGCACCTCCTCCCCGGCAGTGTACATATCCAGCAGGATAAGCCTTGGCCTCCCGCCCCCTCCCAAGCCTTCACCTGCCTGCACAGCCCCATACAATTGCTCCGGGCGGATTACTTCACAGGTGCAAACCCCTGCTCCGGTAAGATGTTCGCTCAGTAGGCGGCTCTGCACCCCTGGCTGACAGATCAGATAGACGAGATCCGCACCAGATTCGAGACTTTTACTGTGCCGAGGCGAACTTGAGACACTCTCATGGATGCCGTTTGCTATCTTATCATTGTCTACAGTAGATAGGCTGCTCTCGCGACTACTATACATTATTACCCTCCCCCTCATGTTAGCTGGGTATTAATCACCAGCAGCGCTTTATATCCTTAAAACCACTGCTTATAACCATAGCTAGCGCATAGTAATCGCTCCGAATGCTATCTAAGCGATTAGTTATGGGTCAACTCAGAAGACATCAATTGATTAATAACTGCAAAAATGAGGAGATGCTCAGGTTTTGTTTATATCAAATTTTTTCTAGCAAAAGGCCTTTTCTATTTTAATACATGCAAAATGATGAAAGCTGCCCATCATGGCGCCCTTCCTGACACCCTTGACCCCGCAACCAAGCTGCCGCGGGGCTTACAGAAAGGGATTTATATAAATTATACCGCTATCACGCCAAAGAGGGACCTCTAAAAGCGCCCCTGGGGCCACTCAACTGCCCGGTGTGGAGGTCTTGGCGCCAGGGATGGCGCCATGAAGCCTCCAGGGATGGATTCACGGCGTCCTCCACACCGGGCAGTTGAGTGGCCCCAGGGGCGCTTTTAGAGGGGGCGTTTTTAGAGCTCCCCAACGGGGCACCGAAAAAACTCCTCGTAAGCCACTCGGCTAGCCCGGCTTGGAGGTCTTGGCGCCACGGATGGCGCTATGAGCCCCAGGGATGGTAACTCACAGCGCCCGGAACCGCAGAGGCACAAAGACATACGGGGACCTGTTAGATATTACGAAGGAACCCTCCCATCACTCGTAATAAGAGAGCTCCAGCGACTGACCCTGCTCAAGGGTATAGAGCTTGTCCCGATAGCCAATCGTGATCGGCGGGCAAAGACCCTCCTCAAGGCTTACCACCAGGCGGGTGTGGTTGACCAGGATGGTCAGCCAGTGACCTCGATAATGGACTTTGTGCTGCGTCTGTTTTAAGCCCTGCGGCAATAACGGATTGAGCCACAGCACCCCGTCGCGCAGTTCCAGGCCAGTATAACCGCGCAGCACCAGATCGACTGTGCCCGCCATGGCGCCTAAGTGAATGCCCTCCTTGGTGGTGCCACCCTGGACATCCGCGACATCGCTCATCAGGGCGTTATCGAACAGATCCCAAGAGCGCTGCCGATCAGAGCGGGCCAGCACCCAGGAGTGGACGATATTACTCAGGGTGGAGCCGTGCGAGGTGCGCGCCTCGTAGTACTCGATATTGCGCCTAATCATCTCCGGCGCAAAATTATAACCCAGGCGATTAAACAGCTCCTCCAGCTTTTCAGCGGAGAAGAGATAGAAGAGCATCAGCACATCGGCCTGCTTGCTCGCCTTGTAGCGATTGACATCCTCGCCTTCTGCCTCAAGGATTCGATCAAGGCGATGGATGTCGCCATACCGCTCGCGGTAGCCTGCCCAGTCCAGCTCTTCAAGCTGCTCGTAGCCCTCATATTGACTGATGATGCCATCGTCGTGGAAAGGCACGAACATCTTGCGGCTGATATCGTCCCAGCGCTGCAGCTCGGCCTCGTCAATGCCCAGATACTCCAGCAAATCTGAGCGCAGCGTCGGCGATAGGGCATCCAGGGCCTGCTGCGCAGTAAGCAGACACCAAACCGCCATAACATTGGTATAGGCGTTGTTATCGAGGCCCGCCTCTTCCCGATCCGGATAGCGCGTATGGAACTCATCCGGGCCGACCACGCCACAAATCTCGTAGCGCTGCTTAGTCGGGTTGAACTGCGCTAGGCTCGACCAGAACTGTGCGATGCTGAGGATCATCTCCGCCCCGGCAAAACCGAGGAACTCAGAGTCGCCGGTGACCTCGTAATAACGCCACGTGTTGTGGACGATGGCGGCGTTGACATGGCGCTGCTTATAAGTGGTATCGGGTAGCCAGCGCCCAGATTTGGGGTTGAGATGGAGGAACTGGCTCTCCTCGCGCCCATTACTGCCACTCTGCCAGGGGTACATTGCCCCGCGCAGGCCCAGCTCGCGCGCGCCCCAGCGCGCCTCGGGCAAGCGCCGGTAGCGGTACATCAGCAACGAGCGGGTAATCTCCGGCATGTGCAGATTGAGCAGGGGCAGGATAAACAGCTCATCCCAGAAGATGTGGCCGCGATAGGCCTCGCCATGCAGCCCCCGCGCTGGGACTCCGACATCCAGGTCGATGGTGTGCAGCGAGGTGGTCTGGAGAAGGTGGAATATGTGCAGACGCAGCACCAATTGCTGTTCTAGAACGCCGTTGGTATCCGCCTCCAACTCAATATCCCACCAGTGCCAATACCGCTCCCAGGCCTGGCGCTGACATTCGAGCAGCTTTTGGAATCCTTCGACACGCTGAACAGCCCATTCGGCATCGAGGGCCGGCTCGCAGATAGCACGATCCCGCCCGGTATAGAAAGCGGCTATTTTCTCCACCTCGAGGATCTCGCCTTGCTGACACTCCAACTCAATGTCGTGGCCGATGAATCCGTTCTCCTCTACCAGCTGACGCTCGACCCCGCTCGCCAACTCACCGCCACGATAGACACGGGTCCGGGCAGCGTGGGCCATATCGAGGCGCGATTGATTGGTCATGCTGCGCAACGTGACTGAGTCGGTAGCCGACTCGCGCGCCTCAAGTACTTCCAGGTGCTTGGTTTCGAGCTGGCGGTAGCGAGCCACGCCGAGATTCTCGACCCCACCATCAATCCCTGAGCGGATGACCAGCTTCCCCGACCAATTCAGCGGCTCGAACTGCCAATGTAACGCTGCGAGATGGCTGTCCCCCATATGGACTAGGCGCTGACTGGTCAAGCGGGTCTCCCGTCCAGCTGGATCCCGGAACCAGAGCCGATAGGTCAGGGTGCCGTGGCGAATATCGAGAACCTGCTTATACTCCAGCCACTCAACCTGATCGAAGTCAAGCCAATCGCCATCGGCCGGCTTAAAGTTAAGGCAGAGCCAGTTGGGCAGATTGACCAGGTCCTCGTTCTCTACATTGCGCCCCGATACAACACTGGTGGCCCTATTGAAGCCACCAGCCATATAACTACCTGGATAGTGGGTGTCGCCGGCGCTTGCCCCTTCAAAGGCACCACGAGTGGCAAAACGGCCATTGCCCAATGTGCACAGCGCCTCACGGTGCTGCTGTTGCTCGGGATTCCACCCGTCGTACTCCATCTGCCAGCCCAAGGTCTTGGGAAGTAACATCATTGCCCCTCTTGCAGCAAAAGCTCAAAAAACTGTTTTACCTCTTCCACGCTGCTTAACTGATACTGAGCCGCTGTTTCTCGCTCCAGCTCGCCAACAAAGATGCCGATGCCCTTGCCCTGCAAGGCCTTAAAGGCGTCTTCATCAGTCCAGTCATCACCCAGATAGAGAGGTGTCACCCCGGGCTTATCCAGCCCCAGTGCCTCAAGCAGCCACAGCACTGCCCGCCCCTTGTCCCAGGGCACGTCAGGCTGCAGCTCGAAGACCATTTTGCCGTGCCCCAAGCGCAGCTTCGGGTGCGCGGCGACTATCTCTTGCACCGTTGCCGCGAGCTGCTCGCGCTCTCCCTCAGCGACATGCCGGAAGTGGACAGCCAGGGCAAAGGCCTTACGCTCCAGCGCCCAGCCGGCAATATTGGCCAACCTCCCTTCGAGCTCTGCCTGGGCCTTATCAAGCTCCTCGACACAGGCCTCGCCCTCGGCATTGCGTTGCTTCAAGCCCCCCGGCCCGGCAATATCGAAGCCGTGGCTGCCGGCATAGTAGACCTGCTCTAAGCGCGCAAACCCCTGCAGGGTGGGCAGATCACGGCCACTGACCAGCGCCACGCTGTGCCGCTCGGCAAGGCTCGCCAGCAACTCACGCATCCGCTCATCAAGCACCGCCTGACTAGGATCATCGACGATCGGCGTCAGGGTGCCGTCGTAATCAAGGAACAGCGGGATCTGCTCGCCGGCCAGACGGTCTAGCAGCTCTCTTTTTACTTCTGGTTCAAACAGGTGCATCGGTCTACTCATTGCACTCCCCTCGTGCACAGTTGTTGTGCACTCTCTCTAATCGGCAGCTAAAACGCAGCGCTCTCGAGCTTATTTCAACTCGGTGATTTCGCTAACAGTTACATCGGCGCCATGCTCGATAAGATCAGCATGATTGCCATGGCGGGCCACCCCTACGACCACGGCAAAGCCCCCCGCAGCGCCTGCTTGGACGCCTGAGATGGCATCTTCAAACACCACACTTGCACTAGGCTCGACATCCAGCCGCCTGGCTGCCTCGATGAAGATATCCGGATCCGGTTTACCTTTAAGGCCGAGCTCGCGCGAGACTGCACCATCAACCCGGGCATCGAACAGCTCTTCGATGCCGGCGGCACGAATCATCGCCTGGCAGTTAAGGCTGGATGAGACGATGGCCGTCTTAACGCCAGCTTGGCGCCACTCTTTGACCCGCTCCAACCAGTCAGGAAAGACTTCCACCCCATCCCTAGCGAGCACTTGCTGAACCAGGGCATCTTTGCGGCTGCCCAGCCCATGCACTGTATCTAATTCCTGCAGATCGCCGTGTTCACCCTCAGGCAACTCGATGCCACGTGCTGCTAAAAAGCTTCTCACCCCGTCGTGGCGGGGCAGGCCATCGACGTAGGCAAAGTAATCCCCCTCTTCATCAAACGGCACGAAGGGCTCTCCGCGCTCGACCGAATAACGCTGCAAAAATTCGTCAAACATCTCTTTCCAAGCCCGCGCATGAACCGTAGCGGTCCGCGTAACAACGCCATCCATGTCGAATATCGCCGCTTGATACCCAGGAATTTCTACTTTTATGGCGCTCATCAAAGAGCTCTCTCTATGTTATATAGGGCGTATCCGCGTCAGAAGAGCAAAGACCCTATCGCTTTATGCCTTAGCTATTCAACCTTTTTGCAAATATCATTCCTTAATGAACAGAGCAGCCCCACAATTTGGAATTAGAGACGCTAAAGACTCTCTCAGCCGCCTTTTTGGACGACCGAAGTCTCTACTGCGGCTGGTCCTAATCGGCTTCGCACTGGTCAGCGCACCCCTGATCCTGGCACTTGGCGTCGCCGCCTGGTCAGTCGACCGCATTGCCGACGAGGGCCAGGTAGCGGTTTATGAAGCCATCGGCGTCACCCAAGAGAGTGCTCGCATGGCGCGCCTGGCCACCGACATGGAGCGCGCAGCGCGGCAGTATCTTATCTTCGACGACCCGACTTCATTGCAAGACTATCGCAGCTGGCGCCGCGAGCTTGCCGCCGCCGGCGGCCTGCCGGGCAGCATAGGCCCGGCTGAGGCCGATTGGATCCACCGTGGCGTGCGCATAGTCGAGGCAACACTGCTCGCCACTCTGCTGCTCAAAGAGCAGCCGGAAATAGACGCCCACCACAACATCCACCAACTGATCATGGCCTTACACCGCTCGGTCGGGGCAGTATCCAGCGCCGGTTATGAGCGCATCGACCACGAGGTCGAACAAATGGCCGACTTCTCAGCCCAGGCCCGCGAGGTATTAATCTGGCATCTGCTCGCCGCTATCCCGGTGACAGTTATATTTTCCATTTATTTCTCCCGGCGCATCCACCGCCCCATTTACGCCCTCGGCGATTCCATTCGCCGCCTCGGTGCTTCACGCTTTGACGAACCTGTTGCGGTCAGTGGGCCCCGCGACCTCGAAAACCTGGGCAGCGAGCTAGACTGGCTGCGTCGGCACTTGTCAGATCTGCAAACACAACGCCAACGTTTTCTGCGCCATATCTCCCATGAATTAAAGACCCCCCTTGCCGCGATTCTCGAAGGGACCGAGCTGCTCCGGGATGCGCAGATCGCGGGCAACCCAGGCCAGTCCCGGGAGATAGCCGATATAGTCCGAGAAAACGGCCATGAATTACGCCGCCAAATAGATAACCTGTTAAGATTCACCCGGCACGGCGAGTCGGCCTCGCCAGAAGAGGAAGTCAAGGTTATAGATATCGCTGATCTTATCCGGGAAGTCGCCGACAGGCACCTGCTTAGTGCGCAAAGGCGCAGCATAGAGATAGACCTCGACCTTGAGGAGCAAAGCCTTGAGGCCGACAAGCGACAACTTGCTACGGTTGTTGATAATCTGCTCGCTAACGCGCTGCGCTTTTCCCCTGACGAAGGGAGGATTAGCGTAACCCTTAAGGAGAAAAACGACCTCATCGAGCTTTGTGTAAGCGATCAAGGCGAGGGAATAACGCAGCAAGAGCGGCAAACGATATTTGAACCATTCCGCCAGGGCGAAACTACTGGCAAGGGTTCAGTAAAGGGTAGCGGTTTGGGGCTATCACTGGTGCGCGAGTGTGTGACCGAACTCGGTGGTCAAGTTAGCGCCCAAACAGCCCCAGAGGGTGGTGCCCTGCTGCAGGTCGTGCTGCCCAAGCGAGAGTTGAAGCACAGATGAGCGAAAAGACCCGCGTACTAGTTGTTGATGATGATCCAAGCCTTTGCCGGCTGTTGGAGATGCGTTTACAAACCGCCGGTTATCAACCGGCCACTTGTGAAAGCGGGGAGAGGGCCTTGGCTGAGCTGGAGCAAGAGCCGGCCGATGTGGTGGTAGCCGACTTAAAGATGGGCGGCATGGATGGCCTTGCCCTATTCGACGCAATCCGCGGACGCTGGCCCACCCTGCCGGTAATCATCCTCACCGCCCACGGCTCTATACCGGATGCGGTAGAAGCTACCCGGCGCGGGGTACACGGTTTTCTGACTAAGCCTTTCGACGCCGAAGAGCTATTGGATCTGCTGGAGAAGGCGGTAAATGTTACCGGCGGCTCAGAGTCGGCGCGCGAGTCGGCCCAGCGCCACGGCATTCACACCCGCAGTCCGCGCATGGAAGCCGAGCTTGAACGCGCCCTGCTAGTCGCCAACTCAGAGGCCAACGTCTTAATCCGCGGCGCTAGCGGCACCGGCAAAGAGGTGATCGCTCGGGCTATTCATAACGCCAGTCAGCGCGCACAGGGGCCTTTCGTTGCCGTCAACTGCGGAGCGATCCCCGAAACTCTCTTGGAATCCGAGCTCTTTGGTCACGTCAAAGGCGCCTTTACTGGGGCCGAGCGGGATCGTGAGGGGCTCTTCCGCGAGGCCGACGGCGGCACCCTGTTTCTTGATGAGATCGGTGATATGCCGTTACAGCTGCAGGTCAAGCTGCTCCGCGCCCTCCAAGAGCAGGTAGTGCGGCCCCTGGGTGGCCGCGACGGCGTCTCGGTAAACGTCAGGGTCCTCTCCGCCACGCATCGCGATCTTGATAAGGCGCTAGCCGAGGGGGAGTTTCGCGAGGATCTCTACTTTCGCCTTGCTGTAGTTGGCCTAGAGCTACCCTCCCTGGCTCAGCGCCGTGAGGACATACCGCTACTAGCCAAGCAATTCTTAAGCGAGGCCAATGAGCGCCACGGCCGTGAGGTCCGTGATTTGTCGCCCGAGGCCTTGGAGATGCTGTCGCAGGCCGAGTGGCCTGGCAACATCCGGCAACTCCAGAACGTGATCGAACAGTGTGTCGCCCTCAGTACCAGCGACGTCATTCCCGGTGACCTAGTGCGCCAAGCACTGCGCCAGGACACCCAGCCTGCGGTTCCACCGCTAGCCCAGGCACGCGAATCGTTTGAGCGCGAGTATCTGATAAGGCTGCTCAAGCTGACCGAGGGCAACGTCAGCCGGGCAGCCAAACTAGCCGGGCGTAATCGTACTGAGTTTTACCGTCTGCTCGGTCGCCATGAGCTGCGGGCGGCTGACTTCAAGCCTGCTAAAGGAGGTTCCTAGCCAAATTTTCGGGGTGCCCTAATGTCATGGCCCACCGAGGCAGCCAGTCTCAGTGGGGAGCACTTAGAGGTTAGTAACAACAAATCGTAGTATAAGATCATCAGCCAAAGGGAGAAAACAATGGCCACAGCCAGCAAGCCCTGGACAGAGCCCATGCCAGAAGAGCAGTTTGCGCGGATGCGCGATGTTCTTGCCGCGCCGAGCCCGATTGGGCTTGAAGCGGGGATGACTTTAGGCGTCATAAAACCCTACTTTGACTCCTTCGCCCCCGCGGGCTGGGCAGTACGACAATTCCAAGGCCATGCCGGGATTGTCCTTGACTCACATCCGGGCGAGGACGAGCGGTTTAAGATCATGGTGGTTGGCCATGCTGACAAGATCCGCCTCCAAGTGCGCAGTATCGGCGACGATGGCAAAATCTGGGTGGACAGCGATTCGTTCCTGCCTGGAACGCTGATAGGCCACGAAGTCACCTTGTTTAGTGAGGACCCTGACAGCCCCGGTGCATTCCGGCGCATTGAAGGCGGCACCATAGAGGCGCTAGGCGCCATCCATTTTGCCGATGAAGCGGTGCGCACCGGCTCCAAGGGGGTTAAGAAAGAGCAGCTCTATCTCGAACTGCAGGTCCACGGCGATAAGCAGAAGAAGCAGATCGAGAATCTCGGTATCCGCCCGGGCGACCCAATCCTACTTAACCGCCCGATTCGCCGCGGCTTTAGCCCTGATACGTTCTACGGTGCCTATCTGGATAACGGCTTAGGCTGCTTTGTCACCGCCGAGGTGGCACGCCTGATTGCCGAACAGGGCGGCACAAAAAACGTGCGTATGCTCTTTACCATGGCCAGCTATGAAGAGATTGGCCGCTTCGGTAGTCGCGTAATGGCTGGCGAGCTCAAGCCTGATGCGATCATCGCGGTGGATGTCAACCAAGATTATGTCGCCGCCCCCGGGGTTGGGGATAAACGCTTCCAGCCATTGAGCATGGGCAAAGGCTTCACTTATGCAACGGGGGCGATAGCCAGCGATCAGCTCAACGCCATCCTCCAAGAGGTTGCCCGCCACCAAGAGATCCCCTATCAGCGCGATGTTTGCGGGAGGGACACCGGCACTGACGGTATGGCTGGTGTTCTAGGCAACGTCGACTGCGTTGCAGCATCCATAGGCATGCCGGTGCGCAACATGCACACCATCTCCGAGGTAGGGCATACCGGTGATGTGCTTGCTGCTATCCATGCCATAACCGGCGCCGTGCAGGAACTCGACCGCCGCGATGATGGCCAGGGCTCGCTGCGCCAAACGTTCCGCACCGGCCACCCACGCCTCGATCAGGCCAGCGGCCTGGAGCATCAGTGGCCGGCCGAAACGGATGAGGACAAAAAAGATAAATAGAGGGCGTAATACAACGGGGGCAACCATAGCCATTTAGCTGCCCCCGGGGCGGAGGTCTTGGCGCCACGGATGGCGCCGTGAAGCCTCCAGGGATGGATTCACGGCGTCCTCCACACCGGGGCAGCTAAATGGCTCACGTGACTCGCGAAGGGGCTTGGCTAGCGCCTAGCACCCTGCCTCTGCCGTGCCGCACCCCCGCGTCCAGCTGGCTGACGGCGCTGCCTGTTGCTGGGCTCGAAGCCGTCCATCACCTCCAGCGGGATAGAGGCCTTGACCGTGCGTTGGATTGCTTGCAACTGGCGACGCTCATTACTACCGACGAACGACCAGGCAAAGCCATTATCCCCACCCCGGCCAGTCCGACCGATACGGTGAACGTAGTCATCCGGGTTGTTGGGCAGATCATAGTTAACCACATTGGGTAATCCGGAGATATCCAACCCGCGGGCTGCCACATCGGTTGCCACCAGGGCCCGCACCGAACGCTTTTTGAAGGCGTTGAGCGCCCGGCCCCGCTGTCCCTGACTCTTATCGCCATGGATTGACTGGGCCTTGATACCGTCGCGCTCCAGTTCCTCGGCCAGCCGGTCGGCACCACGCTTGGTTTTGGTAAAGACCAGCACCTGCCGCCAGTCGCGCGAATCAATCAAATGGGTCAACAGCTCGCGCTTACGGTTGGAGTCGACTAGATACGCCGCCTGCTCAACGGCAGATGCCGCAGAGTTTGTGCCGGAACTCTCAATTACCTGCGGCTCATCAAGAAAACGCCGCGCCAGCCCGGCCACCGCGCCTGAGAAGGTGGCGGAGAAGAGCAGGGTTTGGCGATGCGGGCGTAAGGCCTTGGCGATCTGCTCGATAGCCGGCTTGAAGCCCATATCTAGCATCCGGTCGGCCTCGTCAAGGACGAGTATATCAACACCGCGCAGATCGACATTGCCGCGCTCCATGTGGTCTATCAGCCGCCCCGGTGTGGCCACGACGATATCCACCCCGCGCCGGAGGGCAGCGGTCTGCTTGCCCATGGGCGCACCGCCGTAAATCTCGGTACAGCGCAGCGGCATATGGCGACCATAGGTGGTTACGCTCTTGCCAACCTGTGCTGCCAGCTCGCGAGTAGGGGTCAGCACCAAGGCACGAATGCGGCGCTTGCTCTGTAGCTCGGCGCCATCATTGACGCGTTGCAGCATCGGCAGAGTAAAGGCGGCCGTCTTGCCGGTGCCAGTTTGGGCGCTTGCCATAACGTCACCGCCCGCGAGAACCGCAGGAATAGCCTGACTTTGGATCTCGGTCGGGGTGTCATAGCCTTCCTGCTTGACAGCACGCAGGATATCGGCGGAAAGGCCCAGGGAATCAAAAGACATAAACGCTCCTCAAAATAAAAACAAGCCAAGGCGCCAGTGCGCAATTGGGCACCAGATATGGAAAGGGTAATATCGGGGAAAGGCCTTGGCGGGACGATCCACGACCGGTTCGAGGCTACCGGACCGTAAATCGCTGAGCGTTTAGGCGGTATCCTGGGCCCCAAAAAAGTGGGCCTCTGCAAACACAGTTACAAAACTAACACACTATCTACTAGACTGCTAGCGAAGAATTCAGCGCAAATTGCGCAGCTTCTTTAACAGAGCCTGTTTAACCCTCATGGTCAAAATTAAAACACCTTACCAGTCACCACTAGCCACAGGGCTCGATATCGGCACCTCAGGCTGTCGCGCAGTTGTGATCGATGGCGACTGTCAGCCGCTCGCCTGGGGGCGAGAGGACTGGCCGAACAGCGACATGCCCGCCAGCCCCGAACAATGGTGGCAAACGGCCGTAGCAACGCTCGCTCAGGTATGCAACAAATTCGGCAGACGGATTCGATCTGTGACAGTCGTTGGGACTTCAGGCACTGTACTACTAGCCGACCCTAACGGTACCCCAGCTACTCAGGCAATGCGCTATAACGAACCTGCTGAGCGGAGTTGGAGTGATCACATCGCTCACTTCGCCCCAGCAGCGAGCGGCGCCCACGGCAACCACTCAGGATTGGCACGCGCACTCCAGCTTGCTGCTACACAAGGCCTCAAAAAAGAAGGCTTCTTAATCCACTCTCAAGCCGACTGGGTCGCTGCCAGGCTGTGCAATCAATTCGGCTGGTGCGATGAGAACAATGCCCTAAAACTAGGCTATGACCCGGTAAACCGCAACTGGCCGAGCTGGCTCAACCGGCTCCCAATACCGGCCAATGCTTACCCGAGCGTCTACCCCAGCGGTAGGCCAATTGCCCAGATCAACCCCGCCAGCGCAGCCTGCGCGGGGCTAAGCAGCAACTGCCAAGTCATCACCGGGACCACCGATTCGATTGCTGGCTTTCTAGCGGCTGGCGCCGATCGATCGGGTGAAGCGGTTAGCTCCCTAGGCACGACCTTGGCCCTGAAGATGAGCTCAGAGACAGCGATTTTCTCGCCCAAACACGGTGTCTATAGTCACCGCCTCGGCGAGTCTTTCCTGGTCGGCGGGGCCTCCAACTGCGGCGCCGGGATTCTCAAGCGCTATTTTACTCCTGAGCAGCTAGATGAACTGAGCGCCAAGATCGATCCCGAGCGAGACACCGGCCTCGACTACTACCCACTGCCCTGCCCTGGCGAACGCTTCCCGCACTATGACCCGCACCTTGAACCTCGTCTTGAACCTCGCCCAGCAAGCGATGCCGAGTTTCTGCAAGGGCTCCTGGAGGGGCTAGCTGCGATTGAGGCGAGCGGCTACCGCCGCCTCCACGAACTCGGTGCCCCGCAGCTTAAGAGAGTCGTTAGCGTCGGCGGCGGGACTGCCAATCTAGCCTGGCAACGCATCCGCCAGCGCTACCTCGGTGTGCCGGTCAGCGCTGCTACCCAGACCGAAGCCGCCTTTGGTGCAGCGCTCCTCGCCCACCGTTGCATAGAGTAGCGCTGCAGTTTATCGTCAACCCGTCAGCCTTCGCAGGAGCAGAATATGCATGAGCGCAACGCAGCCCTGATTCAGCGTGATTTAAACGTCCTTTGGCACCCTTGCACCCAGATGAAGGATCATGAGCAGATCCCTTTGCTGCCCGTCGAACAAGGCCGGGGTGCATGGCTCAAGGACCTCGAGGGGCGCTGGTATCTGGATGCGGTCAGCTCCTGGTGGGTCAACCTATTCGGCCACTGCAATCCGCAAATCAACGCGCGCATTAAAGAGCAGGTTGACCAGCTCGAACACGTAATCCTCGCCGGCTGCTCCCACGAGCCGGCCGTTGAACTCGCCGAACGGCTGGTAAGCATCACCCCGCAAGGGCTAACCCGCTGCTTCTATACCGATAACGGCTCATCCGCGGTGGAAGTCGCGCTGAAGATGAGCCACCACTACTGGCGCAATATCGGCAAGCCGCACAAGACCAAATACATCAGCCTGGCCAATAGCTATCACGGCGAGACCCTGGGGGCACTCGCCGTCGGTGATGTGGCGCTGTTTAAGTCTACTTACGAACCACTGCTGATGGAGTCGATAACCGTACCCGGCCCCGACTCTTTCCACCGCGATGAGGGGGTCAGTTGGGCCGAGCACGCCGAACAGATGTTTGTGCATATGGAGGCGGCGCTAGAGAACCACGCCGAAGAGTGCGCTGCGGTAATTGTCGAGCCCTTGCTCCAGTGCGCCGGCGGGATGCGCATGTACCACCCGCGTTACTTAGAGCTACTGCGTGAGGCTTGCGATCGCCACGGCGTTCACTTGATCGCCGATGAGATAGCTACCGGTTTTGGCCGCACAGGCACTATGTTCGCCTGCGAACAAGCCAACATCAGCCCCGACTTCATCTGCCTCTCTAAGGGCCTAACCGGCGGCTACTTGCCCCTCGCCGCAGTGTTGATGGGTGAAGATATATACGCCGCTTTCTATGACGATTTCACCAAACTGACTGCATTCCTCCACTCCCATAGCTATACCGGCAACCCCATAGCCTGTGCCGCAGCGCTGGCCACTCTTGATATATTCGCCAACGATGACGTGATCGGGCAGAACCGCCAGACCGCCGAACTTATGGCTGAGGCAGCCCAACCCCTGATCGACCATCCACACGTCGGTGAGGTGCGCCAGGTCGGCATGGTACTGGCTGCTGAGATGGTTAAGGACAAGGCCCACATGACCCCCTTCCCTTGGCAGGAGAGGCGCGGCTTGCATATCTTCCGGCACGCCTTGGAGCGCGGGGTATTGATGCGCCCCCTCGGCCACACGGTTTACTGGATGCCGCCTTATGTCATCTCGCCAGATGAGGTCGCCCTGCTCGGTGAAGTTGCTGCCGAGGGCATAGATAAGGCCACCCGCAACCCCTAAAACCTGCTTGTGCACCACCTCGTCCCGGAGTGGTGGAGTTTTTATGGTTCGCCTATACGTTCAGCAGTCGCTCACCCCTGGTGAGGAGATCGAATTGCCGCCCAACCCCGCCGCTCATGTCAAGGCGCGGCGGTTGAGCAGCGGTGATGCAGTGACCCTATTTACCGGCGAGGGCGGCGAGTATCCCAGCCTGCTGACAAGTGTTCAGCGGCGGCAGATAACGGCCCAGGTAGGCGATCACCAACCGGTGGAACGCGAGCTCCCCTATCCGGTTATGGTGCTCCAGGCTGTTATAAAGGGCGAACGGATGGACACGGCGGTTGAGAAGGCCACCGAGCTCGGTGCTAGTGCCATCATCCCCACGCTGACCCAGCGTTGTGTGGTTCGCCTGGACGATGATAAGCGTGCATCGAAGCGCCAGAGGCATTGGCAGGCGGTCGCCGCCAGCGCTTGTGAACAGTGCGGACGCAATCGACTGCCTTGGATCTGCAAGCCGACCCCGCTTGAGCAGGTCTGGCCACTGCTTGAGGGCTACAACTCCCGGCTGCTGCTTAATCAGCAAGCCCAGCAGACCCTTGCTGCACAGCTCAAGCCAGAAGCTACAGCACTGCTGATCGGCCCGGAAGGCGGGCTCAATGGCAGCGACATTGAGTTAGCAGAGCAGCTAGGTTTTCGGGCGGCCTATGCCGGGGCCCGCATTATGCGCTCCGAAACTGCAACCATTGCGGCAATGAGCCGTGTATCAGGCTATTTTGAAGAGCTATAAGGGCAGACTTCTCGAGGGGTTAAAGGATCACCTAAAACCAACTTAGCCATGCAGTTGCCCCTTCAAGGATCCTCTAGAGCTTCGCCTGAGCCACATGGTTGCCCCGGTGTGGAGGACGCCGTGAATCCATCCCTGGAGGCTTCATGGCGCCATCCCTGGCGCCAAGACCTCCACACCGGGGCAACCATGTGGCTCAGGCGAAGCTCTAGAGGCGTCCCCAAGATGCCACCACATGCCGACCATTACTGCGCCTTTACCAAAGCCCGCTCTATGGCCTCCGCCAACTGCTCACGTGAATAGGGCTCGATCAATAAGGCGGCAGGCTCCATGCCACGCTCTTCCAAGCGCTGCCGATCCCGCTCCACTGTGGTGACCGCAACCACCTGCTGCACAGCCACTCCTGCCTCTTCCTCAAGCCGGCGCAGCGCATCTAGGCCGGCATCACCCCAGCCCATCTGCACATCGATAACTACCACGTCGGGCTGGTGGCTGCGTGCCAACATCACTGCCTCGGCCAAACTATTCGCCTCAAGCATGGTGAAGCGCTGGTACCCTATTAAATAGGCAGTAATCCGCCGCAAGGTGCGCGAATCGTTAACTATCAAGGCCCGCTGCCGCTCCGGTTCAACACTCGCCTGCTCATCAGCAGGGCCATCCCCTGAGAGCACCTCCATAGCAGGCAGACGCAAGGTAAACGTAGTGCCACTACCGGGTATTGTCTCAAGCTCGAGTACGCCGTCTAGCTCACGGCTTGCCTCTAACGCCTCGCCCATGCCTTCCCCGGGCAAATCTGAGTAATCTTGATCTGTTGCCAGACTCACCCCGGGCAGGGCAATTAGGCTTAGGGCCTCGTCATTACTCAACTCCGCAAGCGGCTCCTCCGGGTCATAATCCGAGAGCAGGCGCTGCAGACCGGTTAAATCGAGTCCGCCGCCATCATCACTGACCGTGATAAGCAGCTCGCTGGCTTCCCGCCAAGCGCGTAGCCGCAACGTCCCCCGTCCCGACTTACCCTGCTGGAGGCGCCGCTGGGCCGACCCGATGCCGTGGATCACTGCATTGACGGTCAGAGGCTTGAGGACATTACAAATATTTACGACGGCAGCAGTGGACAACCGGCCTTCTTCAGCAGCGACCTCCAAGTCCACAGCGCGCTGATATTCAGCAGCTACCTGTTCAATGCTATCCAGCAACTGCTCGTATACTGCCCCAAGAAGGCCCAGGAGTTGGGGCTGAATCTCGCGAACCCCTGCCGTTACCTCCTCACTCGGGACCGCTTCGCAGGAGCCAGCATGGCCTTGCTCGCCACCATCCCCTGGCGGCAGACTTTTACTGCCATGCAGGGCATGTCTCAGCCGGTCTAGCTCCTCAGCCAGGGATTCCAGGCTAGTGCGCAAGCGTTCCGCAGAGTGCTGATCAAAGCCATCGGCTAAGGCTGCGGCTACCTCATGTTCGATTTCACGGCAGTGATCGGCAAACCCCTGGAGGCCGGCAAGTCCTGCGCTGCGCTTGAGATTATGGAGTATGCGCTGGATCGTAAGGCCGGCTTGAACATCACCGTGACGCCAGCGCTTGAGGGCCGTACCTAATTGGGCCAGGGCGGGTTCGACTTCCTCGTAAAACAGCTCCTGCAGTTCCACAGAAGGCTCATCTTCAGGGCCCAAATCAGCCGGCAGGAAAATTTGTCTACCAACTGCCTCTGCTGAAGTGCCTGACGAATCGGGCAGAGCCAGCTCCGTTCGCGGCATACGCATCAACGAATGCTTTAGTTCAGCAACCCGGCCGACTACTACCGGTGCCACGCGTACCCTGCTGAACATGACCTCATGCAGCGAGCAAGCGGGCAGTCCAGAGGTATTACCGCCCTGGGCCAACCTGCGCAGTTCGCGGTCAAAAGCGACCAGTGACCGCTTATCTGCCGTCTCCAAGGCACCACCCTCGGCCAATGCCTCAATAACCCCCAAAGCCAACCAACAGGCAGCTCCTGCCGCGCTATCGCCGAGCGCCCTTTCTAAAGGCAGCAGGATATTTTGCAGAGCAGACAAACCGCGGTGCTCATTACCGCGCAACAGCTCAAGCAAACCGATTTGATATGGCCAACGCGCCCGAGCAACCAGGGCGCTCGGGTCCTCCACCCAGCCGTAAGGCGCTTGAGCATCTACACAGTGGCGCAGCAAGGCTAAGCTGTCATAGCGTGGTGCTCCTCGAGCACAGCGCAAGGAGTCAATCGCAGCAGCTATATCGCTTATCGGGTCGTGGCCCGCAGCCACGTCCTCCAAGATATCGTTCCAACCCAATAGGCTGTGGAGCAGACTGTGGCGCAGCCTTTGACAATCCTCTGGATCTGCATATGGATCCGCCCAGGCGTCCAATAGCCGATCAAAACCCGCATCGACCTCTTCACTAAAGCGCTCTAACTCGGCAACGCCCAGAAATCGGAAACCGCTCTGTAAACGCTGCAACACCGCACGGACGCCTTCCAAGGCAAGTGGGTCATCACCGGCCTGCTGCATGCGCACAACAGCCGTATCCACCGCATCACGCAGCTGCGGTAGAAGGCGCATAAGATCTCGATGCGCCGCTGCGGGTGTTACCATCGCCTGTCTATATTCCATGGGTTCGTTACAATGATGGTTATGGATTGATTGACCATGAGATAACTAACCATGACCACCCAAATCGGCGTCGTGATGGATCCCATCACCAACATCAAGCCCCACAAGGACTCGACCCTGGCGCTCCTTCTCGAGGCCCAGCGCCGCGGCTATGAGCTTGTCTACTTCGAGCCCACAGACCTTTTCATCGACAACGGCAAGGCATTCGGCTGCGCCCGCCGGATAACTGTGGCAGATTCAGCCAACAGCTGGTTCACTTTAACAGAACCGAGGAACATCAACCTCGCCGAACTGAGCTGGATTCTGATGCGTCAGGACCCACCAGTTGACGCACGCTTCGTAACTGCCACACACATACTCTCTCTAGCCGAGCAGCACGGCGCCAAAGTAATAAACAGCCCGCGCGCACTGCGTGAGGGCAACGAAAAAATACTCGCCCAGTGGTGGCCTCACCTCTGTCCACCTACCCGGATTGCTGCTGACATCGCCCTGCTCCGCGAATTCGTCGCTGAGCAGGGCAAAACCGTTCTGAAGCCCCTCGATGCAATGGGTGGCTCTTCAATATTTGTTGTCGACCCCGAAGACGCAAACCTGAGCGTTATTTTAGAGACGCTTACTGCCGCAGGCACTCGTTGTGCCCTAGCGCAGGCCTATCTGCCGGCAATAACCGCTGGTGACAAGCGCATCCTGGTCTTCGACGGCAAGCCTTTCCCTTACGCCCTAGCCCGCATTCCCGCGGCCGGAGAAACCCGGGGCAACCTCGCCGCAGGTGGGCGTGGCGAAGGAGCAGAGGTGACCGCACAAGAGCGAGCCCTCTGCGCCGAACTGGCACCAAGACTGCTGAATATGGGAATTCGCTTCGCCGGCCTGGACGTGATTGGTGACAAGCTGACCGAGATCAACATAACTAGTCCCACCTGCATTCGCGAAATAGACAAGATATTCAATGTCAATGCAGCTGCGGAGCTCTTTGACTGCTTGGAGAGGCACCCATGATCAATCGCACGCCCCCAAAAAGATCGCCCTATACGCCGGCCCTAACCCTTATCACAGGCCTAGCAATACTCAGCGGATTGGTGCTTTTGAACAGCTGTGAGCGCCCGCAAGAGGCGGAGAGTTTGAGCTTTTCTTCGCTCGGCACAGTTGTCGAGATTAAGATCACTGACCCCGGCGCCGCTGACCAACAACAGGCTTTACAAGCGGCCCGCGCCCAAATAGATCAGATTCACGGTGCCTGGCACCCTACTTTCGGCTCCGAGCTAGGACCTCTGAATGAAAACCTGGCCAAGGGCGAGTCGACAAAGGTAAGCGCAGAGCTAATAGAATTGCTTAACCGCGCCCGTGAGGTTGAGCAGGCCAGCAGCGGCAAATTCAGCCCGGCGATTGGCGGCCTTACCGAACTATGGGCTTTCTCTAGCCATGATGGACCGCTGAAAGAACCCCCTGATCGGGATAAGCTGCTTGAGTGGGTAGAAAAGTCTCCCCGCCTTAGCGACCTAGTTATCACTGAAGATAGGGAAGTATCTACTAAAAATACGGCAGTACAACTAGACCTCGGCGCCATAGGCAAAGGCTACGCAGCCCAGCAAGCCATCAACGCCCTTACCGAGGCGGGAGTCAAATCTGCAGTAGTGAATATAGGCGGCGATCTAGTCACTCGGGGGCACCCCGAAATGGAGAGTACTCGTAACTGGCGAATCGGGGTTAAGGATCCGCGCAGCGAAGATATTCTGGCCACTGTGGAGGCAGCTGCCGATGAGGCGATCTTTACCTCAGGGGATTATGAGCGGGCCTATGAGCACGAGGACAGCCTGTATCATCACATCTTGGACCCAACCACTGGTTATCCAGCTATGGGCAGCCGTTCAGTTACCGTAATCGACACCGACCCAGTGTGGGCCGATGCTGCTGCAACCGCCTTGTTCATCGCTGGCCCGGAAGGCTGGCAAGATTTGGCTGAACGACTTGGCATAGAACACGTGTTGTTGATAGATAGTGACGGTAAGGCTTGGATGAGCAGCAGCATGGAGCAGCGCGTGGAGATGCACCGCGATATTGAAACCAATCGAGTCGATGACCTTGCAGAGTGAGGGCAGTGTGACACAGAGGGGCAGGATACATATTGATGATCGCCTTGGCATGGCGATGTTCCTGGCAGTCTCGGTTCATGCCCTGGTAATACTCGGCGTCGGGCTCACTTGGGAAAGCGCACCACTGGAGTCCGACAACTCAATGATGGAGGTTACCATTGCCCATGTCGAAGCGGACTCCCCCCCTGAGGATGCAGACTATCTAGCCGAAATCGACCAAGACGGCGGGGGTGTTGCCGAACAACCTCAGATACCCTCGCCATTAGCCGGCAGTCCGCTCCCGCCGGCAGAAGCACTGGCCGACGAAGCCGCCGGCTCGCCGGCTACCGAACAGGCCGAGCGACTAATCACCTCAGTAGACAGTGAACAACCCGCGCCGAGCGACACAGCAGAGCCAAGCGCCGATGCGGCTGAGCAGGAGCAACACAGTGAGCATGATTCAGCCGCGGCGGAATTTGCACAGCTACAGCAGCGCCTCAGCCAACCGCGGGAGCCTTCGAAGCGATTTCTTAACGCCCGCACCCAGGCTCATGAGGCTGCCGCATATATGGAAGAGTGGACCCGCAAGGTTGAGGGGGTTGGCAACCTAAACTACCCTAACGAGGCTCGCCGCCGGGGCCTTTCGGGCCAGCTCATACTAGAGGTTACTTTACAGCCAGACGGCTCGGTAGATGACGTGCGGATAATCCAACCATCCCAATATCGCATCCTTGATGAGGCGGCTGTGCGGATTGTCGAACTTGGCGAGCCATTCGCAGAGGTCCCAGATGAAGTCCTCAACGGCCATGACAAGCTAGTGATAACTCGCACATGGGAGTTTATAGACGGTAAACAGCTGGAAACCCATTGAAGGTTTGCGCTGTCTAGAGTCAACCCTTGTATGCACCGCTGCAATTAGTCGATACTAGGTACATGACTGGAAAGCTGGCAACAGAAGAGAGCGCGTGCCTGGCGAATCACTTTTTGATCGCCATGCCCAATCTTGCTGACCCCAACTTTGCTCACACAGTAACCCTGCTTTGCGAGCATAGCGCCGCTGGTGCAATGGGCTTAATAATCAACCGTCCAACTGAGGTCAAACTCTGTGACCTCTTTGAGCACCTGGAGCTGGAGGCGAGCGAAAACAGCCCCCGCGAACAGATTGTCTATGCCGGTGGCCCGGTCCAACGCGACCGGGGGTTTGTCATCCACCCACCCGATGACAACAACTGGGATGCAACAGCCCGCATCTCGCCCGAGGTTGCCATCACTACCTCGCGCGATATCTTAGCCGCCTTGGCCCGTGGCGAAGGACCAGAACAGTCTCTGGTGGCTCTTGGTTACGCAGGTTGGGGGTCAGGTCAGCTCGAAGAGGAATTGGCGCAGAATGCTTGGCTATCGGGGCCAATTGATAGCAAAGTAATCTTCGAGACGGACACTTCTCGGCGCTGGTACGCAGCTGCGGCGAACATGGGAATAGACATCTCGCTCCTCTCCTCGGAGAGCGGGCATGCCTAATGAGCGCGACCCTGATGGGGCTACAGTGCTTGGCTTTGATCCTGGCGAGAAGCACATTGGGGTGGCTGTAGGCGAGGCTCTCTTGGGGAGCGCCAAGCCTGTTGCCGTACTCTCTGCTCAGCACGGCCAACCGGACTGGGGCAAGGTTAAAGACTTAATCGAGCAGTGGCAGCCTAGCTTGGCTGTCGTAGGAGTGCCTAAACACGCCGACGACAGCGCGGCAACTAGCACGGCTGCGGCAGAGCGCTTCGCTAACCGCCTGCACGGTAGATTTGGGATAGTGGTTAAGACTATTGATGAGCGCCTATCATCCCACGAGGCCGAGCAGAGGCTGCGGGCGCGCGGCCACAAATTCAACCTAAATAGCGTTCATAGCGAAGCAGCTGCGGTGATACTTGAAACCTATTTCGCACAAGGGGCGGCATGACTGAACCACAGTTAGAAGTCGGCGCATTGCTCGACTGCCTGACTGAGCAGGCAGAGCGTTTGCTCAACCACTATGGAGCAACCGAACCCATCCTGGTAGGCATTCATACCGGCGGCGTCTGGGTAGCTCGTGAGTTGCAGCGCAGACTGCAAACACCATCGCCTGTCGGCACTTTAGAAGTAGCCTTTCATCGTGACGACCACGCCACATCAGGCCTTAAAGCAGCGGTGCAGACCTCTGAAGTACCGGCTAGCGTGGATAACAGGGTGGTCCTGCTAATCGACGATGTCATTCACACCGGCCGGACCAGTCGCGCTGCCCTTAACGCGCTCTTTGACTATGGCCGTCCAGCGCGAGTTCTCCTAGCAACTTTGGTCGACCGCAGCGGGCGGGAGTTACCAATCCAACCCGACATAGCCGCCACAACTCTGGAACTGCCAGCAGGGCACAGGCTCAGGTTACTAGGACCGGAGCCGCTGCGGCTGATTCGCGAACAGGAGGCGGCGTGAGCTTACAGCTCGACTCTCAAGGCCGGCTGCGCCACCTATTGACCACCGAGGGTCTACCGCGGGAACTATTAACGCGCATATTGGATACCGCTGAGTCCTTTTCTGGAGTTATCGGCAAGTCAGTCAAAAAGGTTCCACTGCTGCGCGGCAGAACCATAATGAACCTTTTTTTTGAGCCTAGCACTCGAACCCGCACGACCTTTGAGTTAGCAGCCCAACGCCTCTCCGCCGATGTCCTCAACATCGATGTTGCTACCTCTTCGGCGAGCAAGGGGGAGAGCTTGCTCGACATGCTCCATAACCTCGAGGCCATGCAGTGTGATGCCTTTGTAGTGCGCCACGCCGACAGCGGTGCCGCGGAACTTATAGCTCGGCACGTCAGACCTGGTGTCGCCATAATAAATGCTGGCGATGGTCGCCATGCCCATCCCACCCAGGCACTTCTTGATGCCTTTACCATCCGCAGCGAAAAGGGCCCCCTGGAGCCTCTGACGATCGCCATAGTTGGCGACATACTCCACTCGCGAGTCGCCCGCTCCGAGGTGCACGCATTTCTCGGGCTAGGTGCCGGCGAAGTACGTCTTATCGCCCCACGTACCTTGTTGCCGCGTTGTTTTGACGGCCTGCCGGTGAAGGTCTTTGAGGATATGGATGCTGGGCTTGAAGGGGCTGACGTAGTAATAATGCTCAGGCTGCAGCGTGAGCGCATGAGTGGCGCTTTGCTGCCCAGTGAGAGCGAGTTTTTCAAGCGCTACGGCTTGACCGAAAAGCGCCTTGAGCGCACTAGCCCACAAGCCATCGTCATGCACCCAGGGCCAGTAAACCGCGGAGTAGAGCTCGACCCCAGAGTCGCCGATGGGCCGCGCTCGGTCATCCTGCGCCAGGTAACCAATGGTATAGCAGTACGCATGGCGGTTATGTCCATGGTGATCGGGGGACACAGTGATGAGGCTGCCATAAGGAACGAGGAGGTAAGCAGTTGAGCCGGCTACGCATAACCGGTGGAACCATTGTCGATCCGGCCGCCAACTTGGAACAGCCAAGCGACCTCTATGTCGCCGACGGCATAGTCCTTGCCCATGGTGATGCACCTGACGGCTTCTCTGCTGACCAGGTTATCGATGCCACCGGCAAGCTAGTCGCTCCCGGCTTGGTTGACATTGCTGCTCGGCTGCGCGAACCGG
This sequence comes from Halorhodospira halochloris, assembly GCF_002356555.2. Lineage (NCBI taxonomy): Bacteria > Pseudomonadati > Pseudomonadota > Gammaproteobacteria > Chromatiales > Ectothiorhodospiraceae > Halorhodospira > Halorhodospira halochloris. The sequence continues at coordinate 2,571,211 of NZ_AP017372.2, forward strand.
GCAGTACCAGCAAGGGTGGTATAATCTCGGAGTCGCAAGCCGCTGCCGCAGGGGGCATTACGACCTTGCTTCAGCCTCCGGACACTCAGCCCATAACGGATACCCCTTCGGTGGTTGAACTTATCCATAGCCGCTGCAATGAAGCAGCCGCGACCCGAATCCTACCAGTTGGCGCTCTGACCAAGGGGTTAAAAGGCGAGCAGCTAAGTGAAATGGCGGCTCTGCGCGATGCTGGCTGCCCCGCCCTGGCAGATGGCGGTCGACCGCTGCACAACACTTTGGTGCTACAAAGGGCGCTGGACTACGCAGCAACCTTCGCTATACCGGTAATGCTAACCCCTGAAGACCCCTATCTCGCAGCCGGTGGGGCCACACATGAAGGCGCCATTGCTAATCGCCTCGGCCTAGCCGGACAATCGACAGCCACCGAGACAGCGGCCTTAGGACGGCTTATTGCTATAGCCGAGGAGCGTGGAGTGGCAATCCATGTCGGCCGCCTATCTAGCGCCCGGGGGGCGGAAATGGTAGCTGCTGCGCAACAAAGGGGATTGCCTATCACCGCCGATACCGCCATCCACCAGCTCTACCTCACAGAGCACGACTGCGCTGGGTATAACAGTCTCGCCCATACCTGCCCGCCGGCGCGCACCACCGGCGACCGAGAGGTTTTACGCCAGCTGGTCTCGACCGGGGTAATCGGCTGCCTGTGCTCAGATCACCAGCCCCATGATCCTGACGCCAAGGCCGGCACCTTCGATGCTTGCGAACCGGGCATTAGCAGTCTTGATACATTCTTGGCCCTCACCCTCCGTCTTGTAGATGAGGGATTGCTAACTCTTAAGCAGGCATTCGAGCGTATCACCAGCGGACCAGCTAAAGCCCTCGGCCTTAACGTGGGCTCGCTGCAGATGGGATCGCCTGCGGACATCTGCATTATCGATCCTAAACTGGCCTGGCAAATTAAGCCTGAGACCATGCACAGCCGCGGCAAAAATACCCCTTTTGCGAACTGGGAGTTAACTGGCGCCGCTACAACAACCATCGTCGACGGGCGCGTTGTATATCGGCGCCCTAGCGACTAGGTCAAATATATTTTGGACTTATAAGGCAATTGAAAGCCGGAGGTAGCCTTGAGCGATTCCCCTTATGTTATTGATATAACGGCAGACAATTTCAAAGAGCAGGCCATTGATGCATCTTTGCAACAACCTGTTCTGCTCTACTTTTGGGCCCAATGGTGCGAGCCTTGCAAATCGCTTGGCCCGACATTAGAAAAATTAGCCGATGAGTTCCGCGGCGGCTTCCGAGTTGCCAAAGTAGACTGCGATCAGGAACAGCAACTCGCCATGCAAGTTGGGGTACAGAGTCTGCCCACAGCACTATTGATCAAGGACGGTCAGCCGGTGGATCAATTTATGGGTGCAGTGCCTGAAGGTGAACTGCGTAAGTGGCTAGAGCAATACGTTGAAGCGCCGGCCGCCGACCCTATGGAACAAGCCAAGGAGTTATTGGCTGCCGGCAGATCTGCAGAGGCGCTGCCCTATTTGCGCCAAGCCCACCAGCAGCGTCAGGATGTTGACAGCACCCTGGAGCTTGCCAAAGCACTGATGCACAGTGGCGAAACAGAGGAAGCGTTCCAGTTAGTAGATGGACTCTCCCCCAACGATCTCCAGGACGCCCGCGCCCAGGCGATCCTAAAACGCAAAGAGCTAGCCGAACAGGTTAAGGATTTACCTCCCCTAGAGGAATTGGAAAAGCAAGTAGCCGAAAGCCCGGGTAACCACTTGGCCAAGATCAACCTGGCTATGCGGCTGGTCGTTGCAGGCGGTGAAGTTGAGGCACTTGAGCACTTGCTAGAGGTTTTGCAGCAGGGCGGAGATCATAAAGAGGATGCCCATCAGGCAATGCTCAAGGTACTAGCTATACTCGGGCCTGAGCACCCAGAGGCTCGTCGCTACCGGCAGAGACTTTTTCAACTTTTGCACTGATAGCGGCAGCTTATAACAGCTACTCACGCAGCAGCCCGAAACACGAGTAGTTATAGCTAGCAGTGATAGCTGGAAACCGCCGCGAGGATGCTAGGCGGTTTCAAGCCTCATATTGCTGCGCTCAAGCACCCTATGGATAAAAGCCCTGGTTTCATAGGGGGCGCGCCGATTAAGCAGCCAGCGCAGATCATTCAGGTTGTTCATGTGTGGATTTGAGGTGATATGGCGATACACATTGCCGGGGCCCCAGTTATATGCAGCCAAGGCTAGCCAGAGCGCCATCGGCTCTCCGTAACTTGAGTAGCGCTCCCGCAAATGAGCCAGATAGTGGCTACCCAACAAGACATTTACCTGGGGGTCGAGCAGATCCTCGTGATTGATGTCGGCTATATCTCTCTCAGCAAAACGTTTCGCCCATTCAGACTTGTGGCCGGACATTCGGCTAGCAGTATCTACTGCTGCAACCGGCCTAACCTGCATCAATCCTACAGCCCCAGCGGAACTAACAACGCTGGGGCGGAAATCGCTTTCGGTGCGCACTACAGCTCGAATAAGGTCTATATCTAGTCCAGTCGACTCCGCTGCCTCGGCAATTATCTCCTCAAGCCGCTGCATGGAGATAACTCGATTTGAGTCGACCCGCAGAGCGGGATCGGCATCATCCCCTGCTGTCAGGATTTCGATAACAGCCGGGGTTGCCTGTGGCATTGATGCTGCGTCCTGCAGCTGCTCATCCACCCCTTGCTCCCAAGCAGCTCCCTTGATTTGCGCGGGAAGATGCGCGGGCCAAGCCTCGTTATGGTGCACCACAACCACAACCGCCACCAAGCTTGCCACCGACCACGCAGCGCTTAAAAGTACCCGCATACACTCTACCTGTACCCTTGCACACCAAAAACAACCATAATCTTAGCACGGAATTTCGGGGTTCGCAGCCATAGCAATCTGCTTGAGGGCGATTCGACGCAACGCGTCTTAACTCGTATTATTATCCGTACTAAGCTCTCAGGATGTGATGCAATGAATGCCCCCAACCCAGACATAGCAACCAACCTTGAGAGGGTAATCGAACGTATCCGCTCCGCGGAAGTGGCATACGGTCGTACACCCAACAGCGTCAGTTTGCTGGCAGTAAGCAAAAGGCAACCCGTTGAGGCAATACGGGCAGCCTATCAAGCCGGCCAACTAGCCTTCGGCGAGAATTACCTGCAAGAGGCAGCAGAAAAACAATCAACATTTGCCAGCAGCGATATCGAGTGGCACTTGGTCGGCAGCCTACAGTCGAATAAAACCCGAGCGGCCGCCACAACCTTCGACTGGGTGCACACCATCGACCGAGCCAAAATAGCTCAGCGCCTTAGCGATCAACGCCCTGACGCCTTACCGCCAATTAATATATGTCTACAGGTGAACATTAGCGAAGAAACCCAGAAAGCTGGCTGTTCACCTGAGGAAGTCTTACCACTTGCAGCCGCGACGGCCGATTTGCCTGGGGTACGTCTGCGCGGCCTGATGGCTATACCTGAGCCAAGCACTGATTGCACTGAGCAGCGCCGCTCATTTGCCAAGCTGCGCAAGCTTTATGAGCAGCTTCAGGATGAAGGGTTTAGAATGGACACCCTATCCATGGGTATGTCGCTCGATCTTGATGCGGCAATCGCCGAGGGAGCTAATTATGTCCGTGTCGGCACTGCAATCTTCGGGCCACGCAACAATTGACAGGAGGTAGAGTATGCCCAGCAACGCTCAATTAGCCTTTATTGGCGGCGGCAATATGGCCCGCTCGCTGATCGGCGGTCTTTTAGCAGATGGCTACCCGAGCGATCAGATCCGCATCGCCGAACCTAACGCAGAGCGCCGGGACATGCTAGCCAGTGAACTGGGTATTGTTCCCTCCGCGAGCAACACCGATGCCGCCACTGATGCAGCGGCGGTTATCCTGGCTGTCAAGCCACCAATAGTGCGTAGCGTTGCTGAAGAACTCAGTGGATTGATACACAAGCAGCAGTCACTGACCATTTCAGTTGCTGCCGGTGTGCGCATGCAGGACATAGAGCGCTGGCTAGGTGAAGGCGTTGCAGTGGTTCGCACTATGCCCAATACACCATCTTTAGTGCGCAGCGGAGCCACGGCGCTACTCGCCAACGCCCAAGTCAATAAAGCTCAACAAGATCTCGCCGAATCGCTAATGCGCGCTGTCGGCCAAACTCTGTGGCTTGACGTTGAAGAGGATATGGATATCGTTACAGCAACCTCCGGTAGTGGACCTGCTTACTTCTTTCTGCTCATGGAGGCATTGGAAGATGCAGCGGCAGAACAGGGGCTTGATCGCGAGCGGGCGCGTCTATTGGTCCTGGAAACCGCTACTGGGGCAGCAAGAATGGCATTGGAATCAGAGGACTCACCTGGCCAATTGCGTCAACGTGTCACCTCGCCTGGAGGCACTACCGAAAGCGCCCTAAACGTACTCAATGATCACGATTTTCACACAGCGATAGGCAAGGCCGTAAAAGCGGCCGCAGACCGCGCTGAAGAGTTAGGCAACCTGCTTGGGGAACAATAATGGGATCGAGTTACTTTACTGACCCACTGATCTTTCTTATCGGCACCGCCTTCTATCTATACATATTGGCGGTGATGCTGCGTTTCTTGTTACAAGCGGTAAGAGCGGACTTTTTCAATCCGATATCGCAGTTTCTAGTCCGCGCCACGTCCCCGACACTTAACCCACTGCGGCGGGTTATCCCCTCGGTGTACGGCATTGACCTTGCTGCCATTGTGCTAATGCTAGCGTTACAGGTGGCAGCTATCTCCATAGTCTCCTGGCTCTATTTTGGCCAGCAGCCGGCCATGATGCCTTTGTTGCTGGAATCGATTAGCCGAATACTAGGGCTGCTACTAAACTTATATACAATTCTTATTCTTGTTGGGGTCATCATAAGCTGGGTCAACCCAACCGCGAGCCATCCAGGCCTCAACCTCCTTTATCAATTAACCAACCCAGTGCTGCGCCCTATACGTTCACTGCTGCCGGACATGGGGGGACTTGATTTGTCGCCACTAGTGGCGCTTATCCTTATCCATGTAGCCCGGATGATGTTGGTATACCCGCTGCGCGGCCAAGTGCCTGTTCCTATCTAGGCAACGAAAAGGGCATTTTGCAAACCCGTCGGGCTATCTGGCTGGCCTGGCGGGTATCTTAATCCATCTGACGGCTTGTCCTGCCACGCCTAGGCTCGATAAACTGCAACGCTTGTGTCCGCGAGTTATTATTTGTCTATGGTCAGAAGCCCGCCGATCGATTCCGTAGGTCTTGTTACTCAGCACAAAGCGGTGTTCGAAGAGCCGCTCGCCCTCGACTGCGGTCGCGAGCTACCCCGCTATGAGTTGGTTTACGAGACATACGGTGAACTAAACCGTGATGCCAGCAACGCCATCCTGGTCTGTCACGCACTGTCCGGCAACCACCACGCGGCCGGCTACCATTCAGAGCATGACCGCAAGCCAGGTTGGTGGGAGACATGCATTGGCCCCGGCAAACCCCTCGACACCAACCGCTTCTTCGTAGTCTGCAGCAACAACCTTGGCGGCTGCCACGGCTCGACCGGGCCAGCGAGCATCAATCCGCACACTAATAAGCCGTATGGCGACCAATTCCCGGTAGTTACCGTCCGCGACTGGGTGCGAAGCCAAGCAAGCCTTGCTGACCAACTCGGCATCAAGCAGTGGGCAGCAGTGGCAGGCGGCAGCCTCGGCGGCATGCAGGCACTGCAATGGGCCATAGATCACCCCGAGCGCTTGCGTCACGCTATCGTTATCGCAGCGGCTCCGCGCTTATCGGCGCAGAATATCGGCTTCAACGAGGTCGCCCGACAAGCTATTATGGGTGATCCCGAATTCCACGGTGGGCGCTATTACGATTACGGTGTATCGCCACGGCGTGGCTTGGCTGTGGCGAGGATGCTCGGCCATATCACCTACCTCTCCGACGATGCGATGCGGGCCAAGTTTGGCCGTGATCTGCGCGGCAGCATGAGTTTCGATTTTGATGAAGTCGATTTTGAGGTCGAGAGCTATCTCCGTTATCAAGGGCAACGCTTCGTTCAGGACTTTGATGCCAATACTTACCTGCTCATGACCAAGGCCCTCGACTACTTTGATCCCGCCGCAGAGCACAGTGATGACTTTTCCGCTGCAATTGAGCCGATACAATGTTCCACATTGCTGCTGTCATTCTCTAGCGACTGGCGATTTGCCCCTTCCCGCTCCCGCGAGATACTCCGCGCCCTGTTGCAGAAAGAGAAACCCGTGAGCTACATGGAGATAGAGGCCACCCAAGGTCACGATGCCTTCTTGATGCCGATCCCCAGATACCTTGAGGCCTTTTCTGCCTACATGGGTAATGTTGCCCGGGAGGTAGAGATATGAATCCGCTCCGGCGAGAGCTAGAGATAGTTGCCGATTGGATAGAACCCGGCTCGCGAGTCCTCGATCTGGGCTGTGGGGACGGAACACTGCTGCAGTATCTAGTGCAACGTAAAGGAGTGACCGCTTACGGCCTGGAAATCGATCCACGCAAGGTTACCAGGTGCATGGATCGCGGCGTTAACGTGGTACGCGCCGACTTAGACGAAGGTTTGGCGGATTTTCACCGCGATAGCTTCGATCATGTGATCATGAGTCAGACCATCCAAGCTGTTCGCTACCCCGACAAACTGCTTGAAGACCTGCTTCGGGTCGGCCGCCACGGCATAGTCACCTTCCCCAACATCGGCTACTGGCGGCTGCGCATGCAGTTGCTCTTGCGTGGCCGAATGCCGCGCAGCCCGGCTCTACCTAATGCTTGGTATAACTCGCCCAATATCCATCTATGCACACTCCGTGACTTCGAACGCTTGTGTTCGAGCATGGGGATAGAGATTCTCGAGCGTCGCACACTGGATCGCGCCCACCGATCCAACCCGCTGCTCAATCTCTCACCTAATCTCCTCGCCGAGGTGGCGATTTACCGTTTCGTACGTGGCAGCCAGTCGCGATAAAATCGAACCAGTTGCCAACATTCAAGTTGCGCGTATCACTGTAATCGCAGCAAAATCGACTTAACCAGACTTGGGGTCGACCTACTTTACCAACCGGAGCCGTCTATGCAGCCGGAATACGTTCGCTATAACCAGGAGGTGGTGGAAAGGCGCAGCTCTGCCTACCAAAATATCGTTATCGCCTACGATCCGAGCGTTGGCCACCTCCTCTATCTTGATGACGATTTGCAAATTGCCGATGCCGACACACCCTACAATCAGGCAATCATCTCGCCACTAGTGGATAACGACTCCTATGCCGAATCGCTCATTCTCGGCGGTGGAGATGGCGGCGTGCTGCGAGGTCTTCTCGATGCCGGGGCACAACGAGCTGTATTAGTAGATATTGATGGCGAAGTAATCGAACTCGCTAAACAATACCTGCCCAACCTGTGTGGCGACGCCTTCGAGCGCGACGGTGCAGAGGTAATCGTCGGAGATGCCTTTGCCTTCCTCGACGCGCCGGACACCTGGGACGGTATAGTATATGATCTGACCATGGACCCGATTCGAGTTGATCAACCCAGAACGGATTACATTTGCGAAATCTTTGCCAAGGTCCGCCGACGCCTCCGCCCCGGAGGGGTGATGAGCATGCAATGTTGTGGTGCGAATGAACCGGGCCTGCGAGAAGAGATCCGTGCCGGTTTAGCTGCAACCTTCCCAGAATGGGGCGACTGGGAGGCAGAGATACCCTCTTTCGATGTACCCTGGGTGTTCGCCTGGGCAAAAGTAGGAAAGTGATAGCTGTGAGTACTTGGCTTGTAACCCACCCAGCATGTCTCGAGCACGACACCAGCAGCGGCCACCCGGAAAGCGCTGCCCGCCTGCGTACCATCATTGCTGCGCTGGAGGACCCCATTTTCGAGTTTCTGATCCGCGAAGAAGCGCCGATGGCGACTCGCGAGCAACTTGAAGGCGCCCACGATCCGGATTACGTGGCCGAAATCCTGGCTAGTGTTCCCGATTCCGGGTATACCCATATAGACCCGGATACGCTACTCAGCCCGCACAGTGGCGAGGCAGCACTGCGTGCAGCCGGCAGCGTCTGTCACGCCATTGACGGCGTCTTTCAAGGCAAAGCCCAGCGCGCCTTTTGTGCCGTACGCCCGCCTGGCCACCATGCCGAGGCGGATAGGGCGATGGGCTTTTGCTTTTTTAATAATGTCGCGGTTGGCGCTGCCCATGCAGTTGGGCAATACGGCCTGGAACGGGTTGCTATGGTAGATTTTGATGTGCACCACGGCAATGGCACCGAGCAGATAAGCCGGGGAAGGTCGCGCTTTAACTACTTTTCCACCCACCAGCACCCCCTGTTTCCAGGCACCGGCGTTCCTTCCCAGGACTCTCCCAAGAACATTATCAACGCTACATTGGCCGATGGAGATGGTTCTGAGCGCTTTCGGGAGATCTTTTCCGGCTCGATACTCCCGGCGATTGACCAACTTGAGCCGGAGCTGATCCTCATATCGGCGGGCTTTGACGGTCACCGCTCTGACCCCCTTGCTACGCTGCGCCTCGATGAGACCGATTTTTCATGGGCAACGCGTGAACTTGTCGCCATTGCTCGCCAGCACTGCAACGGTAGGGTTGTCTCTGTGCTTGAAGGAGGCTATAACCTGTCCAGCGTTGGACGCTGTGCAGCCGCTCATGTCGAGGCATTAATGATGTAGAGTGGCGCGTTGCGATAACTGCGTCTGGCCAAACTAGCACCAAGCAAACTGCAGAACTAGTGTGACGGATAACTTAAGGAACAGCTAAATGAGTAAGCAGAGTGGCCGCTACAAACCCAAGCTAGAGCGATTCCGGCGCACCGGGAAACGGTCTCACCTGCTCTACTACTTGCCGGTATTCAACGCGGTCAGCGGGGAGAGGATGGGGGTTTTGGCTGATTTATCCCTAGGCGGCCTGCTTATAGTCGGCCACCAGCGCCAAGCCATAGGCGAACAGTTGCGCGTGAGGATAGAGGGAGAAAAGGGCAGCAGGCTAGCTGGCGAAATTGGACTAACTGTCGATGCCGAGGTGCGCTGGTCAGCCCAGGATGTAAACCCTTCTTATTTTGCCACGGGCATGAGATTTCTCAGCATTGACGAGCAGATGCAGCAGCATATCGAAGAAATCCTGCACAGACTCGGCCATGGTGGCGACTGAAAGCGGATTTTCAGGTCTTAAGGCATTGCAAAGGCCTCACTTGTCTCATCTGCGCTCCCCTGCGCCTCGTGATCACTGCGCGGACCACTCGCGGCCCCTCCACAACGGGGCCGCGATGATGAAAGAGGTTCGCGGAGACACTGCGTCAATTCAAGCCGGAACCCTTGGATTAAGGCTGTAAGTGGTGGTTATGCAATCCTGTGCCAGAATATGGCCTCGAATAGCTCCTAACAGTTCAGCACCGCGAAAACCCTCCTCAACCGGTGCTCGTTCAACATCCAAGGCATAGAGCGTAAAGACGTAGCGGTGGGCTATGGAGTCATTCCAAGGCGGACAGGGACCATCATAGCCGTAGTAGACGCCGCTTAATTCCTCGCTGCCGGCGAGAAAATCGGTATAGTCATTCACCCCCTGCCGAGCTCCATTAGGCGCATTGGTATCGCGCTTCCCGCCTGGCACTACGCCATCAGCATACGCCCCCTCGGCCAACTCACCGAGCTGCGGGTCAATATCGACTAGTAACCAGTGATAAAAATCGACGCGCGGCAAATCGGCAGGGACCTCTTTGTCCTCACGATTGACATCTTCAGCACTACTGGGCGCATCAGGATCATGGCAGATTATGACCAGTGACTTTGTTCCGGCTGGCAAATCCTGCCAAGCAATGTGCGGGCTTTTATTGGGCCCGAAGGCCATATGATTCTCTTCGTCCGGGACACCAAAGGCATACTTCTGCGCGATTGGCTGACCATCAACAAGCGAGTTACTCAAGATTCGCATTGGTCTACCTCCTCAAGCATGTGTATCATTTACCGACTATAGCGTTGATTTATCCACAGATATATTGTACTGCTTTACCTGAGGGGCGGACCATGACCACACGGGATCGACTCTTTGCCTACGGCACCATCCTCGACAACCCTCAAGATCCACAGGTGCAAGCAGCAATCACGCGCTATACTGATAAGATCGACGATGCTTGTGTACCTGGCCGCCTCTACGATCTAGGCGCTTTTCCCGGCGCTGTGCCCTTGCTTGCCGGAAAAGAGCAACAACAGCATTGGGTTAGGGGCCAAATCCTCGAGATAATCGACTCGCGCCGCGTCTTCAAGGTCCTCGACGCCTACGAAGACGCTGATATAAACCACCCCAAGGCCGGTCTGTTTCGCCGTGAAAAGGTTGCAGTAACCCCAAATAGCGCCTCAGAAGAGCCCATCACCTGCTACATATACTGGATAAATAAGGTGCCACCTTATGCCCACCGTATAGAAGATGGTGACTGGCTAAGTCACACCAAGCGCAAGGCAGGAACAAAAAGATAGGCTCAGATGGGATTCTTTAACGCCTCGATTAGCTCCATCAAGCTGCTGACATCAAGGTATTCTGCAGCGAGGCTTGGACTCGGCTGGGCAAAGGCTGGCAAACGCCCTAAACGAGGCGCCGGCATGCGCTCATCAAGGGCGGCAACTTGAGCATCAAGACGCGTATCTTCTGGCTCCAGATCACTTGCCACCCAACCCAAAAGATTGGCGCCATCGTTTAGTATGGCCTCAGCGCTGAGCAGGGCGTGGTTTATACATCCCAACCGGATACCAACAACTAGTAAAACCGGTAAATTACTGCGCAGGGCCAATGTCCCGACATCCTCGTGGCCTGCTAGGGGGACTCGCCATCCTCCTGCGCCCTCAACCAGCGTAAAACGCTGCTCGCTCTGAACTCGTATAGCGGCAGCCAGGCCGTCGACATCTATCCTTTGGCCTTGCTCAGCAGCAACGATATGAGGAGCCGCCGCGGCCTCCAGGGCACATGGGTTAATTGTTGAGTAATCTGTCTGGCAATTCAGCAGGCTATGGAATTGCTCAGCATCCTCATTGCGCAACTGTCCGGCAACATAATGACAGCCTGCAGCAACCGGCTTCATTGCCATGACCTCTACCCCTTGGCGCTGCAGGGCAACTATCAACCCTGCGCTAACCAGGGTTTTGCCGACCCCTGTATCGGTACCGGTTACGAACAGGCCCGGCATGTACCCTCCTGATCACTGCAGTCTGTTGCTGGGCAACTCCATGCGTGGCCGTATATAACTTCATATGTAGCTGGTACACGGCCTTGCTGATTCCTATGAGCTATTGAGTATGCCGCCTCGACCCGGGCCAAACGATGAGGTGATGTCAGCCCGCGGCTGCGGTTAGTAGCAAGGTTGGCGGCGCCCAATTTTTTGAGATCGCGCATCGCCTCACGCGGCTGATCATAGGTCAAGGTAATGTTCTCACCGCTTACGACCGGCCCGCTAAAACCGGCTGCTAGCATTAAATCGCCAACCGTATGCTTATCGATGAAACGGTGGACATGCTCATAGTCATCAACTTCACTCCACGCCTCGCGTAACTCATAGAGAGTCTGCGGGCCGAATGTCGAAAAAAAGACAGCGCCTTGGGGGCTGGTAACTCGACGTATCTCCGCCAACGCCCGCGGCAGTTCATCTGACCACTGCAGAGCGAGATTGGAAACAACCAAATCGAAGGTTGCGTCTGCAAAGGGCAAGCTGTGCAAATCAGCACAGACACAATGCGGTTTGCGCACCCAAGGTAACCAAGGGGCACGAGGCCGATTATGGCGAAGCATGGCTGGGGCTACATCGAGGGCAAAGACGCTTGCCTGACGAAACTCCTTGAGCAAAGACCTAGTCACATATCCGGTACCAGCGCCAAGATCTAAAATGCGACTTGGATCTATCTGTGCAGGGCGCAAGCTCTCCAGCAACCGATTGCCTACCTCGCGCTGCAGCACAGCCACTTGGTCATAGCTAGAAGCGGCTTTATCAAATCGCTGCCGCACCTTATCCCGCTCGAATGGCTGATTAGTCGATCGGCTCACTTATCCTCCGCTGCACAAAATCGTCGATCAATTCAGCAACCGTTAGACTGTGGGTCACATGGGGTAGGTGACCAGCCTCAGGGATGATGCACGATTCTCCGCCCGCAAGTTGGGCAGCACACTCTAGCGCCGCAGCGGGCACTAGCGGATCGCGGTCGCCGCCAATCCACAAGCTAGGCACCTCGCGCTCGGACAGGCTATCTAGAACCGAGCGCAGATCGGCCTCAAGCAGAGCATTCAACCCCGCCGCAAGCCCCGCCTGAGTTGCCTGACCAACTCCCCGAACGGCCTGCCGGTCAGCAGAGGAGGCCTTAGCCAAATTACTTCTAAAGCGTTTCACGACCGCCTGCGGGTTCTTCCCTAAGGCTTCTATCATCGCCTCAAGATCGCTGCGTTGCACCGCGTCGGACCAGTCTTCAGCAACACAGAAGCGCGGGGTTGCAGCTATCATGATTAACGCTTTAATGGGCAATTCGCGGCGCCACATATCTACTGCTATGGTCCCACCTAGCGACCAACCGAGCCAAATAGACCCATCCTCGGCGCGGCTTTTGTCATTATTACCGGCTGCAACTGAGCCAATGTTGCTCACCTGAGCCGTTACCACCCCGTCGAGAGTATTAGCGGCCGGATCGGGGCTCCCACCGTGTCCAGGCAACTCCCATAGGCGGGGCTCCAAGCGAGCGGGAAGGTGGCTAACTAGCTCGCTGAATATTGAGCTAGTAAAAGACCAGCCAGGCAAACAGTGCAGAGGGTGCACCCGCATCATTGACTCAATCCGCCACTGGATGCCGCTGCATTGTCCTAGCCAGGACCTCAAGCAACTGATCAACATCATCTTCACTATGCTGAGCAGTGAAGCTTATCCGCAACCTTGAGGTCCCCTCCGGCACCGTCGGTGGTCGTATAGCCGCAACGCGGAACCCGGCCTGCTCTAGTTCGCTACTCCAACTCAAGGCATTTTGTGCGCTGCCGACTATAATCGGCTGAATTGGAGTAGTAATCTGCCTATTCCCACCTACGGGCAGGCCCAGCTGCTCAGCGCCCAGGCGGAACCGCCGGGCCATGGCTATCACCCTCTCCCGCCGCCAGGACTCCTGTTGGGCAATGAGCACAGCTTGGTAAGCAGCCGTAGCCACCCCCGGTGGCAGAGCTGTAGTATAGATATATGTCCGGGCCGCCTGCATCAAGGTCTCAATCAAGCATTTACTGCCGGCAACAAACGCCCCGAAGACGCCAAACGCTTTACCTAATGTGCCCACTAGCACGGGCACTTGCCGGTCAGCGCAGCCGCTTGCCGATATACTGCCGCGGCCATTCTCCCCCAACACTCCCAGTCCATGAGCATCATCAACAACCAGGATAGCGCCACTCCGATCCGCAAGGCAGGCCAATTCATTGAGCGGGGCCACATCACCGTCCATGCTGAACACCCCATCGGTAACAACCATCGCCAAAGAGGCGTCGAGTTGCGCGCAGCGGCTGCTGAGTTGAGATACATCGGCGTGAGGATAGCGCAGACTTTTAGCACCGGCTAAACGCAGGGCATCGATAAGTGAGGCATGGTTGAGACGATCTTCGCCAACTCGCTCACCGCGCCTAACAAGGGCACTTATAACGCCTAGATTGGCCATGTAGCCGGTAGAAAAGAGCAACGCCGCCTCGCGGCCGGTAAACTCCGCTAGCGCTCCTTCCAGTTCAGCATGCTCCCGCCGATGGCCGGTCACCAAGTGCGCAGCACCCGTGCCGACACCGCTACGCCCGGCATATCCGATCATCGCCTGCGCGAGACGAGGATCCGTCGCCAGGCCAAGGTAATCATTGCCGCACATAACCCGTATAGAGCGACCGGCGCTAGTGCTCGCCCGCGCCCCGTCATAGCCGTATAGCGGCTCTACCTGACGCCACAAACCGCCATCACGCCTACTTTGCAACCACGGCTGCAGTCGGGCATCGAGCCTAGTTACTGCATCGGCGGTGGAGTCTATCAAGGCTCCAGCTCTGCACAGGCGTGTTCACGCTCTTCTAGGGCCATGCCGAGGCGCTTTAGCAGGCGCAAATCGTGATCAGTATCGGGATTATCAGTCGTCAGCAGCTTATCGCCAAAAAACATGCTATTCGCACCGGCCATGAAGCACATTGCCTGCAACTCGTCACTCATACCGTCGCGGCCGGCCGAAAGGCGCACATAGGAGCGCGGCAACAAGATGCGGGACACCGCAATGGTACGCACCATCTCGAACGGATCGAGCGCCTCCACATCCTCCATGGGCGTTCCCGGTATAGGGATAAGCCTATTAATTGGGACGCTTTGCGGCTGCACGGGCAGATTGGCGAGGGTTCTTAACAGCTCGATGCGATCATCCCGCGACTCTCCCATGCCAATAATCCCCCCGCAGCAGACCTGCATCCCCGCTGCGCGTATCCTCTCCAGAGTCTCCAGGCGCTCATCATAGGTCCGGGTAGAGACAACCTCACTGTAGAAATCCGGCGAGGTATCGAGATTGTGGTTAAAGTAGTCGAGCCCAGCTTCGGCAAGCCTCTGCGCCTGCCCCTCAGCGAGCAGACCGGCAGATAGACAAGCTTCCAAACCCTCCGCTTTGACCGCCTGAACCATTGCTACTAGCGGCTCGATATCGCGCTCCTTGGGGCCACGCCATGCCGCACCCATGCACAACCTTAGTGCGCCCGCCTCGCGCGCCCGGCGCGCAGCGCCGCGCACAGCATCGACATCGACCAAGGCCTCCGGATTAAGGCCGGTATCATAGCGCGCGCTCTGCGAACAATAGGCGCAATCTTCGGCGCAGGCCCCAGTCTTTACCGACAAGAGAGTACTTGCCTGCACCAGATTTGGATCAAAGTTCTGACGATGGACGCCCTGCGCCGTAAACAGCAGATCCGGCAGGCTGCGTTCGAATAATTCGCGTACTTGGCTATAAGTCCAGTTCGGACTGGCTTGCTGAGTCATCTTAGTATGCTATCTTAGCTCTATTGGAACGTGACATTCTGACTAGTGATGATAGCAGGGAGGCAACCATGGTCAACTATTTCCGCTATCTGCAACTCAAAAACCCGCTGCAGGCTGCGCTAGAAGCCTGTTACCCGCCGTTATGCAGGCTTTGTGGCGATAGCGGTGATTCAGGCATAGACCTATGCCTTGGCTGCCAAGAATCATTGCCTTGGAACAGCCCCGCTTGCCCACGCTGCGCCATGCCGGCTCAGGGTCAAGATTTACCCTGCCGCTGCATCAACGAACCCTGGCCCTTTACTAGCGCTACCGTACCGCTGCTTTACGAGGGGGCCGTAGCGACCTTGGTCGGTGGCTTTAAGTACCACGGCAACCTGGCGCAGGGGCAGTTGCTCGGCAAGATTCTCTCTAAGGCACTGGAAGCTAGCGAGAAGAGCTTACCCAGGCACCTTATCCCGCTGCCACTTCATTACCGACGGCTCCGCCAGCGTGGCTTTGAGCAGACCAATGAGCTAGCCAGGGCAATCAGCAAAGACAACCCGAGCATAATTACAACGCCCATCCTCAACCGCCGTCGGGCCACTTCACAGCAGTCACTGCTTACGGCAGGTCAGCGTCGCGCCAATGTTGACGAGGCTTTTGCGGTAGACGCCCGCTCTTCTCTACCCAAGCACGTAGCACTGCTCGACGACGTTGTAACCACCGGAGCTACGGCGATCTCCGCAGCAAAGGCGCTGATCAGTGCCGGGGCCGAGCGAGTAGATCTCTGGGCTGTGGCGAGAGCCAGTATTAATAGCTAGCCTTGAATATCTACTGGAAGCCAAGCCAGTGGATATCCAAGAAAATCCCCAAAAATACTAGCCCGCCTAGCCACGCGTTATTGAGGAAGGCGCGGAAACAAGCCTGACGTTCACGATTGCGGATAAGGTACTGCTGATAGACAAAGAGCAAGGCAGCGCCTGTTATCCCGCCGTAATATGCAGCTCCCAAGCCCAGGTGCAGTCCAACCTGGATAAGCGCAATGATCATCAACACTTGCAAAAAGCCTATCATCAGCCTATCGAGGTCGCCAAAGAGCACCGCCGTTGACTTGACCCCGATCTGCAGGTCATCGTCCCTATCAACCATGGCGTACATAGTATCGTAGACCGTCGCCCAGAGCACCGCAGACAACATCAGCAGCCATACTACCACCGGCAATTCACCGCTCTGGGCTGCGAAAACCATGGGCACAGCCCAACCGAAGGCCACCCCCAAGTGCACCTGAGGCAAATGAGTGTAACGCTTGGTGAACGGATAAGTGGCTGCCAGCACCACCGCAACCAAAGACAGCAGGATGGTGAGCGGATTGGTAAAGAGTACCAGCGCAAACGCCAACAAGCATAACAGCACGAAGACTAATAGCGCCTCGCGCTCACTCACCCGACCAGTCGCAAAGGGTCGCGTACGGGTACGCTTGACCTGGCCGTCAATATGGCGATCAGCGTAATCGTTGATAACACACCCAGCGGCGCGCATTATCAGCACACCGAACACAAATATAACCAGGATATCCAGATCAGGAACACCCTCGGCAGCAAGCCACAAAGACCACATTACCGGCCAAAGCAGCAGGAAATTCCCGATCGGACGATCTAGTCTAGCCAGTTCGGCATAGGTACGCAGGCGCTCCAGGATCCACGATCCGGTGCTGCTATCTGCTTGCCAACTCACCCTCGGCCACCTCCCTACAGCTTGCTGCCAAGAACACTTCGGTTACCAGGATACTCTGCCGGCCTGCCATTAGAGTAGATCTGCGAGCCCATGCCCCTGGTACAGCATCCTCACCATAACGATACAAGCGCCAAGCCAGTGGCTCTTCGCCCTGTAAGCGCGCCACTGCCAAAGGCCCGCGCCGCGCATCCGGCGCTGCAAATATAAGTCTACCCAAAGGCTGCGCACCAAGGCGAGTAACACTCGCCCAGGGCCCGGGCATCAGCCGCGGCATTACGCTCCGCGCATAGATACGCTGCCCAGCAGTACAGTTTAAGATTACTTCACGCAACCACACCCACCGCCGCGGATCTTCTCCCAAGGCAAGTGCCTCGTCTGCAGATGGTCGTGCCATCCCCTGCCAGAGGAGAGTTACCTCGACATTGCCGAAGCGCTCTAGCTGCGCAGTCAGTGACCCCTTTACAGCAATAAGCTCACGCACCCATACCGGCGGTCGGCACGGCAAGGCAGCTATGCTCGGACGCCAGCGTGCGTCTCGATGCTGCCACCTCATCCGTTGCGTGAATCGTTTATCCAAACCCAACCACCTAATACCATTGCCTCATGCCTTACACTTGTCCGTAGCGCTGAGCCTCTCCTATCCAGCGCTCAATCAAGGCCTCAACCACATCAGGCTGTTCAGTCAAGAGTCGCCCAGCAACCCGCTGCACGGTATCCAACAGAGCTTTATCGCGACTCAAATCAGCGACCTTTAAGCCGAGATCACCGGTTTGTCGCGAGCCGAGAAACTCACCGGGGCCACGAATCTGCAAATCCCGCTCGGCGATAACAAACCCATCGGTGGTCTCACGCATAACCTCTAGGCGCTGACGGGATACGGCTGACAACGGTCCATGATACATGAGCACGCAACTCGACGCCGAACTACCCCGGCCAACCCGCCCCCTTAACTGGTGCAGCTGAGCCAAACCAAGACGCTCAGCATTATCGATTATCATCAGGCTGGCATTGGCAACGTCCACCCCCACTTCAATCACCGTCGTCGCCACCAACAGTTCGATCTCGCCAGCCGCAAATTGCGCCATAGCCCTCTCTTTTTCGGCCGCGGCCATGCGCCCATGTATCAGCCCAATAGTGCATTCATCAAGCTCTCGCGCGAGCTCCTCGGCCGTCTCCTCAGCTGCCTGGGCATCAAGCTCCTCAGAGGCTTCCACCAGGGTGCATACCCAATATGCTTGGCGCCCCTCAAGCAAGGCTCCCCGTATCCGTTCAATCACTTCATCACGTCTTGCACTGGAGACCGCCACGGTCTTGACCTCACCCCGCCCTGGGGGACGCTCATCTAGCAACGAGACATCAAGATCGGCATAGATGGTCATTGCCAGTGTGCGGGGGATGGGAGTTGCAGTCATGCTCAACTGGTGGGGCTCAACACTACCCGCCTTCTCCTTCAGGGCAAGACGTTGATTGACGCCGAATCGGTGCTGCTCATCTATCACCACCAACCCCAGCCTGAAAAACTCAACCGCCTCTTGGAATAAAGCATGGGTGCCAATGGCTACTCCTGCCCGTCCTGCAGCCAAACTCTGCATGGCACTACGCCTTTGCGCTGTTGACGCACTACCACTGAGCCAAGCCAACTCCACCTCAAGGGGAATCAACCAACTCGACAGGGTTCGCCAGTGCTGCTCGGCCAGCAACTCGGTTGGGGCCATGACAGCAGCCTGATAACCGCTGCCTATGGCACGGGCACAGGCCAATGCTGCAATAACCGTCTTCCCCGAGCCTACATCGCCTTGCAGCAAGCGCAGCATCGGACTAGGTTGCGCCATGTCTGCAGCCACTTCGCTATCGACCCGGAGTTGCGCAGCGGTAAGCTCAAAGGGGAGTGTGTCGCGCAGTTGGCCGGCCAACCCCTCCCCTCCATCCAATACCGGCGCGGTGGCAGCAGCATGCAAGTTGAGCCGATAACGCCGCAGTGTCAAGTGATGGGCTAGCAGCTCCTCATACGCCACCCTTTGCACAGCCGGGTGGCGCCCCTCAAGCAAGGCCTGGGTGTCCGTCTCCGGAGACGGCCGATGAATCTGCTGGAACGCCTCCAACAGTCCTGGCCAGCCAGACTCAGGAAGCATAGACCCGTCGAGATGATCCTGCCCGTGTTGGGCAAACAACTCCAAGGCAACATCGACCAGGCTTCTTAGTTTTTTTTGATGCAACCCGTCGGTGCTCCGGTAGACAGGGGTCAAGGCCTCACTCAACCGATCAGTGTCGCCGGGTTTGACCCGCTTGTACTCGGGGTGAACCATCTGCAGGCTGCCATAGCCTGCACGCACTTCACCGAAGCAGCGCAGCCACAAGCCGCGCTGGAGCCGCTCGGCGGTTTTCGGGGGATAGTTAAAGAAGACCAGATCCAGCTGACCTGAGCCATCACTGATACGGCAGAGCAGGCGCCGACGCCGCCCCTGAGCTACCTCGCTCCAAGCAATAGCACCCTCGACCAGGGCCCGCTCACCGGCACTCAGATCGGCTATCCTGCGCAAGCGAGTCCGATCCTCGTAACGGATGGGCAAGTGCAGCAACAGATCTGCAAGGGTATAGATATTTAATCTATGCAGCCGCTGTACGCTTCGCTCACCCACTCCGGGTAGTGCTTGCAGGCGCCAGTCTGGCGCTATCACAGCTAAGCTTTAGGCCTTGTTGGGAAGATACAGGATTGCGTCCATCTCTACCGCTGCCCCCTTAGGCAAGGCGCTAACGCCCACTGCAGCTCGCGACGGGTAGGGCTGGGCGAGGACATCCGCCATCACTTCGTTGACCAGTGAAAAATGGCTCAGGTCGGTCAAGTAGACTGTTATGCGCACCGCATCCGCTAAAGATCCGCCAGCGGCTTCGGCAACAGCGCCGAGATTAGCAAAGACACGTTCTATCTGACTGTGCATGTCGGCACCAACCAGTTCACCGGTCTCTGGGTCCAACGGTATCTGTCCGGAAACATAGACAAATTCACCGGCCTTGACTGCTTGGTTATAAGGACCTATGGCGGCAGGAGCCGCAGTTGTCTCAACTGTCTGAAGGTTTGACATATCTCCTCCTTAATACCGACTAAAAAACTTCTTGTCCTAATTGATCTTCCGCGAAATGCGCTGCACAACCGACATGGCGCGTAAGTGTCGCATTATCGAGGCCAGGTGGCGACGGTCGCGAACCAGAATCAAGAACCTAACAGTGGCTATCATGCCATCGCGCTCTTCAATGGTTACGTTCTCTATGCTTGAGCCACGCTCGGCAATAGCATAGGCGAGCTGAGCAAGTGCGCCGCGTTCGTTGACTACATCAAGGCTTATCTGAGCCGGAAAATCATTTTCACTCTCCGCTTCCCAGTCGACGTCTATCCAATTCTCGTAGCGTTTACGCTGCCCGCCGACGTTTTTACAATCGCGATGATGGATAACCACACCCCGACCACTGCTCACAAAACCGACAATAGGATCTCCCGGGATAGGCCGACAGCAGCGGCCAAAGCTGACGACTGCCCCCTCGTTCCCACGCAGGGTTAAGTTGCCACCGTGCCCCTGTTCGGCAATACTCTCATTAAACTCTGCTGCGCCTTGCTCTAAACCTGAGAGTAACTGTGCGACCAACCACGGCACCCGCCTGCCGAGACCTACCTCTTTAAACAGCTGTTCCAAGCTATCCGCGCCGGCCTTTTCAACCGCATGTTCAACATGTTCTGCATCAAGCTGTTCCAGATCAAGTGACAGGGCTGCCAGAGCGCGCTCGACCATGCGTCTGCCGAGATCCACAGCCTCTTCGCCCTCCAGTCGCTTGAGGGCGTGACGAATAGCCGTTCGCGCCTTTGCGGTTACCACAAAGTCAAGCCACACCGGGTTTGGCCGGGCTACCGGGGCAGTGACGATCTCAATCATCTGACCAGTTTTGAGAGGCGTTCGTAGCGGGGTTAAACGATGGTCAACCTTGGCCGCAACACAACTGTTACCGACATCTGAATGGATAGCATAGGCTAAATCGACGGGTGTGGCGTTATGAGGAAGCTCGATTATGTCGCCTTTGGGCGTAAAGACATAGATCTCATCCGGGACCAGGTCTATCTTCACACTTTCGATAAACTCTTCGGAATTGCCGGCGCTGCGCTGCATCTCGAGCAGGTGTTGGACCCATTCGCGGGCCCTTATCTGAGCCTTGTTGCTGCCCTCCTCGGCATCTTTATAGAGCCAGTGCGCAGCTATCCCCGACTCAGCCACAGCATCCATCTCGCCGGTGCGGATCTGCGCCTCCAGGCGGATCCGATGCGGTCCCACCAGGGTAGTGTGGAGCGATTGGTAGCCATTGGCCTTAGGGATAGCAATGTAGTCTTTGATTCGTCCCGGGCGCGGTTTATATAGATTATGCAGGATGCCGAGCACGCGGTAACACTCGTCAACCGAATCTACTACTACCCGAAAACCATAAACATCAAAGACATCACGAAAATTAAGCTGCTTATGCAGCATCTTACAATAGATCGACCAAAGGTGTTTTTCACGCCCCTCGACCTTAGCCTCAATGCCCATCTGGGACAGGCGGCTGCGCACCTGATCGCAGACCGTATCCAGGATAACCCCCCTCCTGCCCCTTTGCCGCGCTAACTTCTCCTTGAGCGCGCGATAACGCAGCGGGTAGAGGGCAGCGAAACCAAGATCCTCTAGCTCGATGCGCATCGCGTTAATTCCTAGCCGCTGCGCTATTGGGGCGTAGATCTCTAGGGTTTCACGGGCGATCTGCCGACGCTTTTGCGGCGGCATAATCCAGATGGTGCGCATGTTGTGAAGGCGATCGGCCAGTTTTATCAGGATGACGCGGATATCCTGCGTCATTGCCATGATCATCTTGCGGAAGCTTTGCGCCTGAGCCTCCGCTTTGCTCTTGCCGTCTATAGCGGTAAGTTTTGAAACGCCATCGACAAGTTCGGCAACCTGCTCACCGAACCTATCGACAAGGCCTTCTTTAGCCGTAGGCGTATCTTCAATGACGTCATGGAGAAGTGCCGCGACAATAGCCTCCTCGTCGAGGCGCATCTCGGCGAGGATGCGGGCTACTGCTACAGGATGGACTATGTACGGCTCGCCGCTGCGCCGGCGCTGTCCTTCGTGGGCAGCTGCCGAGAAGCGGTAAGCCTCCTCGACTCGCTCAACCTGGTGTGAATCTAGGTATTCGTGCAGCTCGGCGAGCAACTCGCCCAGGCGACGCTGCGGGTCAGACAACGCCGCGCTATCATCATCTGCAATTAAACTTGCGGCTCGCGCCATACTTCATCCGACCGCCACATACATCAGGCGCCGCCTTCATCTGAATTGGTTGAACCCCCGTCCGGGGTGCCGAATTCTCTCTCTTCACTAGCATGCGGGTCGGGCTGAGCAGGACCGCCGCCCACCTCTGCCACAACATCCGCCGTACTAAAGCCACCAAGTCGAGCGGCCTCATGAGAGCCACCCTCTTCAACACCAAGGATAGATGGGCCGATATGTCCATCAGCTATCTCGCGGAGGGCCACTACCGATGGCTTATCGTTCTCCCAGGCTACTAATGGCTCTACCCCATTGGCGATCTGGCGGGCGCGCTTCGCCCCCGCAAGCACTAGCTGAAACCGGTTATCGACATTTTCCAAACAATCTTCGACAGTAACTCGAGCCATAGTAATCTCCGTTCAAATGCAATATTTTGTTAATTTTACTGCTTTGCTGGCCAACTAGGAAGCAGGTAAAAGAAACTCAAGGGCCGAATCAAGCAGCTCAAAAGCGCCATCAGCAGCACGCAAACGTCCCGCTCTCCATTCCAACCACCCGTCTTTGATTAGTTGCCCCACACAATCCTCAAGCTCAGTCCAGGAAATCCCACTATTCGCCTGCGCCTCACATGGCGCAATGCCATCAACCAGGCGCAGCCCATTGGCAAACAGCTCGAACACCACCTCATCGCGACTTAGCTGCCAATCTCTGGCATCCGCCGATTCGGTGCCAGCCGAGCGCAGCCACTGCTGCGGCGAAGCCACAGCCTCAGTGCGAACGATCTTCCCCGGCGCTAAAGTGAGCTTGCCATGGGCGCCCGGCCCGATACCCAGGAAGTCACCGTAGCTCCAGTAGTTGAGGTTGTGAACGCACTGCTGGCCCGGGCCAGCAAAGGCTGAAACCTCATAGCGCTTGAGCCCGGCCGCTGCCATCTGCTCGCGACAGGCGCTCTCCATCTGCGCCTGGGCTTGGTCATCAGGCAAATCCGCAGGTGGGTTCTGCGCTATGGGAGTCCCAGATTCTATAGTCAGCTGGTAGTGGCTGATATGCTTGACTCCGAGGTTCACTAGCCTAGTCACATCAGCCTGAGCCGAGCTTTGTGTTTGCCCGGGCAGGGCATACATCAAGTCGACATTAACCCGCGTTAAGCCAGCCGCATGGGCCTGCTCTAATGCACTTAGCGCGGCCCGTGAATCATGCACTCTCCCCAAGCGCCGCAAAAGGTGATCGTCCAGGCTCTGAACACCCAAGGATAACCTATTTATCCCAGCGGCCCGGTAATCGCACCACTCACCGCGCTCCCTAGCCCCCGGGTTTGCCTCCAGTGTAACCTCGACATCCCAAGCAAGCCCAATTTGTTCGCCAACTGCTTCGAGTATCCTCTGCACAGCCGCAGCGGGCAGCAGGCTTGGTGTACCGCCGCCGAAAAACACGCTTACCGCCGGTGGCGCGGCTGTCGAACCAAGTAGTGCTCGCTGTTCATTAAACCATCTGCAGACGCGGCTCAGCTCAGCTTCAACCCCACCAACAAAAGGCTCTACTAAGGTCTCGCCCCCCATCGGATAGGCATTGAAATCGCAGTAGGAGCAGCGTCGCAGGCACCACGGCCAATGTATATAAACACTTAGCGGCGGTAACCGGTCTCTACACATGCCTAGCTTGCGATCACGAATCGATTCAGCTGATCGACCAGCTCGCGCAAGGCTTGGCCACGGTGGCTACGCGCATCTTTGGCGCCACTGTCTAGTTCAGCGGCAGTTAAGCCAAGCTGGGGGTCTGCAAAGAGTGGGTCGTAGCCAAAGCCGTTAGTACCTCGCGGGCTATCAACAATATAGCCGCGCCAAATCCCATGGGCTAGCAATGGTGCCGGGTCCTGCCAGTTACGCAAGTAAACCATTACGCAGTGGAATGCGGCTTGGCGGCGGTGGTTCTCCACTCCAGCCAACTTGCTGAGCAAAAGTTGGTTATTTGCAGCATCGTCACCCTGCCTGCCGGCATAGCGGGCAGAATATATACCCGGCTCGCCACCCAGGGCCGGAACCACTAGCCCTGAATCATCTGCTACGGCTGGTAAACCACTGCACTTGGCGACATGCCTGGCCTTGATCAAGGCATTTTCAACAAAGGTAGCGGCATCTTCGGGCGCTGAATCTATTTCCAATTCTTTCTGTCCCAGCACCTCTATGCCGGAGCCGGCAAGCATTCTCGACAATTCAGCCATTTTGCCCGGGTTACCGGTAGCAAGAACCAGTCTCATGCCCCCAAAGCCTCATTCTGAGCCAAAAGCAACTCTTTTACCCCTTTATCTGCTAGATCAAGCATGGCATCGAGCTCATCGCGCCTAAATGCATGCCCCTCAGCCGTACCCTGAATCTCAATGAAACCACCGCCCTCATTCATCACTACATTCATGTCTGTCTCGGCCTCACCATCCTCAGCATAATCCAGATCCAGAACAGCCTCGCCCCGGTATACCCCAACCGAAACCGAGGCCACTTGGCCATGGAGAGGCGAACTACGGATCACCCGTTGCCGCACGAGGCTCTCAACTGCGTCGACCAAAGCGATATAACTACCGGTTATAGCAGCGGTTCTTGTACCGCCATCGGCCTGGAGAACATCACAGTCGACGACTACCTGGCGCTCGCCTAGGGCCTCCAGATCGGTTACTGCGCGCAACGACCGACCTATTAGGCGCTGTATCTCGAGGGTCCGTCCCTGCTGCTTGCCCCGCGCAGCCTCGCGATCACTGCGGGTGTGAGTAGAACGTGGCAGCATACCGTATTCCGCGGTCACCCAGCCCCTGCCTTTATTGCGCAGCCATGGCGGGACACGTTGTTCGACACTCGCAGTACACAGTACTCGAGTATCACCGTAGGCGATCAATACCGAGCCTTCGGCATGTTTGGTGTAATGTCGCTGAATTTCAACAGGGCGCATCTGATCACTACTTCGGCCACTGGGGCGCATCTTACCTCCTTGAAATTAGTGCTTTATCTTCAGCACCTTAGAAAAACCGTAGAGACAAAACCAACAACAGCTCTGGACTGTTTATCCCGCGTATTAGATTATGGACACAAAATCCTCGCAACATGACACGGTATGCGTTGACCAGATTCAGCCAATTGAAGCAGATATATAAAGAGCAAGCTTGCTGTGCCTGCCTGGGGACCCACTAGCCCCGGTTAATAACAAGAGAGGACCGCCATGCGCGTCAACGAGCCCGTCACCCAGCGCCGGGTAGAGGTGGCCAAAGATGCCACAATACTTTCTACTACGGACCCCAAAGGCAAGATAACCTACGTTAACGAAGACTTTGAGCGCATCAGCGGCTACCACCGGGACGAACTAATTGGCCAGTCCCACAACCTGATCCGCCATCCAGACATGCCGCGTACGGCCTTCTACGAGATGTGGCAACGCCTCCAATCAGGCCACTCGTGGATGGGGGTTGTGAAAAACCGCTGTAAAAACGGCGACCATTACTGGGTGCACGCCTACGCGACGCCAATCTTAGATGATCGAGGCCGAATTGTCGAAATCCAATCGGTACGTCAGGCGGTCCCCGATGAAGCTATAATTGAGCGGGCCGAAGCACTCTATGCCAAAGTGCGTGCGGCTGAACCAGACAAGGGCGAACTGACCCCGGTGCCAAGAACCGGGGTTAAGCTCGGCATCCGAACCAAGGCCCTTGCTCTTATCAGCTTACCTGCCGTCACCGCTTTGCTGGTTACTATCCTTAGCCCGCCGATACTCGCACAGGCGGGCCTGCTCTTCCTTGCAGTTGTTGCTGCGATAGGCGGCTTTGTTTGGGTTTGGCAACCTATTGAACAAATCTTTCGCCGTTCAACCAGTATGCTGCACGACCCGGTTGGCGAACTGGTCTATTACGGCGGTCAAGATGAGGCGGCGCGCATCAATCTTGCTTTGCTATATCTACAAACCAAGCAGGAAGCAGTACCCAAGCGTCTTGCCGGGGTCACCGATCATATCCAAAGTGTCGGCACACAGTCGAGCGAAGCCATAGCTGAGGCAAACGAGCGTTCCCGGCAGCAGACCGAGGAGACACAACAGGTTGCCACAGCCATGGAAGAGATGTCGCAAAGCGTCGAAGAGGTCGCCCGCAACGCCTCCATGGGGGCTGAAACGAGCCAACGCGCCCAAGAACAGACTGCGCGAGGCATGGAGGCCGTTCAACAAAGCGCCGATGCTGTACGCAACTTGGTAGAAAGGATACAAGGCTCCTCCGAGGTCACCAACCTAGTCGCATCTGAGACCGAGCGCATTGGCAAGGCCCTTGACCTTATCCAAGAGATTACCGAGCAGACCAACCTGCTGGCCTTAAATGCTGCCATCGAGGCCGCCCGAGCCGGACACGTAGGCCGAGGCTTCTCGGTAGTTGCCGAGGAGGTGAGGGTACTTGCCGATCGCACCTCCGAGTCCACTAAAGAGATCAAATCTATTATTGACTCTCTCCAGGACGGGGCCACTCGAGCAGTGGCGACAATGAATGAGAGCCTTGAAAAGGCTGAGGAGACAGCCAACTTCGCTGATCAGGCCCGCCAGGTACTCGAGGATATCAATTCTGCAGTGGCTACCATGCAGCAAATGAGCGCTGAAATCGCCAGTGCTACAGAGGAGCAAAGCGCCACCGCCGATGAAGTTAACCGGAACATCAACAACATAGACCAAATGGCCCAAGAAGTTAGTCGGCGCACCGAGCAGGCAAGCTCACGCATGGGCGATCTTGCAGATGAGATAGATCAGGCATCACGCCTAGTCAAACGCTTTGCCAGACGCCAGCACAATCAGTAAAGATGCCTAGAGGATTTAGACTCAAATGATCAGGAGCATGACTGCTTTCGCGAGACGTGAAGCGCAATGCGACTGGGAAGGCTGCGCAGCTAAGCTAATCTGGGAACTGCGCTCGGTGAACCACCGCTATCGCGAGATACAGCCGCGCCTGCCCGAAGAACTGCGCTCCCTAGATCCGGATGTTCGCGAGCATGCTGCGCAAGCCCTAGCGCGCGGTAAGCTAGAGGCTGTGCTCTACTGCAAAGGACTAAGTAGCAGCGAACTGGAAATAGATTGGCAAAGAGTGGCAAAGCTGGCGAGTGCATGTGATGAGTTATTGGAGAAATTTAGTAACTCAGCCTCCCCGGCGCCAGTTACTGAGTTCCTGCGCCTACCTGGGGTACTCAATGAACCGACAGGGGAACTGCAACCGATTAAGACGGCAGCCTTAGCGCTCTTCGATGATGCCTTGGCTGAACTTGTAGAGACCCGCAGCCGCGAGGGCAGCAAACTTGCCAATCTCATCCAACAGCGCCTTGAAGCAACCCGCGCAGCGGTAGAGGGGTTACATGAGCGGCGCTCAGCTGCCAACCAGCAAATAAGGGAAAGGCTTGAGGCGCGGATAGCCAACCTCTCCCAGCCTGCCGACCCAGGGCGGCTTGAGCAAGAGCTGGTTTATATAGCGCAACGTTTTGACATAGATGAAGAATTAGACCGCATTCAAGCCCACCTTGATGAGGTAGAACGACTGCTAGACAGCCAGGACGCAGTAGGCAGAAGGCTTGATTTCCTCATGCAGGAACTTAACCGCGAGGCCAACACCATAGCTTCCAAGGCTGCAGACTCTACAACCAGCAACACAGCGGTCGATCTCAAGGTCTGGGTAGAACAGATGAGGGAGCAGGTACAGAATGTCGAGTGACGGAGCTTATGGGCGGCTATTCATCATTTCCGCCCCATCAGGGGCTGGCAAGACCAGCTTGGTTAACAAGCTCATTGCAGAGATGCCGGGGATCGAGCTATCGGTATCTCACACCACCCGCCCCCAACGCCCTGGCGAAAAGGCAGGCATCCATTACCATTTTGTATCCACAGAAGACTTTCAAGGGATGATTGATGAGGGGCTTTTTCTCGAACATGCTCGCGTGTTTGACAATTTTTACGGCACATCCCGAACAGCAGTACTCGAGCGCTTGGCAGCCGGCATAGACGTCATACTCGAAATAGACTGGCAAGGCGCACAGCAAGTCCGCGCCCAACTCCCTGACTGCCTGTCAATATTCATTGTTCCACCATCACGCAGCGAACTGCAGCGCCGACTAAGCGCACGAGGGCAAGACAGCGCCGAAGTTATCGCAAGACGCATGCGCGATGCAGATGCTGAGATCTCCCACTATCATGAGTACGACTTTGTGCTAATAAATGATGACTTCGCTCAGGCACTCGGTAGGTTGCGTTGCATCATTACAGCCGAGCGGCAAAGGACGGAACGCCAAGCCGAATATGTAGAGAGACTGCTTGGCTAAGCGGGCACTGTTAGACGCGCTGGATCTGCACTGCCTGCATTGAGCCTTCCTTGACCTGCGACTCGACCAGGTCAAACTCGAGGATTATCTCATGGCTAGGCAGGTCAGAAGCCCGGACATCTTCAGGCAGATCACTGTCGTGAAAAAATGCTGAGGCGTAAGGGGACTCAGGGTCACGGGTATCGGTTATCCACAGATTATCCGAGGAGATCTCATGTACACCACGCAGGTAGCGAATAAATCCGTAGCTACCTTCCTGCGCGTGATAGTAGCAAATCCCTCTGACCCGCGACCCCGGCTCACCCCAAGGTGGACGACCATTGTTAGCCCGCCGGATAGGCTGCAGGCCGGGGATTAGGTAGCCACAGATATAGTCGTCAGCTACCCGTTTAAGGTCGCTTGAGACGTTCTCAAAAGCAACCACCTCTACCCTGCAACCTTGATCTTGCAGTGCACTGACCACCTGAACAAAATCACCATCGCCAGTGGCCAGAACAACGCGGGATAGATGCCTCGACTGGGTAAGGGCGTCTACAGCCATCTCCAGATCAGCGTTCGCCTTCGCGTAATGGCGTCCCTCATCATCTGTATACCAGCGAAAGTGCTTGACGATAACCTTATAGCCAAGATCGCGCAGAGAAGCGAAGAAATTACTTACCTTTTGCTGATATGAGTAATCACGGGCAGCGCGGGCATCATCGTAGACGGCGTAAACGTTGAGCCGCAACGCCTCGCCCCCGCTACGGCAAGCGAGCCGCCGGAGCACATCGTATTGCATACCAAAGCCACCATTGGCCTGGATATTGGCAGCATCCACATATAATCCTACCGCTCCCGGCGCGACCAATTGATTCTCCTTAATCGACGGTTAATTCTTACTGCCCATGATCGCGCAAACGTACCACAATATCGACCCCGCTGATATCTTTGCCGGGAGGCAACTCCATAGCGCCGCATAACTGCTGCTCGTCGACATCCAACTCTAGGTCGCTTATCTCTCCCGTAAGCTCATCGTAGGCATGGTGGTGGGGCTCGGGATTGGTATCGAAATAAGACTTACCCGAATCGATCACCAACTCACGCAACAGCCCCGCATCCTTAAACTGATTCAGAGTATTGTATACCGTCGCCAGTGAGACCTTAATACCATTGGCACTGGCTTCCTCGTAAAGTGACTCAGCCGTAACGTGGCGCCCGTTACCCTTAAACAGCAGAGATGCCAGGGCTAGTCTTTGCTGGGTCGGGCGCAAGCCGACAGAGCGCAGCATAGAGGTGGTAGCGGCATGGCTTGAGGGTTCTGATGGTGACTTCTGACTCATTTTAGACTCCTGCTCGGTTGCCGCAGCAATGAAGATTGGCATGAAACTTAGTATTATCCTAGAAAAAAAACCCAGCTAAGTAAACGCAAAAGCGTATACCCGGTTCCCAAACAGGGCCAAAAACGGGAAACTGGTAGCATGGAAGACGCTACAACCCTGATAGTCGCAGTAACCAGCGCAGTCGCAGCGGCAGCCGGGCCTATTGCCGCAGGCCATGCCCTATTAACCAAGCGCGAACCACAGGTTGCCGGGGCCTGGATCGCCGTTTGTCTCGTTTTTCCCCTAGCTGGGGCTGTCATCTACTACGTCTTCGGCATCAATCGGGTCCGCACCCGTGCCCGCAAACTTGTTGCTGAAGAACGGATCCCGCCCAGCGCCGGTCCATCCACCGAACTGCACAGCCCAACCATAAGCCCTGAATACGCTGAGCAGGTCCGTATCTCCGACGCAGTTACAGGGCGAAAGCTAGAGACCGGCAACCGCCTGCAGGTGCTGCACAATGGCGAGCAGGCTTATCCAGCCATGCTCAATGCGATCGATGCCGCCGAGCGGACCGTCTTTTTAAGCTCTTATATCTTTGAAAACAACGCCAGCGGTCGCCAGTTCATCAGAGCTCTCGCCGCTGCTTACAAACGCGGTGTTGACGTCCGCGTTCTCATCGATGGGGTTGGCGAGCTCTACTCCTGGCCGCGAGCAAGCACCTTGCTGAAACGCTCACAAGTCCCGGTTGCCCGCTTTCTGCCGCCGCGGATAATACCGCCGCAACTGTCCATAAATCTGCGCAATCACCGCAAAATGCTCATCATCGATGGCCGTCTTGCCTTTACAGGGGGAATGAACATCGGTGATCGCCATCTCGTCCAAAGCCAACGCCAACATCGCGTAGCCGACATGCACTTCTCTTTCGATGGCCCGGTAGCCCGCCAAATTGAGGAGGTTTTCCTGGAGGACTGGGAGTTTACTACTGGCATAAGTGATTACCCACCTTCGCACGCCCTGCGCCACACCGATGGCGCACTCTGCAGGGTTATCTCCGACGGACCTAACGAGGATCTGGATCGGCTGGTCATGACACTAATCGGCGCCCTTTCCGCTGCACGCGAGGAAGTATGGTTGGTGTCACCCTATTTTCTGCCCATGCGCTCTCTGGTTACCGCCCTCGAGGCGGCAGCGCTACGCGGCGTCACGGTTCGCGTACTCCTGCCTGAACAGAACAACCTGCCCTTCGTCCACTGGGCTACGCGCCACATGCTGGGCGAACTGATCCATTGGGGGGTCAAGGTATACTATCAACCTCCGCCGTTTGCCCACACTAAGCTCTTTGTCGTCGATCGGCGTTACGCTCAGGTAGGTTCAGCCAACTTGGATCCGCGCAGCCTGCGCCTGAATTTCGAGCTCAATGCCGAGATCTACAACCGCCCGTTAGCCCAGCAATTGGCTGCTGATTGCGAGAGAATATGCGCCCGCTCGAGGAGCATAACTGAGGCAGAACTTAATCAGCGTAGAGCGCTAGAGAGGGTAAGAGATGCTATCTTCTGGCTCACCTCGCCATACTTGTAATGCTCGCTGCTGCTTGTCACCCCAGTACCACCGAGAATCCGCCAATGCTTATTGATGAGTTACGCCGCAAACTTGACCCAACTGCGGTCATCACCGACCCCCACCGCCTAGCACCATACATGCAAGAGCGTCGCGGTCTCTACCCAGGCAAGGGTCAAGTCGTGGTAAGGCCCGCAAACGTACGCGACATAACTCAAGCAATAGAAATCTGCCATAGGCATGGGGCCAGCATAGTCCCCCAGGCTGGCAATACCGGCACAGTAGGAGGAGGCTCGCCGCGCTCGGCAACGGAGGTAGTGCTTAGCGTAGAAAGACTCGAGGCCATTCGTGAGATCGACCCGGATGACGGGACGATAACCGTTGAATCGGGCTGCACACTCGCTTCTATCCAACGTGCAGCCTATTCCGCGGGCCGCCTTTTCCCGCTGAGCCTCCCCTCGCAAGAGCAATGCCGGGTCGGCGGTAACCTAGCCACCAATGCCGGTGGCCTCAATGTGCTTCGCTACGGCACCACCCGCGAGCTGACTCTTGGTATCGAGGTTGTCCTCGCCGACGGCCGTATCTGGAGCAACCTTACTGGTCTACGCAAAGATAATAGCGCCTACGATCTTAAGGATTTGTTTATCGGCAGTGAGGGCACTCTCGGTGTAATAACTGCAGCCAAGCTTCGCCTGTTCCCATTGCCGCGTTGCCGGCGGGTCACCCTGCTCAGCTTACCCAGCGTGGATGCGGCTTTGCCTTTACTACGTCAACTCCAGGCAGAGAGCGGCGATGCTGTTGTAGCTGCCGAGCTGATAAGCTCCACAGCAATGGCCATGGGCCAATTGCTTGAGGGTACGCCGGCGAACCCCCTCGCAGAAGCAGACTGGTATTTGCTGCTAGAGCTTGCTTCACCTGATCCGCGCGCCGATCTAGACACCTGCTTGAGTAGCATCCTTGAGCCGGCAATGAATGACGGGTCCGTCAGTGATGCAGCCATATCCAGTAGTGAATCGAGTGCTGAGCGCTTATGGCTACTCCGCACAGCAATACCCGATGGCCAAAAACATGCCGGGGCCAGCATCAAGCATGACATATCCGTCCGTCCTGGCGAGCTGAGCAAATTTTTGCCAAAAGCCTTAGCTGCCATAACTGAGTACGACAAGGACATTCGCCCGTGCGTGTTCGGCCACGTCGGTGATGGCAATCTGCACTTCAATTTAACTCAACCAGCACAGGGTTCTGCTGATGATTTCCTAGCTCGGCGCGCAGAAATCAACCGAATCGTTCATGATATAGTGGCCAAACACCATGGCTCCATTGCTGCCGAGCACGGCGTCGGCCAATTGCGACTCAGTGAGTTATCGCGCTGTGCTGATCCACTCAGCCTTGAACTGATGGGCAGAATTAAGGACGCCCTTGATCCTAATGGAATATTCAACCGCGGCAAGAAAATACCTTGGACAAGATTTGCTCAATAACGCCCGCAGTGAGTCATAGCAAACGTGTTAAAGCAATGACAAGACTTTTCCTGTTAGCCCTTCTAGCCTGCATTGTTGCCGTGGCTGGCTGCGCCAGCTCTCCCGAGGCTAACAACCCCAACGATACGCAGGACGAGAAGCAGAATGACGATTGGAACGACGATTGGGGTGACGATGATGACTGGAATGACGACTGGGATGAAGATGGCTGGGATGAGGGCACCTCTGATCCGTTAGAGCGCTATAACCGGTGGGTTCATAGCTTTAACATGACGGCCGATGAATACCTCATCCGCCCCGTGGCCGTCACTTATAAAGAGCAAGTCCCTGATGGCATCCGCAACCCCATAGGTAACTTTTTCCGCAACCTCCTCGAGCCCTTTTACGCCCTCAACCACTACCTCCAAGGCGATGGCGAACAGGGCGCGCGTAGCATAAATCGTTTCTTCGTTAATTCCACGGTCGGAGTACTCGGCCTATTTGATGTGGCCGGTTCCGCCGGATTGGAGCGAGAGAGAACTGACCTAGGCTTGACCCTGGGTCACTGGGGGACGCCGGAAGGCCCCTATATAGTGCTCCCCTTCTTAGGGCCCAGCACTTTACGCGACAGCTCTGGGCTTGCCCTCCAATACCTTACCCGTGACTACCACAGCGTCTACTTTTGGGCAGATGTTGACCACCACCAGCGCTACTTGGCAACTGGACTATACGGTCTTGACCTGCGCGCTGGCCTGCTCTCGTTAGACGAAATGATGGAACGCACCGGCGCAGATCCATATATCTTTATGCGTGAATCCTACCTCCAGAACCGCCGCGAGCAGCTCGGCGAAGACGACTGGGATGATTGGGATGATGATTGGGATGACGACGACTGGGATAACGGGGATGATGATTGGGACGACGAGGATTGGGATAACGGGGATGATGACTGGGACGACGAGGATTGGGATAACGGGGATGATGACTGGAACGAGGATGATTGGGGCTGAGGTGAAACTCTAAAACTCCCCCGGAGCCACTCAACTGCCCCGTCGTGGAGTCGTGATGGTCTGGCGATGCATCGGGTCAAGCTAGTTGCTCATGCCGTGGAGGCAGATGAAGTTGGTTCTAGCCTTAGGAACTTTATTGTGTCACTAAAAGAAATACCCCAAGGCCGTACCCACCGACAAACCCCAAATCTCGCTCCGTTTTTCACCCCTCTCCCAATAGAGGTAGTTGATTTCCCAGAACACCTTTCTGCCGAAGCGAATCCAGGTATTGCGATAGGTAGTATC
The DNA here is from genome assembly GCF_002356555.2 of Halorhodospira halochloris. Lineage (NCBI taxonomy): Bacteria > Pseudomonadati > Pseudomonadota > Gammaproteobacteria > Chromatiales > Ectothiorhodospiraceae > Halorhodospira > Halorhodospira halochloris. The sequence goes on from NZ_AP017372.2 coordinate 2,605,204, forward strand.
AGGATCCACTACAGGGAGGAATCCTCCATAGGTCAAACTATAGCCTTCCAGCCCAAAAGGATGATCGTAGACGACTTCGAGCCCCTGCGGATAGACCGTTTCGTTGATAGTATCGTGATCGCGGAACAGCCCGTGTCAGCACTTGAGCCCCCGTTACTCATCGAGAGGGTACCGCATCTCGAGCGTGTTGCCAGAAGGGCCCGAGCGGTAGGCGACTTCCTCCATCAGTGAGGCGATGATAGCCAAGCCGCGCCCCCCCTCCTCCGGATACTGTGCATCGGCGTCCTGCTCCAGCCGACTCAGGAGGCTATCGAGACTTTCCGGCATCGACCTGCCATGGTCGGTCACCGCAACGACAAGCCGATGCTGGTGCCGGGTTACTGTTACCTGGACGGTGTGGCCCGGCTCCCGCTGGTAGGCGTGGATGATGGCGTTATTGACCGCCTCGGACAGGGCTAGTTCCACGTCCACCGCAGCGGTCTCGTCTAGCCCTATCTCGCCGGCAAGTTCTTCCCAGGCTCGGCACAGCTCGGCGACCCGGCAGAGGTCCGAGTCCAGAGCTAGTTCGAGGAGGCTGCGCTCGCTCACCCCTCACCCGACAGCGCGGCAACCGCTTGCTCGACATTTTCATGCATGGGGAAGACCCCCTTGTCGAGCTTGGTCACCCGGAACAGCTGCTGGACCTTGGGGCTCTGCGCACCAGCGAGGACGACGGCGCCGCTCGGGTCGATGTTCTTGCGCAGCGAAAGTAGGGCCGATAGACCGCTGGAGTCAATGAATGTCACCTGGCTGAGATCAACGACGAACCTGGCAAAACCCCGGTCCAGGACCTCCAGAGCGGCCTGCTTGAACGACGATGCCTGGCTAGCGTCCAGACGCTCTACGCCTACTACCAAGATCGCGATATCCCCCCGTTCTGTGACCGCATAGCTCATGCCTGTTCCCCCTTATCGAACTCATCCCTTATGCTGAGCGGACCGTCTCTCTCAGCCAACAAATCCCGGCTCGCACCGGACCCATTATGCTCCTGCGTGATACTCACCGCCGACCTCTCACGCTCAGGCAGGCGAATGTCACGTCGTCCTCCGGCACCTCCTCGGTATGCGCCGCCATCATCCGCTCGATGCCACGTACCACCCCTTCGGCCGTACCCCCCCGCCACTGCTCCAGCGCAGCCTCAAGGCGCTCCTCCGAAAAGGGCGTGCCCATGCTGTCCTCGAACTCCACGAGACCGTCGGTGTAGATGAGCAGGAGATCGCCTCGCCCGACTGCGACCACGCCCTCCTCGTAAGAGCCCCATCCCCCGACGCCGATCGGGAGACCGCCGGTGGCAAGGGTCTCGCACCCGCCCTGCTGGCGCACCAGTAGCCCCGGCGGGTGGCCGGCGTTGCAGTAGCGGATCTCGCTGGCCACGGGATCGTAAATCAGGAAGAGGATGGTGAAGAACTTCTCGAAACGCTCCAGCGGGAACTCGGCATCCAGCGCCTCTAGGATGGCCGCCGGCGAGACCTCGCCGCGCTCAGTCACTCGCTGGCGGAGCGACTGCGCGGCAACGAACGAGACCAGCGCGGCGGCGACCCCGTGGCCGCTAACATCCAGCATGTAGAGCGCGATCCGGCCATCGCTCAGGGGGATCACCGATAGGGCGTCGCCGCCGAGTTCATCGCACGGCTGGTAGGACCAGGCTAAGTTATAGTCAGAATCATCCGGCTGTGCCTCCGGCAGGAGTGTCTGCTGGATGCGCGAGGCGACGGCGAGGTCCTGCTCGATCTTGCGCCGCTGCTCCTGGAGGCATCGATTCTTGGCAGCCAGCTCGTCCGAGCGGATCTTGAGTTGGGTGTGTGTCCAAACGCGGGCCCGGACCACCGCACCGCTGAACGGCTTAGTAATGTAGTCGACCGCTCCGAGGTCCAGCCCATGCGCCTCCTCAGCCTCCTCTCTCTTCGCCGTAATGAAGATCACCGGGATCCCTTGCGTATGCGGCTCCTGCTGCAGCCGCTCGAGGACCTCGTAGCCGCTCATGCCGGGCATGACGATATCGAGGAGAATGACATCAGGCAGGCGCTGGCGAGCAATGATCTCCAGCGCCTTCTCGCCGCTCTTGGCGATGAGGACCCGATAGGCGTCGTTGAGCAGCTTTGCTAGCCGCTCCAGGTTCGTCGACTGATCGTCAACGATGAGTACCGTCGGCCTTTCGGCGGTAGCGTCCTCATCTACCTCCATGCCTCGCCCCTCGAATCGGAGCAGACTTGCCTATCGCACAACTGTCGTTCGAGCGTTTACATCTCATCCGGGCAAGCTACCACATACTGGCAAAACCTTCTAGGCTGTTAGTGCGCGTTCCGCAGCTGTTACGATAATCTATACCTCCAATCGGGTGCCTCTAAAAATTTCGCCGGCGCCACCATCCGCCCCAGTGTGGAGGACGCCGTGAATCCATCCCTGGAGGCTTCATGGCGCCATCCCTGGCGCCAAGACCTCCACACTGGGGCGGATGGTGGCGCCGGCGAAATTTTTAGAGGTTCCCAATCGGGCCGCGGCTAGCATGTACTGAGGAAGCACGTATTGAGGAAGGGGGTCATCGCTCTAGGTATCTTCGGCCTGGTGGCCGCGACGGCCGCCGCCTACGCCCGCCTGAACGCGGACCTGGTCCACTTCCGGGTCGCCGAGTGGATCGCTCCGCTAGGCTATACCGAGATTGCAGGGGAGCATCTGGGCCGGAGCGTCGAGCTCGGCCTGAGCCACCCGGACCGACTCCGCGAAGCCGCACTCGAGCTGCTCCGGCGCGACGAGGCAGATGCGGCCTTCGCCGCCATCGACCGCCTCTGCGGACAGGGCGAGTTGGAACCCGGCCTGCGGGCGATACTGGCCGGCCACCTCGACCGCCTCGGCCACCCCGACCGGGCCCGATCCCTCTATGACGGGGCGCAGCTGACCCCGCAGGGTACGATGCACTACGCCGAGCTGCTGCGGCGTGCTGATAAGCACGAGGCGGCCATCGATCTCTACCGCAACCTGCTCCAGCGCCTGCCCCCGGACGATGGCGCCGCTCCAGAGTTCCCCAGCCGCGCCGACGTGCGCTTAGCCTGGGCTGAGACACTGGCTTGGAACGGGGCATACGCCCACGCCGAGGCGGTGCTCGCCGAGCTCCTTGAGCAGCGGCCGGAGCACCGGCCGGCCCGGCTGTTGCGGGCGCGCGTCCTGGCCTGGGGCGGCAACCCGGACGCCGCCATCGAGGCATACCGCCACTACCTGGGAGACACACCATGACACCGGACAAGGCCAACCCATTAACGCTCCTGCTACTCCTGGCGCCGCTGGCCGCATCTGGCAACGACATCGACCGAGACTCTCTCCCGGATCCAGACGCGCTGACACCACCGCCCATGGCTGAGCCACCTGCCCCGGACCCGACACCGGGGCGCGCCGCTGACACGGATGAGATCCAAGCCCGCCTTGAGCTAGCCCGCCTGCTCGCCGACCGGGAACACTACGACGAGGCTATTCAGGAGTACCGCAGGGTCCTGGAGGCTGAACCCGAGCGGATCAAGGCGCGCGTGGGGCTGGCTCGAACACTCTTCTGGGCCGGACAACACGAGGCGGCCGCCGCCGAGATCGAGGCCATCGATACCGAGGACCTAAGCCTGCAGGAGAGGCTCTTCATAGCCGACCTCCACCTGAGTAACGACGACTACGACGCCGCCATCGAGCTCTACGCTGCCTACCTCGCAGAGCACCCCGACGACCACGAGGTCCGCCACAAGAAGGCCCTGGCGCTAGCTTGGTCGGAGCGCCACGCCGCCGCCATCGAGCAGTTCGAGGCGCTGGTGGAGGCACGACCGCGGGACCGGCAACTCCAGCGACAGTTCGCCAAGGTTCTGACCTGGGCCGACAAGCCGGACCGTGCCATCGAGATGCTGCAGCGTAGCCTGGAGGAGTAGCCAGTGCCTTGGCACCGCCGGACCATCGGGGCGAGCACCGCAGCGGCGGTGCTGGTATTGGCCATGGTGGCTGATCAGACCTCCGCGCAGCCTTTGGAAGGGCAAGCGGAAGCGAGCCTCGTCGCTGCGCAGGAGCACATCACCGACCACGAGGCGCGGCACCAGCTCGCTCGGCTGCTCTCCTACCAGCCCGAGCGCTGGGAGCAGGCCTTGCACCATTACCGCCGCCTGCTTGAGGATGCTCCCGAGGATCCGGAGCTGATCACCGATACCGCGAAACTCCTCTACTGGAAGGACCGCCCCGGCGCAGCCGCCCGACTGCTGGACTCTCTGCCTGAACAGACGGCGCAGGAGCGCGCGAGCCTACTCCTCCAGGCCCGGATCGAAAACGCGCTCGGGCGCGTGGGCCAAGCGCTCGACATCCTCGAGGGCCTGAGTCCCCTGGACGGACGCGAAGAGCAGCTTCAGTACACCGAAACTCTAATCCGCTCCGGCGCCCTCCACCGCGCCGAGGCAATCCTGCGCGAGTTCCTAGCGCAGCAGCCGGAGGATCGCGAGTTCAGGCTCCGCCTCGGTGACCTCCTCCAGACCCAGGGTCGGCACTACGCCGCCGAGCACCACTACACCCACTTGCTCGCTGAAGCCCCCGAGGACGAGGTCATTCTCGGCCGGCTGAAAGGTCTCGCCGCGGCGACCGGCTTCCATTCCCATCCCCCTCCTAGCCGGGCACCCGACGCGGACCCGCTCGCTGCGCCACCACTCGCCCGCTACGCGGCGCAGCAAGTCCCTGATCCGGAACACGAACGCAAGGCTCAACCCACGCCGCCGAGGGAGGAAGCCGAAACGATCCCGCCGCATGAGCGGGAGGCACCGAGCGGCGAGGCCGACCCCGAGGCTGCGCGCGAGCTCTTCCACAAGGCCCAGCGCCTCACCGAGCAGGGCGAGATACAGCAGGCCGAGGAAACCGTCCGGGAGGCGCTGGCGCATGAGCCGGAGCTCACCCTCGCCTGTTACTTGCATGCCGATCTGCTGCTCTCGCTCGGTGCGCTGGACGCGGCCGAGTCCCGGCTCGAGGCCCTAGCCGAGCGCTTCCCGGACGCCACCCAGCCCCGCCTAGCCCTGGCGCGGCTAGCCTCATGGCAGGACGAGTTCGACCGCTCTCGGGAGCTCTACGACGCGCTTGCAAGGGCCTACCCAGAGGACCCAACCTTCGCCTGGGAGGCAGCGCGTGTCGCGTGGTGGGCCGGCGAGCACGAGGAGTCCTTGGGCCGCTACGAGGCCCTGCTGGTGGGCTCGCAGGAGGCATGGGTGGAGCACCCCGAACTGGGAGTCGCAGCCGACGCCATCCTGCAGGCGGGCGACCCACCCTTTGCCGAGCTCGAGGCCCGACTTATCGAGCACGGGGAGCCGATCGCCGACCACCCGGACTACCCTCGCTATGCTCTGCAGAAGGCGGTCTACCTAGAGGGGCGCAGCAAGCTCCTCGTCCGGCAGCAGCGTCCGCGCGAGGCGCTGTCCGTGCTACAGCGAGCGACCCATTTCCAGCCCGGCAACCAGAAGACGCTTCTCGACCAGGCCCAGGTAGCCTGCAGTCTAGGGCTGTGCGAGCTGGAGCGCGAGACCTACCAGCAGCTACTCGACATCGAGCCGCAGCACGGGCAGGCCCGACAGGGCCTCGAGCTCCTGCGCCGCGAGCGCAGCCCCAAGGCCGGGGTACAGGCTGCGTACCGCAGCGAATCCGGTCAGGAGACCGAGATCGAGGTGAGTAGCTACGGCCTCCATGGCAGCCTCCCTGTCGGCCGGCGGGCACACGGTGAAGTCACTGTCGATCGTCTCCACTACGACTTCAATTCGGAGACCCCAGAGGCGCTCGATCAGACCCGGGGAAGCCGGATCCAGGGCGCACTGACCGGCGTCGCCGGCCCGCAGTTGCTCTGGCGTGCCGAACTCGCGCACACGCGTCTCGACGAAGCCGAGGCGAGGAACGCCACCGAGGGGCGGACGCAGGCCGAGTACCACCCCGACGACCACTGGCGCGCTGGCGCCGCGCTGGCCCGGCAGCGGGTCCTGCGCAACGCGCGGACGGCGCAAGATCGGGTTTACCGGCGCGTGGTTGAGCTCGAGCTCGACCACTACCCACATCGACGGATCGATCTAACTAGCCGCGCGGAGCTGGCCGACTACAGCGACGACAACCGCGGCTACCTGCTGGAACTCCAGCCGCGGGCGCGTATCACCGATCACCCCCGCAAGCTCACGCTGGGCTTGACGCTCCAGTACCGCGACTACGACGAGGACGACGAGGACAATAGCGCCCCCGAAAACGGGCATCAGAACCAGGGCGTGGAGGAGTTCGGCTACTGGACGCCCCAGCGGTATGTCGCCAAACGCCTGTTCCTGGAGTGGCGCCACGACCTAGCAGAGGTCTTTGCCTGCCGGGCGCTGGCGCACCACTACCGGCTCCGGGTCGCGCCCTACACCGATAGTGACGGCAACAGCGGCGCGCGCTGGAGCTTGGCGTACATCTGGGACGCCTCGGAGCGGCTCCAGCTGTCGGCCGACACCTTCCTGGAACGCTCGAGCGAGTGGGACACCGAGGGCTTGGCCCTGCGCGCTACCTGGCACTTCCACTGACGCGGTAACGGATAGTCTATGGCCAAGCTCACCCGCTACTTGAACCGGAACCTGACGCTCGCCCTCGCGGGCGTAGCGATCTGCACCATCCTGCTCTACCTGATCGCCCGCACTACGCTGTTCCTCTTCGCGGACTACCTCTGGGTTGAGAAGGCAGCAGCCTCGCTGCTGCTGCTCGCCGAGCTGTTCATCATGGTCCACGCGCTCGGTTACTTCCTCAACGTCTACCATGTCAACCGCGGGGGCGGGCCCCGGGGCGGGCCCCGGGCCGCCGCTACCACCGACGGCACCCCGCAGTCGTCAGCGCCGCGGTTCATCGACGAGCAAGCCCAGGCGCAGCTCGCCGAAAAGGAGCCTCCGGAGGTCGCGATCATCGTCGCCGCCTACCGGGAGCCACTGTGGCTCGTCGAGGAGACGCTCACCTGCTTCTACAACCTCACCTACCCCAACAAGCGGCTATTCCTGCTCGACGACACGCGCTACGACCCCGCCGATCAGCGCTCGCCGGAGATGACAGAATATCGCCAGGCCCTCGATGAGATGTGCCAGCGCATCGGTGTCCACCTCTTCCGTCGCCCCTGGCGTGGCGCCAAGGCCGGGATGATCAATGACTTCCTCGCCTTCCTCGACGGCCGCCCGCCAGAGGGCTTTGAGCTCCGGCGTAGCCCACTGGATGACCGGCCCTTCGACATCAAATACGTCGCTGTCTTCGATGCAGACATGAACCCGCTGCCCGACTTCGCCGAACCCCTTGTCGCCCAGATGGAGGCGGAGCCGGATCTGGCCTTTATCCAGACGCCACAGTACTACTCCAACTTCGAGAGCAACCGGGTGGCCCACGCCGCCGGCATGCAGCAGGCGATCTTCTACGAGTACATCTGCGAGGGGAAAAGCTCCCAGGACACCATGTTCTGCTGCGGTACCAACGTCTTACTCCGCCGCGAAGCTCTCAAAGATGTCGGCGGCTTCGACGAGAGCTCGGTAACCGAGGACTTCGCCACCTCGTTACGCTTCCACTCCCGCGGCTGGCGCTCGGCCTACGTCAACCGGATCTGCGCCTTCGGCCAGGGGCCGGAGGACCTGAGCAGCTACTTCAAGCAGCAGTTCCGCTGGGCGCTAGGTACGGTGGGCCTGTTCCGCAGGATTCTCCAGGGGCTCGTCCGCTCCCCTCGCCAACTCTCGGCGGCCAAGTGGTGGGAGTACACCCTCTCCGGCAGCCACTATTTCGTGGGATGGGTGTTCCTGATCTTGGTCCTGAGCCCAGCCCTGTATCTGCTGCTGGGGGTGCCGAGCTTCTTCGCCCGGGCGGATATCTATCTGCTGTTCTTCTTCCCCTACATCGTGATCGCGCTCGCCGTCTTTACCCTGGTCATGAGCCAACGCAAATACCGACTGCGGGATCTAGTATCCGGGATCGTCCTCCAGGCCACGGCCTTCCCGGTCTACATCAAGGCCAGTTTGCTCGGCATCCTCGGCGTCCGCGGGACCTTTACCACCACCCCGAAGGCGGGTAGCCACGCCGCGCCGCTGCGGGCGCTGTGGCCCCACCTTAGCCTGATCGCGCTGTCCATCATCGCTATCACCTGGGGCATCATGCGGGCCCTCTTCGAGCAGGAGCCAATATGGGCCATCCTGGTCAACACGCTCTGGTGCCTTTACCACCTAGGCATCCTGCTGGCAGTGTTCTACTTTAATAACCCGGCACAGGAACATACGGCATGATCTATCGGCGCCTCATCCAATGGACCGGCGGCCTCCTCCTTCTCGGCGCCCATGTCCTTGTGACCTCTCTGGCCTCGGCGGGCAGCGCAGCACCGACCGCAGACGCAAAGGTCCCCTTCGGGGTTGCGCTCGACGGCAAGGCGACCCGCGAGCGCCTCGCCACCATCGAGCGCGAGCTCGACCTGGAACTGGACCTCGTTGCCATTTTTACCCAGTTCCCTGAGGATCCGCGGCACGATAACTTCCCCGCCGAGCAACTGGTGGCCATCCGGGACACTGACGCCCGCCCGGTACTGACCTGGGAGCCGATGCACGTTCAGGACGGCGAGGAGCACATCCTCCCCGCTTCGGCGATCACGGACGGCACCTATGACCCCTACCTGCGCCGCTTCGCCCGTGGAGTTAAGGCCTTCGGGGATCCGGTACTCATCCGCTTCGCCCATGAGATGAACCTGATCCGCTACCATTGGGGGGAGGCGACCCCGGAGACCTACGGCCCCGAGACTCCGGAGCGTTACCGGGAGATGTTCCGCTACGTAGTGCGCATCTTCCGCGAGGAGGGTGCCGCCGAGCACGCCCGCTTCGCCTTCAACCCCAACGCCGAGTCGGTGCCCTCCCCGGAGCACGATTCGGACGCTGCCTGGAACCGGCCGGAGGCGTACTACCCGGGTAATGACAAAGTCGACGTGTTAGCCATGGATGGCTACAACTGGGGCACCACACAGACCCCGGCCGAGCACGGGTGGCAGAGCCAGCACCAGTCCTTCCGGACCATCTTCGAGCCCCTTTATCGCACCCTGCGGGAACTCGCCCCGGAGAAGCCCATTTACGTCCTCGAGACCGCCAGCGCTGTGGAGGGCGGCGATAAGGCGCGCTGGATAGAGCAGGCCGCGGCGACGGCGATGGAATGGCAGCTGGCCGGGGTCGTCTGGTTCCACAACGACAAGGAGCTGGACTGGCGCCTAGACGCCGGCGTTGAGGACACCGCGCTCGACCCCCTGCGGCGCATGCAGGGAGGTTCTGGGGACGCGCGCGAGGAGTCTCCGAACGATGAGTGAGACCACCCCCGCTGCTGAGGCACGCCGGGAGCTGCGGCACCCCATTGAGTCCATCACCCTGCCGTTTCTCGGCTCACGCGGCGATAACTTGCAGCCGTTCCAGTACCTGCTGCGCGACGTCAGCAGCAGCGGCGTAGGCGTATTTCTGCCGAGCTGGCTGACCAACCGCGAGCGCCTTCGGCAAGGGGATCCGGTTTTTTTCCATCTCCCCTTCTTCTTTGGCGAACGACGGATCCTCAACCAAGGTTACGTCACTTGGCAGCGCTACTCTGAGGACGAGACAGGGCAGATGGTAGGAGCTCGGTTGACCAGTGGCGCTCCACTATCCTATCCGCTGGCAATTTCGATCGATGATCAGCAGATCCAGATCGACCTCAGGCGCTTTAAGTCCCCGGAAGCCCTAGCGCAGCGAATCATCCACGACTCGGTCCTACTCAAGCGCGGGATCCTGATCTATCTCCGCCACCTGGAGTCCCTCTTCTCCCGGGTCAGCGACCTCGACCGGGTGGAGTATGGCGTCTTCCGGGAACAGATCATCGGCGACGTTCGTCGGCGAATCCAGGATAACCTCGCCTACCTGGAACCATTCGATCTGCTAGCAAGTGATACTCCCGAGTTCGAGACCCCAATCACAGACCGCATCGACCTCGACGAATTCCGTGCCGCAATGGAGCCGGAGATCAACCTGGAGCTCTTCGAGTTCGCCCTTGGCACCGAGACCTCCGAGCTCTATCTGGGCTCGATCAAGACGCTGGAACACCGGCTCTATCTCAATTACAACGCCTACGTCATGATCTACATTCAGGCGCTTTGACGGGTAGGGTTAAACCGGAATCAACAGGTCGCACAGCTGGGGGGGCTACCCGGGGTAAAAGTTCGGCAGCTGATGTGAGCTTTTTAAGTGCTTGATCTTATGGTGGCTATGGGTGGAGTCGAACCACCGACCTTCGCATTATGAGTGCGACGCTCTAACCAGCTGAGCTACATAGCCTTCAGTCTGTCCAGCCTATTCTCTTTCAGAACACCGACTATGTCAACATTCACAGAACTGTGCGCAGGTGTTGCCTATTTGCGACAAAAAACCACTAGCCTCAAACCAATCCCTTTATAATCAGTAGCTTTTTGCGTCGCTCATAGGCGACTAAAGCCGTCGCCACACCGATATGGGGTGCGGACGAAAACTCTGTGAGCGGCTTAAGATGCTGTCGGCTGGACCCCGAAGCACTGACGTTATTGGCACAAAAAATGCATTCTTGTTCCATGGCTAGAGTGAAATATTGCTAGTAAGCAGAAAACACAATTTGCGATCAGGAGGTTTCAATGCCGTACAAGATGCTTTTCGCCATGCTTCTCGGCCTACTCATAAGCGCAGGTATGGCAGGGTGCGCCGGCCAAGAACAAGAGCCTGCCGAGCCGGGCACTGAGCCAGCTCCAGAAGGAGAGGATCCGTGGGGTCAGCCAGAGCCACAACAAGAAGAGGATCCATTTGGCGGCGGTGGAGAACAGTGGTAGCAACGCGAACTGTCTAACCGCTGAGCACCCCTGCAGAGTGCAAGGCGCTTACGGGGGGTGCTTCGAATTTATACCAACACCAATTCTGCACGCTATTTGAATAAGGCTGGTTTAAACGAAATCATCTATATAGCGACCACAGCCATCGGCACAGTCATCCTTCCCCTGCACACTGGCACTTACCAATAGCATTTGGCCCCTAAGCAGATCGGTCTGGTCTTCGATAGCTGCCTTAATGGCCTCCTTGGCTTGGTGCCCTTTGTAGCCGCCGTAGAGGCCGGCACCAATGCTGAGAATACCCACCAATTCCATACTTATCCCTCCCTCCTGACATAGATGTCGCCAGCAGACAACAAGATAGTATCCCTTTCAAAGTATAAGACCTAATACTACCCCGATCGTGATCAATTACAAGCTCTTCCTTTTGCATATCCGAACCTGCCATATTGGGCGCCTCTACCTCCCTGAGTCATTTGGCTGCCCCGATATGGGGGTGTTAGCACCGGGACGGCGGCATGAAGCCGCTAGGTGGATTCACGGCATCATCCACACCGGAACAGCCAACACCCCAGGGGTAGTTTTAAAGTTTCAATAGTGCAACCCTTAGACGGCGATTTAAGTTATCATCTGGATTATGGACAACATGCGCTACCCTTCAGACAAAAACTTGTTACCCCATATAAACACCCCAAGCGAACTGCGGACATTGCCCATTGAGCGATTACCTCATTTGGCTCAGGAGGTTCGCGAATACCTTATCGATTGCGTTTCGCAAAGTGGCGGCCATCTAGCCGCCGGACTTGGGGCTGTAGAGCTAACCATAGCCCTCCACTACACCTTGAACACCCCAGATGACCGAGTTGTATGGGACGTTGGCCACCAGTGCTACGCCCATAAGGTTTTAACCGGCCGCAGGGAAGAGCTCAAACGTATTCGCCAGAGCGACGGACCAGCTGGATTTCCCTGCCGAGACGAGAGCACTTTTGATGCCTTTGGTGTAGGCCACTCTTCAACAAGCATAAGTGCTGCACTTGGCATGTCGCTAGGTGCCCAGGCTACTGGCTCAGGCAGGCGCAGCATAGCGGTTATCGGCGATGGCGGCATGACCGCCGGTGAGGCATTTGAGGCCCTTAATCACGCCGGGGGGATTGAAGCCGACCTACTAGTCATCCTCAACGACAATGAGATGTCGATATCCGAAAACGTCGGCGCACTGTCCAACTACTTAACAAGATTGCTCTCCGCACCACTGACCGGGTCGCTGCGCAGAGGGGCTCGCGATGTGTTGCGCCACGTCCCTCCCGTTCACCAGCTGGCCAGACGGACCGAAGAGCATGTAAAGGGAATGCTCGCCCCCGGCACACTGTTCGAGGAGCTTGGCTTTAACTACTTTGGCCCGGTTGATGGACATGACCTGCCAGGCCTTATCCAAGTGCTCCAGAACCTTCGCGATCAACCGGGACCCCGCCTACTGCATATAGTTACCCGCAAAGGCAAGGGTTATGCCCCGGCAGAAAAAGACCCCATTAGCTATCACGGTGTCGGCCGCTTTGACCCCAAGCATGGTTTAACCAAGTCGGCAAGCGGCTCGCTAAGCTACACTGATGTGTTCAGTCGCTGGATATGCCGAGCTGCCGCTGAGGACTCAAGAGTTCAGGCGATAACCCCTGCCATGCGCGAGGGATCCGGTCTAAATGAGTTTGCCGAACAGTTTCCAGCACGTTTTTTTGACGTTGGCATAGCCGAACAACATGCTATAACCTTCGCCGCCGGGCTTGCTTGTGAGGGCACCAAACCGGTAGTAGCAATTTACTCCACCTTCTTGCAACGCGGCTATGACCAGCTAATCCACGATGTTGCCTTACAGCGGCTCCCAGTGATTTTCGCCATCGACAGGGCCGGCATAGTCGGAGCCGACGGCGCCACTCACCAAGGCACATACGACATTAGCTTTTTGCGCTGTATCCCGGATATGGTGATCATGGCCCCGAGCAGCGCGGTTGAGTGCTGGCGGATGTTAAGCACCGGACTAACCCACACAGGGCCATCGGCAATTCGCTATCCGCGCGGCAAAGACAATGCCACAAAACTGCCCGACGACCTCGAGCCGATCCCAGTAGGCAAGGCAGTAGTCAAACGCAGCGGAGAATCGGGCACTGTAGTCCTAGCATTTGGCCCGCTGCTTGCCGCAGCAGAAGCCGTTGCAGATGAGTTAGACCTGACTATAGTAGACATGCGTTTCGTTAAACCCCTCGACACTGAAACCATTGCTGATATTGCTAGCTGCCATCACCATATAGTTACCATTGAGGAGAATGTCATTAGCGGAGGCGCGGGCAGCGCGGTCAGTGAATTTTTGCATAGAGAGGGCGTAAAAAATGTATCCATTACTCACATGGGGCTCCCTGACCGACCGATTGAGCACGGCGAGCGTGATGAACTGCTCGCCACGTTAGGCCTAGACGCTCAAGGCTTGAGGCAAGTTGTCTTAAGAGAAGATAATCTTGACTAACGAATCCTTAATCTCCCAAGCATTGGAGAAGAAAAAGGCTAAGCACGAACGCTTTGCCGAGATCGACTATATCCGGCTAACAGATGCACAGGGCGGCTGGCCAAGGGGTACCGTGTTCCTCAATAACCGTGCAGTACCAGGCTACCCATCAATAGGTCGGGTTCTTAATCTCGAGCAAGGGCTTGAGCAACAATTTTATGCCCCGTTCCATGCCGAAGAGAAGATCGACGGCTACAACGTAAGGATAGTTAAGCACGAAGGGCACTATCTAGCCTTCTCCCGAGGCGGGTTCGTCTGCCCATTCACCACTGACCGCTTACCTGATCTAATAGATACCGACATACTTGATAGTCACCCCGACTTAGTAATTTGCGGTGAAGTAGCCGGGCCCGGCAACCCGTACCTCGAAGGGCATCCACCTGATATTAGCGATGAGATAGTATTACTGGTATTCGACTTGATGCGCTTTGATGAGCTTGGTTTTTTTGAAACCACCGAGAAGCTGAACATCATTAGGCAATTCAACCTGCCAGCAGTACCTTACCATGGGCGTTTCGAGCCCCATCAAGCCCAACAGATCAGGGATATTCTTCCAGAGCTCGATGATCGGGGGGTAGAAGGCCTAGTGCTAAAGGAGGAGGGGGCACGACAGAAGCGCGCCAAATATGTCACCCCAGCCTCAGTGGTGCAAGACATCCGGGCTATGGGTGACGCCTTGATGGACATGCCAGCAGAATACTTCACCAATAGACTGCTGCGACTAGTGCTCATCCTCGAGGAATCGCCGCAGCTCGATTCCTCACAGCTTCGCTATGAGCTCGGCTGCGCCCTGATTGACCCCCTGCTGGAGGCCGCACGCAACCACCCAGCAACACACAAGGTCTCACACCACTTTGAGTGTCGCTTCCGGCACCGCATTAACGCCGAGCGTTTTATTCAGCACATTAGCCGAGCACCACAGAGAGAGATTCACTCATCAGTCAGATCACTAGAAGAGGATCAAGACGGCTATTGGGTCTTAACCTTTGAGCGTGTCTTCCCTCGCGTCAGCGGCCTCCTTGCCAACTTTCTCAGTGGTGGTCAGGTCCACGACTAGCCCAAATCTAGCCGCCGCCCTATATCTGACTACTACGCAGAAAACTATCATGCGTACTCGTCGAGCTGGTGCTGGCCATCATCTTGCTGATCGATAGCATCAGAACCCTCCTGGCGCGCCGGCTGTTTATCCTGCGACCCATTATCAGCCAAAGCTTTGCGCTTATTTTTGTCATTGCGCAAACGCTCATCAATGGCATCAGGCCGATCAGGCTCATCACTCCTATGCCCAGTCTTCTCAATGCGTGGAAACGGCGCTACCGGCTCAACCGCGTTCACTTCCTTGAGTTTACGCAGCTGGATGTTCCGACTTACATCACGAATTGGGGGAACGTTGAACATGGCATCCCCTCCTCTATTTAGACCTTCAAGCTAGTCTCCAAAACAAGCAGAAGCCCCTAAAGCGCATATACTAGGCTTAGATCTACAAACTATTTATCCTCCTTTGCTCATAATCGGCCGTTCACCATCTTTCTTGACAAAGCTGATAACATCCATGATGTGCAAAGGAGTATAGCTAAAGCTTGGTCTAAGCAGCCAACTGGTTCAAAATAGACTTCAAGTGCAGCGGGCAGAGTAGTTGAACGCGTTTCTGCACTTGTCACTAACTTTCATAACCCACCTGGAGGGAGATTTCAAGCCAATGCAGATCCAGATAAACCCCGGCTCCGGTGTTCACATATCCGAGGCTCTCGAGCGCAACATACACGAGGCCCTAGGAGCCATTGACCGGCGCTTTGGAGACCAATTGACACGCATCGAAGTACACTTCCAGGATGTCAATGGACCAAAAGGCGGGGTAAACAAGCACTGCCGCATAGAGGCCAGGCCCCGGGGCCTTGACCCGGTCATCGCCGAGAACACCGCAGAGGATGCATACGACTCGGCGCGAGGCGCGGCGCGCAAGCTGGAAAGCGTGTTAGATACTCGCTTCGGCAAGTTAGCTAGCAAGCAACGGGGCAACAACCACTGATTAGCTGATAAGCGGCTTTTCATCCCGCCTTATAGGGAGCTTCACAACTCCCTATTTGGGGCGGGTGCTAAACATTAAACCTGAAATGCACTACATCGCCTTCTTGTAGGACGTATTCCTTGCCCTCAAGACGCATCTTGCCAGCCTCTTTAGCTCCTTGCTCACCACCACAGCTAACAAGATCGTCAAAGCTAGTAACTTCGGCGCGAATAAAGCCGCGCTGCATATCGCTATGAATCTTCCCCGCTGCTTGTGGGGCAGTTGACCCTGCTGTTACGGTCCATGCTCGCACCTCCTGCGGGCCGGCGGTGAAGAAGGTCTGCAAGCCGAGCAGCCTGTAGCCGGCGCGAATAACCATATTCAATCCGGGCTCATCAAGGCCGTAAGCGCTAAGCATTTCTGCTCGGTCCGCGTCTTCAAGAACAGCCAACTCCGCCTCAATGGCCGCACAAACCGGAACCACCTCAGCTTTTTCGGCTGCGGCACGCTGCTGCACAGACTCCAGCAAGGGGTTTTCGGCGAACCCATCTTCTGCAACATTGGCTATGTACATCAGCGGCTTATTAGTAAGCAGGTGAAACTCCTTGAGCTTATGGCGACTCTCCTCATCAAGATCGAGCGCCCGTACCGGGCTACCGCTATCCAGCCCATCGCGTACTCGCTCAAGCAGATCGCGCATCCCCACCGCCTGCTTATCGCCACTTTTTGCTGCGCGCTCTTGTCTTTGCAAGGCTTTATTTAGCGTATCAAGATCGGCAAGGGCCAGTTCGGTTGCGATTGTCTCAATATCAGACACTGGATCTATGCTGCCGCTTACATGGTGTACATCTTCGTCCTCAAAACAACGTACAACCATAGCAATGGCGTCCGTTTCGCGGATGTGGGCCAGAAACTGATTGCCCAACCCCTCGCCTTGCGCAGCACCTGATACCAACCCGGCGATATCGACAAACTCCATCGTGGTAGGGACCACCTTGTTCGGCTTAACCAGCCGGGCAAGTTCATCTAGCCTCGGGTCAGGCACGGGGACTATGCCAACGTTTGGGTCTATAGTGCAGAAAGGGTAGTTTTCGGCCGGGATATCGTTTTTTGTTAAGGCGTTGAATAATGTCGACTTGCCCACGTTAGGCAGGCCGACGATACCGCAATTAAATCCCATAAGGAAACTCAACCATGTAGTTGACGGCAGGCGCGATCCCAATCACCCGCCAGTAGCCAGGGTAGCACTTCGGCGGCCTCTTCCACAGCGACCTCAAGTTGCCTGCGCTCCGCTTTACTCGGCTGCGATAAGACGTGGCTGACAACGCCATCACGATGGCCAGGATGGCCAACACCGATTCTTACTCTAGCAAACTCTGCCGAGCCTAACGTCGCCTGGGTGTGTCGCAACCCCTTATGGCCGCCATGACCTCCGCCACGCTTAATGCGGACCGTTCCGGGCGGGAGGTCCAACTCATCGTGGGCAACTAATATTGACTGGACCGGAATATTGTAGTAATTGGCCATCGCGCCAATCGAGTTGCCGCTATGATTCATGAAGGTAGTAGGCTCAAGCAATCGGCAAGTATAACCATCTATGTTCACACGGCCTGTTACGCCGGAAAATTTCTTTTCCAGACGCAGCTCGCCGCCATGGCGCCGGAGCAACTCCTCAATAAACCAGAACCCGGCATTGTGCCGGGTTCCTTCGTACTTTGCGCCGGGGTTGCCAAGGCCGACGATGAGCCTAAACTCACCCTCTTGACCTTGCACTGGCGGATCACTCGCTTTCGGCTGACTCTTCGCCGCCGGAGTCTCCGCCGCGCGTCTTACGAGTTGCCTGAACCGATACCACAGGCGCATCATGTCCAACTCCGTGTTGCAGCGCAGCTGACTCTACTCCGCTAGGCAGGTGCAATTCGCTTATATGAACCGCTTTGCCAACATCAAGCTTAGAGACGTCGACATCGATATGGGTGGGCAGATCTTGCGGATAACACACGACCTCTATATCCAGCATATCGTGATGCAGAACACCGCCTTTCTTAACCCCGGGCGACACCTCCTCACCATGGATATGCAGCGGCACTTGGACAAAGATCTTCCTATCCGATTGGACTCGCTGCAGATCTATATGCTGCACCAAAGGCTTATAAGGATGGCGCTGCATGTCCTTAACGATGGCCTGGGTCTTCTCAGAGCCAATTTTGAGCTCCAGGATCGAAGAGAAGAAGCTCTCCTCCTCAAGCAACCTATACAACTGATCGTTGTCTATTGCCACCGGCTGTGGTTCTTTTCCTGCACCGTAGACGATTCCGGGCACCCGCCGTGCGCGACGTAAGCGGCGCATAGCCCCACGGCCGGTTTCGCTGCGCGGATGCGCGTCGAGCGTCATTTCCACCGTCATGATCTTACCAACTCCTAAATTTTATGTTCACTCAACGAAAAGCTCGCTGACAGACTCGTCGTTGCTCACTCGACGCATAGTCTCAGCAAGTATTTCCGCAATGCTCAACTGCCTAATGTTCGGGCACGCTGCCGCCTTATCACTAAGCGGGATACTATCACTTACCACCAGTTCATCAAGCCCCGAGGCGGCAATCTTGTTTACTGCATCGCCGGAGAGAACCGGGTGAGTTATATAGGCAACCACTTTGCGCGCGCCCCTATCCTTGAGCGCATTTGCTGCCTGACAAAGAGTCCCCGCAGTGTCCACTATATCATCCACGATTATGCACGTCTTATCTTCAACATCACCAATGATGTGCATTATGGACGACTCATTGGGTCGCGGCCGTCGCTTATCAATTATTGCCAATTCAGCGTCATCCAAACGCTTTGCTACAGCGCGAGCCCTTACAACTCCACCGACATCGGGGGAGACGACGACCTTGCGCGGGTATAGCTGCCTCCATATATCCCCGAGCAGGATCGGCGATGCATAGACATTGTCTACAGGTATATTGAAGAAACCCTGGATCTGGTCGGCGTGAACATCTACGGTTATGATTCTGTCGTAACCGGCCGCCTGCAGCATGTCCGCAACAAGTTTTGCCGATATAGGAACTCGCTGCGAGCGCGGCCGCCTATCCTGGCGAGCATAACCGAAATAGGGAATCACCGCAGTGACCCGAGCTGCCGAGGAACGCCGCAGCGCATCTACAATGGTCAGCAACTCCATGAGGTTGTCGTTAGCGGGACGACATGTAGACTGAACCACGAACACATCCTTCCCTCGGACATGTTCGTTGATCTCCACCATTATCTCGTCGTCACTGAACCGGTCTACTACGGCGTGTCCGAGACGTGCTTTGAGGTGGGCTGCTATCGCTTCGGCGAGGTGGGGATTAGAATTCCCCGTAAAAACCATCATAGGACCGTTGATATGCACGGCTAGACGTCCATCCCTCTACTCGGCAATCAAGAGTATATGGCTGGGGCGGCAGGATTCGAACCTGCGAATGCCGGTACCAAAAACCGGTGCCTTACCGCTTGGCTACGCCCCATTTGTCGATTGGTTGCTACTAAGCCCTAGCTTGGGCCAGCTCAAACTCAATAGCTGACTTCGCTATGCCCCTGCTGACAAAGCCACCCCATTTGGATGGCATGCTGTCCAGAGCCTCACGTGCCTCCGCCTCTTCTCCAAAGGGCACAAAGCAGCAGGCCCCCGTGCCACTCATACGAGCTCTGCCGTGCGAACTCAACCATTCTAACGCAGATTCGACTTCAGGCCAATGGGCTCGGACTACTGACTCACAGTCATTCCTAGCGTCGCCAGCTAGCAGGTCGCGTATTTTGATAGGAAGTGTGTCGCGTGTCAAACGCGGATCACAAAAAACTTGAGCCGTAGAGATAGCCACCCCCGGGTCGACTACCAGGTACCACTGCGATTCGGCAATTCTTTCCGGCAAGGGCTCCAGGATTTCCCCCACTCCTTGAGCCCAAGCGCTGTAGCCGCGGACAAAAACCGGAACATCGGCACCCAAACCAAGCCCAATCTGCGCTAAGCGATCGCGGCCGAACCCCAAGCCCCAGATATAATCTAAGGCGAGCAGAGCGGTTGCGGCATCGGAGGAGCCGCCTCCCAGCCCGCCACCAGCTGGCAATCGTTTCTCGAGCCATATGTCGGCTCCCAAGCATGTACCAGCTGCCGCTTGCAGAGCCCTAGCTGCACGAACCGTCAGATCATCTTCAGCTGCAACCCCAGGTATATCTTTGCACCTGATTATCTTAGTGTCGTCGCGCCGTCGCAGATGCACAACATCACAATGATCGAGCAGCTGAAAAGCGGTCTGCAACTCATGATAGCCATCTTCTCGCCTACCAAGCACGTGCAGAAATAGATTGATCTTGGCCGGCGCCGACCAACTGCTCCACTCACTCATCGTCTATCTGCCAGCTGGACAAGGCAACTCGTAACTGCTTCGCAGACTTTTGAATATCGATCCGTGACGGCATATATATCCCTTCAACACTCTCCCAACGCCTAAACTCAACCTGCCATCCATTCTGGACAATTTGCCGCGGGCGCCCCCGCGCATCGATATCCTTATCCCCCACCTCGAGTTCCTCGGCCGGCAAACCAACTATCCAGTAACGTAACGCCGATACGGGCAAGTCGTAGCCGGTATGCGTAGCGAACAGACTCTCCGGATCTGGCGCCGAATGCGCTTGCCCCGAGCCGTCATTGAGGACTACTGCGCCCGGCTGCCCACTCACCCTGACCGCACCGGCACCGAAGGGACCGGATAGGTTGATGTCGAAAACTTCATCGCGCTGCTGCCAGCGCAAACTCAGGGTAGCCCCTTCGCCATTCACACGTACCGCGGCGCGCCCACTCACCGACCAACGGAGTAAATCTTTGCGCTCCTCAACAAACTCAGCGTGAGCATCGGCGCGTTCTTCCTCGTCAACCAACAAAGCACAGCCAGAAGCGCCAAACAAGACGGCCAGAACAGCAACCACTGCCAACCGCCGCCAAGATATTGCCATCACCTAAAGCTCCTCCTTATCGACCTCGTAACGCTCAAGAGTCTCTTTCAACACACTGTGCGAAGAGTCAATCTCAACGGCTTGTCGCCATACTTGCTGCGCCTTGTCAGGCTTATCAAGTTCCCAGAGGAGCTCTCCGAGATGGGCACCAATTTCCGCATCTTTCTCTTGCTCCCAGGCGCGCTCCAGGTATTCCAGCGCCTCCTCCAAGCGCCCCAAACGATAGAGGACCCAGCCCTTACTATCCAGGATTGCCGCACTGGTAGGGCGCTTTTCTAACGCCTTGGTAATCAGCTCCAACGCCTCCTCGAGGTCGCGGTCGTTATCAGCCAATGTATAACCGAGAGCATTCATGGCGTGCGGGTCATCGGGCGCTAGCTCAAGGACACGGCGCAAATCTTCCTCGGCGCTAACATCATCGCCCATCATCGCCCGCAACACGCCCCGGCCATATAGCAAGTCGACATCTGTGCCGACCGCTTCGAGTGCCTCACTGTAAACCGCTAATGCCGCATCTTCCTTGCCCTTCTTACGAAGCAAGCGCGCTTTATCCATGGCGCTGCGCGGCAACCAATCTGACTCCTGCTCAAGCGCCAACTGATAAGCTCGGGCCGCGGCTTGGAGGGCTATAGCCGTGCGCCCCAATCGCTCTGCGGTTTGGGCCAGCACAATATGCCCTTGTTCTACCTCAGCGTGCTTATCTGCCAACCTCTTGAGAGTACTCAACGCCTTATCACTGTCATCGACACCATGCAAAAGAGTACTCTCAAGGAGAGCGAAAGCTCCTCCCTTAGCCCCCTGCCACCCATCGATGAATCTATCAAAATGGGCAACGGCTTCGTCTATATCCCCTCTGCGCAGCGCCACCATGCCCAGCAACTGGCCTGCCACCGCCCGATCTGGAGCGATATCTTGTAACCGCTTAGCTGCTAATTCGATGCTCTTATCGTCTTCGAGCAACACGGCCAACCGCACAGCCCTCTCAACCACACCCAGATCCTCGGTTAGCTGCATGGCGTCAATATAATGCTCCAGGGCCCAGTCTGGACGCTCCTTTTCCTTCGCCACCCCAGCAGCGAGTACATGCCGGATAGCCAAGGTTCGCTGATCAGGCTCCCAAGAGTCGACCTCTGCTATAGGTTGCTGCACTGCTCGCCGATCCTGACCCGGATGAGTACATCCAGCAACTATTGTTGCAACTGTTATAAACACAACGCTCACGGCACGCGGCAAACAGCGATGTGTCATCATCTAACCGAACCTCCCTAGGCTCTAAAATAGGCCTTCCAGTTATTTCTCAAGGCTTCCCCGAGCCCACCCAACTGCCCCGATGTAGAGGGCGCCGTCAATCCATCGTGGCGGCCCCATGACGCCATCCTTGACGCCAACCCTCACGATGGGGCAATTGAGTGGCTCCGAGGATACCTTTAGGGGTATCCTTGAGCACTGTATCCGGCTGCACACCAACCAACCCGGGCATTTTTTCGCAGGGCCAACTATTTACTCTAACAGTCGCCATTAGTGACAATAATGCTGTAAAGTTCTGATGGTGCCTAAACCAGCTAACGGATGCCAGCCTTATGCCATTATTCGCAATAGGACTTAACCACGAGAGCGCACCTGTGGCCGTACGTGAGAGCTTGGCATTCAATGCCGAATCACTGCCCGAGGCGCTCCAAAAGGCGAAGAGCGAGACCTGCGCGGAGGAAGTAGCCATCCTCTCCACTTGTAACCGCACAGAGATATATGTGCGCCTCCCGCACACCGATCCTGAGGTGGTCGTGGGCTGGCTCGCTCGCTATCAAGGGGTTGATTTGCGCAAGGTACGTCCGCATTTGTATGTGCGCCGCAGTACCGAGGCAATGCGCCACTTGATGCGGGTCTCCGCCGGCTTGGATTCTTTGGTCCTAGGCGAACCGCAAATACTTGGCCAAGTGAAGAGCGCTTACCAAAAAGCATCGTCTGCGGGCAGCTTGGGCGCGGTTCTAGACAGGCTATTCCAACACGCCTTTTCGGTAGCTAAACAGGTCCGCACCGATACCGATATTGGCTCTAACCCTATATCGGTAGCCTTTGCTGCCGTCACCATGGCAAGGCAGATTTTCGATGACTTTCCCAAGCGGACAGCCTTGCTTATCGGTGCAGGAGAGACAATTGAGCTTGTGGCCCGCCACTTAGCTCAAAACGGCATCGGCAACGTGCTTGTTGCCAACCGCAATGTCGAACGCGCTAAGCGTTTGGCTGAAGCCCATGACGGGGAGGCAATGGGGCTTAGTGACATGTCTCGCCGCCTTAGCGAGGCAGATATTGTGGTCTCCTCAACTGGCAGCTCCCTCCCAGTGCTTGGCAAGGGCAGCGTAGAAAGGGCAGTACGCGCACGCCGCCACCGCCCCATGTTCATGCTCGATCTGGCAGTGCCGCGCGATATCGAGCCTGAAGCCGGGGAAATGGATGATGTCTATCTGTATACTGTAGATGACTTGAGGGATGTGGTTGCTGAAAACATGCGCTCGCGCCAAGAGGCGGCACAACAAGCCGAGCAGATCGTCGAGCGCCAGGTGCACCAATATCTGCAGTGGCGCCGGGCACGAGACGCCGGAGAGGCTATCAGGACATTTCGCGAGCGCGCGCACAGCTATGCTCGTGCGACGCGCGCACAGGCAGCAAGGCGCATTGAGCGGGGCGACGACCCACATGAAGTGCTTGAGTGGATGACCCATACATTAACCCGGCGGCTCATTCATGCCCCCACTGTAGGGCTGAGGGCGGCGGCCGCAACTGGGGAAAACACTCGCATCAAACATGCATTACAGACTTTGGCAATTGATCAGCAAGTAGTAGAGAGGTCCGGTGAAGGAGACGATTCGCGACAAGCTGGAGAGGATGGCGGAGAGACACGAGGAGATTGGAGCGCAGCTAGCGGATCCTGATGTCGCCGCTGACCCATCGCAATTCACTAATCTTTCGCGTGAGTACTCAAGACTTGAGCCCGTAGTTCAAGATCTACGGGCCTACAACAAGGCTCGGGAAGACCTTGACGCCGCCAGGGCGATGCGTGAAGACTCTGACAAAGAGATAAGGGCCCTGGCAGAGGAGGAGTTCGCTAGCGCTGAAACTGAGCTGGAGAGACTAGAACAGCGCCTGCAGCAGCACCTTGTCCCAACAGACCCTGATGACGGTCGCAACGTCTTCCTCGAGGTCAGGGCTGGCACTGGAGGCGACGAGGCTGCACTCTTCGCCGGCGATCTGTTGCGCATGTATACCCGGTATGCTGAGCAACGAGGTTGGAAGGTTGAGGTCCTTAATGTCCGTCACGGCGAGCATGGTGGTTACCGCGAGGTAATAACCCGCATAGCTGGCAGGGATGTCTACTCGCGTTTGAAGTTCGAATCCGGCGTTCATCGGGTGCAGCGAGTCCCGACAACTGAGTCGCAGGGGCGCATCCACACTTCCGCGTGTACTGTTGCCATCCTTCCCGAGCTGGATGAAATTGATGCGGTAAGTATTGACTCTAACGATCTGCGTGTAGATACATTCAGGTCATCGGGTGCTGGCGGACAGCATGTCAACACAACTGACTCAGCAATCCGTATAACCCACCACCCTAGCGGATTAGTAGTTGAGTGCCAGGACGAACGCTCACAGAACAAGAACCGCGCCAAGGCCATGGCACTTTTGCAGGCCAGGCTCACAGAAAGGGAGCGCGAGCGTCAGCACTCTGAGCGCAGCGAGCAAAGACGTCTAGCAGTTGGGTCCGGTGACCGCTCAGAGCGCATCAGGACATACAACTTCCCGCAAGGTCGGATCACAGATCATCGCATCGGGTTGACACTGTACAAGCTTGAGCAAACCCTCAACGGCCAACTTGATGAATTGATTGACACCCTGATCCAAGAGAACCAAGCCGACCTGCTAGCTGAAATCAACGAGGCGACGAACTAGCCCCACCACGGCCGAGGGGCTCGGGTCGGCCAAGTCGCCGCCGCCGCCCAGAAATGGACCGCAGAGCCAGCAAGCCACTGGATCAAAAGACAATATCTCTTTTAACCCAGAAAGCTTGCTTACCATCCACCGGTCATGCTACCCGCTGACGTTCACGTATCTCTTCGAGCGATTTACAATCAATGCATAGGGTTGCGGTAGGCCTAGCTTCAAGGCGGCGTAGCCCTATCTCAATCCCGCACTGGTCGCAGTAGCCGTAATCGCCTCTGCGTATGCGCTCCAGAGCTTGATCGATCTTTCGGATTAGCTTGCGCTCCCGATCGCGGGCGCGCAGTTCGAGAGCGAACTCCTCTTCTTGAGTCGCACGATCAGCCGGATCGGCGTGATTATTGGCATCATCACGCATGTGATGGACAGTGCGCTCGACCTCTTCCTGAAGCTCCCGCTTCCAAGCCTCGAGCAACTCGCGAAAGTGATCAAGCTGCTCATCACTCATGTACTCTTCTGTCTCCCCGGCCTGATAGGGTTCAAAACCCTGAACCGGAAATGCATGTCTACTCGGCGCCATTCCTCATCCTCCTCCCAAACAGCTGCCTGCCTGTGGTCACAGAAGCCCCCTACTACCGGCAACCTCGCCCCAGGCTAGGCCATCAGCCTTAACCTCCAAACGGTTACATGAGTCGCATACTCAAGTCAATCTTAAATAATCAAAGCTGACGCAACGGCAGATGTTCGCGTAGCCCGTCTGCCGTCTTGCGCAAAGACTCCTCAGTAGCCGGCCAATCAATGCAGGCGTCAGTAATTGAGACGCCGTACTCCAGGTCGGCAGGAGAATCGCCCATCTTCTGCTTGCCCCAGCCTATATTGCTTTCCAGCATCACGCCGAAAATAGACCTGTTTCCATCAACAATCTGATGAACAACATCCTGCAGTACCGTAGGCTGCAGCCCTGGATCCTTGTTCGAGTTGGAGTGACTACAATCAATGACAATACGAGGCGGCATCCCGGCCTCTGCCAATGCTTGCTCGCAAAGACGGACACTCACCGAGTCGTAGTTTGGCTGCTGGCCACCGCGCAATACTACGTGGCCATACTGATTGCCCTTAGTACGGATTATCGTTATGCGGCCTTCTTGATCAATCCCCAGGAAACTATGCGGCGAGGAAGCCGATTGCAGCGCATTAATGGCTACTACCTGACTGCCGTCGGTGGCGTTTTTAAACCCAACCGGGGTAGAAAGTCCGCTAGCAAGTTCGCGGTGGGTCTGTGACTCCGTAGTGCGCGCCCCGATGGCCGTCCATGAGACGAGATCGCCATAGTATTGTGGGGCTATGGGGTCAAGGGCCTCGGTTGCTGTCGGCAAGCCCATAGAGGTTATTTGTAACAGCAGCTCTCGAGCCTGTCTTAACCCCTTATCGATTTGGAACGAGTCATCCATGTCAGGGTCATTAACAAGACCCTTCCAGCCGGTTGTTGTGCGCGGCTTTTCGAAATACACCCGCATGACCAAGTAGACGCTGTCGGCCAACTCATCATGCAGTTTTTTCAGGCGACGGGCATAATCGAGCGCAGCGTCCTTGTCGTGGATAGAACATGGCCCCACCACCGCAAATAGGCGCTTGTCCCTGCCATCAAGAATGTCCCTAAGTATCTGCCTGCTCTCTAAGACAGTATTTCGGGAGGTTTCATCCAGTGGCAACTGCTCTTTGATCTCAGCCGGCGAAGGGAGTCGTTCGCCCGCAGCCACATTTACGTTATTGACGTTGTCAGTTTCTATGTTAGATGGCATACATATCCCGTTGGCGGCTCGTTAATTCCTTTGCCTCCGCCCCCAACGGCCAGAATAATCGCTGCCAAGCAGAAGGCCAGTTAGGAGCACATCAAAAGGCAATAGTACTTAGCTAAGCGGTATGCCATCAAGCAAATTTTAATAGTTGCCTACACTTCGCTGTTCACCAACCATTTCGTATATCGGGGAACTCCCGGCAACAGTCTGCTCATCAACCACAATCCTTTTCACTGCCCCCTCGGCAGCAGGTACCGCAAACATCGGCTCGAGCAATATGTCTTCCAACACGGCGCGCAAGCCGCGAGCGCCGGTTCCCCGCTGATAGGCGCGTCTGGCTACAGCTTGCAATGCCTCATCTGTAAAGACAAGCTCACAGCCATCCCGCAGCAGCATGGCCCTATATTGCTCTACCAGAGCATTGCGCGGCTCGATCAGGATCCTTGTCAAGTCATCTACATCAAGGCTGTTCAGCTGCTCTACTACCGGCAGTCGACCAACCAATTCAGGGACTAGTCCAAAGGCTTGTAAGTCATTGGCCGTAGGAGTCGACTCCCCCTCTCCCAGGTCATCTAGGCAAGCAGTGAAACCAACCCCTTGGTAGCCAGCAGCTCTACGACTGGCGTCATTTAGCCCTTCAAAAGCGCCACCACATATAAAGAGCACATCGCGTGTATTAACAAGCAATTCGCGCCTATTGCGCCCGGGAACTTCAACTCTCACGGTGCGCCCTTCAATCAGCTTGAGCAACGCCTGCTGCGCCCCTTCACCAGAGACATCTTGCCTGCTACTTGTAGAATCTCGAAGCGAGAGCTTGTCGATTTCATCGATATAGACTATGCCCCGCGAAGCCTTTTCCGGGTCATGGCCGCAATTTTCAAGCAAGCGCAGAGCTATACTATCGACGCTCTCACCGGCGTAACCTGAAGCTGTGAGGGTGGTTGCGTCTATCGCAGCAAAAGGCACATCAACACTACGTGCCAAGCATGAGGCCAGGTAACTCTTGCCGGTTCCACTAGAACCGATAAGCAGAATGTTGCTCTTGCCTATCTCAACGTCTTCACCGCGCGCAGCCCAAACCAGGCGTTTATAGTGATTGTATACCGCTACTGCGAGAACCTTTTTGGCGCGCTCTTGGCCAACAACATAGTCATCCAGGGTTTTGCGCAAAGCGCGGGGCGCGGGCAGGGTCTCCAGGATTCGCTCTTGGCGCTGGCGGCTATCCTCCTGCAGGGCCTCGTTGCACTCATCTAAGCAGTGTTCACAAATATAGGCTTCCTCGCCCCCAATCAACGGCCCGGCAACGTCCTCCTCCTGCCCACAAAAGGAACAACGCCGGATGCGCTCTTCATCTAAGTCGCGCCCGTCGTAATCGTAGCCGGGCAGCCCCGGCAACCAGATTTCGCCAAAAGATGATCGCCGCATCGATCAGCTCCCAAATTCAATAGCGGATTCATCCTATTAAGCGGCAAGTCATTCGAAAGCTTGAGGCCAGGCCATGCGACTCAGGAGGAGTTTATGGGTTTCCTGATATAAAAAAAGCTGGCCCCATGGCCGGGTGAGCCACTATAATGACCATATGGATAGGAAATTGCTCAACATACTCTGCTGCCCGGTAACCAAGCGCCCCTTAGAGCCAATGTCAGCTAAGGATATTGAGCTCGTGAATCGGCTTGTCCGTGAAGGGAAACTTAACTACTTCGACGACGCTCAGGTAGAACATGAGCTGAGCGAAGCGCTTGTGACTGACAACCGGAGCCGCATCTATCCGGTCGAAGATGGCATACCTGTCATGCTTGAAGAGCGCGGCATACCTGGCTCTGTGCTGCAAGATGGGGGCAGTCCTAGCCCCTAATACAGGGCAGCCGAGCTATCGGGCGGTATCTTCATCAGACTACTTCGCCCCGTGGGCTCGCCAAAACGGCTCAATCTCTGCGCTTGCTTGTCCCTGTCGAGAAGTTGACACCGTTTAAACCACCAGATGGAGGAGTCACTGTGCCATCCAAATAGCCATTACTCGGCGCGCAGGAGGCCTGCAGATACTCCCGTTATCGTGGCAGAAAGGACGTTTTGACATCGCTTGGTGAAGCCTTAAAGAAGGGCGAAAGACTTTTAGAGGATCTTTCGTCAACGCCGCGCTTGGATGCGGAGCTGTTACTTTGCCACGTATTGGGCAGACCGCGCAGCTATCTCTACGCTTATCTCGAGCAGCAATTTGATGAGACCACACGGCAGGCATACCTGGCACTTATAGAGCGCCGCAGATGCAAGGAGCCGGTGGCATACATCCTGGGCACTTGTGAATTTTGGGGGCTAGAACTTGAAGTCTCCCCTGCTGTACTAATCCCGCGGCCAGAAACGGAACACCTAGTTGAAGCAGCTATCGCCGTATTGCCTCACGCCGGGAGACTACTTGACCTCGGCACCGGCAGTGGGGCAATAGCTCTAGCAATAGCCCAATCCCGCCCTGACGCACAGGTTAACGCCTTAGACTCTAGCCAATCAGCGCTAGCCATTGCTCGCAACAACCGCGACCGCCTCCGGCTTAACCACGTTGATATTCGCTTAGGCGACTGGAACACGGGGATAAGCGGCAGCTATGATGTGATTGTGGCTA
Organism: Halorhodospira halochloris; assembly: GCF_002356555.2. Classification (NCBI taxonomy): domain Bacteria; kingdom Pseudomonadati; phylum Pseudomonadota; class Gammaproteobacteria; order Chromatiales; family Ectothiorhodospiraceae; genus Halorhodospira; species Halorhodospira halochloris. Next base: position 2,633,968 of record NZ_AP017372.2, read on the forward strand.
ATCCTCCCTACGTGGAAGAGATAGCAGATGAATGGTCCAGCGGGTCACTCCAATGGGAACCGCGAGAGGCACTGGCAGCTGGTTGCGACGGGCTCGCGGCAATCCGCAAGCTCATCCCGGCTGCCCGTGGCGCCTTGGCACCACAGGGCTATCTGCTCATTGAGCACGGCGCCTCTCAAGCCGCAGCAGTGAGGGCCATCCTCGCCGCTGAAAATTTTCATGCCATCGAGACCATCCGCGATTTAGCAGGATTGGAGCGAATCACTCTAGGCCTTGTGAACCAATGAATGATGAACAGCTACTGCGGTACAGCCGCCAAATACTCCTGCCGCAAATAGATGTCGCAGGCCAACAACGCCTGCTTTCAAGCACTGCCTTAATCATTGGGGCCGGCGGCCTGGGCTCACCAGTCTGCATGTACCTCGCCGGGGCAGGAGTAGGCAAGCTGATCATCGCCGATGGCGACACAGTGGAGCTAGCCAATCTTCAAAGGCAAATTGCTCACACAACAGCTGACATTGGCCAGCCAAAGTCCAAATCAGCAGCCAGCGCAGTATATAATCTAAACCCCGAAGTCATTACTAATACTCTACCTGCCCTTAACGACCACGAACTGATATGTGAGCAAGCCCGACGGGTTGACCTGGTCATTGACTGTTCCGACAACTTCGCTACCCGTTTTGCAGTAAACCGAGCCTGCCTTGCAACCGAGAAACCTCTAGTCAGCGCGGCCGTAATCCGCTGGGAACTGCAAGTTGCTACCTTTAGCCCCACAGGAGAGCCCTGTTACCGCTGTATCTTTGGGGGAGGTGATGTAAGCCATGAAGGGTGTAGCGACAACGGTGTAATCGCGCCATTACCCGGCATCGGCGGTAGCATCCAGGCATTGGAAGCAATCAAACTGCTTGCCAATGCCGGTGAGCCACTAATCGGCAGGATGCTGGTTATGGACACGCTATCTATGCGTACCAGGACCCTCAAGGTGCCGGCTGACCCGAACTGCCCCAACTGCGCAAGAGAGGGCGGTTAGTGGTATCTTTCACTACCCGGCGTAGCACTATCGGCGAGAGCGTGCTCGACATCAACCCGATCATACCGAAAAGCCGCCCCACAGAACTCACAACGCACTTCGACTACACCTGCCTCGTCGAGGACCTTGTCAATCTCCTCGCGTTCAAGCCCACGTAAGATTGAGGCAATACGCTCGGCAGAACAGCGACACCTAAAGTAAAGCTCACGAGGCTCAAAAACTCGCACCGTCTCCTGGTGGAAGAGCTTATGCAACAGCTCCTCAGACCCGGTCTCCAAGAGCTCACGCTCACTCAGAGTAGCTGCAAGATGACCTACTCTTTCCCAGGCGTCTGGATCTACCGCAGGTGATTCACCTTCGCTAGTTTTCTGTGGCATGCGCTGTAATAGCATACCGGCGGCGCGGGCACCATCACTCGCGAGGAAAAATCGGGTTGGTAACTGCTCAGAATCGCGGAAATAGGTCTCCAGGGTTGCCGCCAAGCCTTCTTCCTCGGTGCCAACAACGCCCTGGTAGCGCTGCCCATCTTCGGGCTCTATGGTGATAGCCAGGCGCGCATTACCGCAAAGTTGATGCAGCCCACCCCGCTGCGGCTCCCCCTGATAACGCACAGTACCTCGCATAGCCCCATCTCCATCTGCATGAACTAGCAACAAGGAGATAGCGGCGTCGTCATCACCATAAACCTGCAATGTCAGCTGACCCTCAAGCTTGATAGTTGCGCGCATCAGGGCACATGCGGCCAATGCCTCGCCAAGCAGGCGCGCAACCGGCAGAGGGTACTGGTGATGCTCACAGGCCGACTCTAGTACAGAGTCGAGTTCGACTACCTCACCGCGAATATCAGCTTCATCAAATAGAAAACGTTGGCAAGCGTCGGTCACGATTGATCCAGTTTATTTTTGAGTAACTCATTTACCTGCTGAGGGTTAGCCTTACCCCCAGAGGCCTTCATAACCTGTCCGACAAAAAAGCCGAACAGCTTATCTTTACCAGCTCGGTACTGTTCTAGCTGCTTAGGGTTGTTAGCAATAACCTCATCGACCATCTCTTCAATCGCCGATGAATCGGTAACCTGTTTTAGTCCCTTAGCCTCAATGACCTCATCGGGTTCGCCCTCGCCTGCCCACATGGCCTCAAAAACATCCTTAGCTACGCGCCCCGAGACCGTTTCGTCTTCGATACGCGCCACCAAACGTCCCAGCATCTCTGGGGTGACTGGAGATTCAGTAAGGTCTAACCCATCTTTGTTCAAGTAAGCGAGCAGCTCGCTCATAACCCAATTAGCCGTCCTTTTTGCAAACCCCCCTGACTCGGTCACCGCTGACTCATAGAAGTCGGCCAACTCTCGGGTAGCGGTCAAGACCCCGGCATCGTAGGCAGGGAGTCCGTGCTCCTCGATGAACCGGTTACGCTTCTCATCGGGCAGTTCAGGCAGCGTCTCCCGGACTTCGGCTACCAGCTGTTCGCTCACTTCAACCGGGAGCAAATCGGGCTCCGGGAAGTAGCGATAATCGTTGGCCTCTTCCTTGGTGCGCATTGAGCGGGTAACGCCCTTGTCGACATCGAAAAGGCGAGTCTCTTGGACTACCTCACCCCCGCCTTCAATAACATCGATTTGGCGTTCCACTTCATATGCCAATGCCCGCTCGACAAAACGGAATGAATTGAGATTCTTTAACTCAGCGCGGGTACCAAACTCTTCCTGGCCACGCGGACGAACAGAGATATTGGCATCACAGCGGAATGAGCCTTCCTGCATGTTGCCATCACAGATTTCTAGGTAGCGGACCAAGGCATGGAGCTTCTTCATGTAAGCGGCAGCCTCCTGCGGCGAACGCAGGTCAGGCTCGGACACAATCTCCATTAGTGGTGTGCCGGCACGGTTTAGATCCACCCCGGTCATACCGTGAAAATCTTCGTGCAAAGACTTCCCGGCATCCTCTTCCAGATGAGCCCGGGTAATACCGATACGCTTGGTGCCGCCATCGTCGAGTTCTATATCTAGGCTGCCACCTTCAACCAGCGGCAAATCGTACTGAGAGATCTGATAGCCCTTGGGCAAATCAGGGTAAAAATAGTTTTTCCGGGCAAAGACCGAGCGGGGTGCTATATGTGCCCCTACCGCCAAACCAAACTTAATGGCCATGCGGACAACTTCGGCATTTAACACCGGCAGAACTCCTGGCATCCCAAGATCAACCGGACATGCCTGCCTGTTGGGTTCGGCGCCGTAAGCCGTAGAGGCGCCCGAAAAAATCTTACTTTTTGTGGCCAACTGGACGTGAATTTCAAGGCCGATGACGGTTTCCCACTGCATGGGCGATATAGCTCCAGTTTTTGTATGCTTAGATTACTCTTTCGTACGCACGAGACGTTAGGCGAAGCAGCTGCCGCCCAACGGCAACTGCTTACTCAAAGCCTTCGGGCACGAGTCTATGCCAATCAGTAAGCTGCTGATACTTATGGGCCACATTGAGCAAGCGAACTTCATCGAAGTGGCCACCAATTAGCTGCAACCCTACCGGTCGGCCGCGCGAGAAACCGGCTGGTATCGACATGCCAGGCAAGCCGGCAAGGTTAACTGCCAGGGTGTACATATCGGACAAATACATCTGAACCGGGTCGTCGCTTCGCTCGCCTATGTCAAAAGCGGGGGTCGGCGCAGTCGGTCCGGCGATGACATCCACCTTCTCCAATGCCTGGCTAAAGTCGTCTGCAACCAATCTACGTATCTGCTGCGCTTTACGGTAGTAAGCGTCGTAGTAGCCGGCCGATAGAGCATAGGTGCCTACCAGTATCCGCCTTTTTACCTCTTCACCGAACCCTTCTGCTCGGGTGCGCTTATAAAGATCTTCAAGCCCCTGAGGATCTGCGCAGCGGTGGCCGTATCGAACACCATCATATCGAGCAAGGTTAGAAGAGGCCTCGGCCGGGGCTATCACGTAGTAAGCAGGTAGGGCCAAATCCATATTCGGCAGGTCCACTTCTATTAACTCGGCCCCCTCTCCCTGCAAGACCTCAAGCGCCGCCTCTACCCGGGATCGCACATCGGCGTCCAGGCCGGTACCGAAAAACTGTGCCGGAACGCCTACCTTTACCCCCCTTATGGAACGGTTCAGCCCCTCGGTGTAATCGGGCACAACATGATCAACACTGGTCGAATCGCGCGGATCGAAACCTGCCATCGCACCTAGCATCAAGGCCAAATCCTCGGCAGTACGGGCAAACGCCCCACCCTGATCGAGACTAGAGGCAAAGGCGATCATGCCATAACGAGAAACCCGGCCATAAGTGGGCTTGAGCCCACAAACCCCGCTAAGCGCTGCTGGCTGGCGTATCGATCCCCCCGTATCAGTGCCCGTTGCCGCGGGAACCAGACGCGCGGCAACCGCGGCCGCTGAGCCTCCGGATGACCCGCCGGGTACTGCATCAAGATCCCAGGGGTTACGCACCGGGCCAAAATAACTGGTCTCGTTTGAGGAGCCCATGGCGAACTCATCCATATTCGCCTTGCCAAGCACAACCGCGCCAGCCTCAGCCAAGCGCTCTACAACCGTCGCGTTGTAGGGCGCTTCAAAATTGGCAAGCATCCGTGACCCGCAAGTTGTCGCGACACCTTCGGTACAAAAGATATCTTTGTGGACGATCGGCACCCCGGTCAGTGGACCGCAGTTGCCGGAGCGGATCCGCTCATCAGCCACTTCAGCGGCTTGTCGGGCACGCTCTGCAGTGATTGTAATCAAACTATTGATTTGCGGTTCAACCTGCTGGACTCGCTCGAGAAGCGCCTCGGTGAGTTCGCAACTCGTAACTTCCCCAGCTCGCAGGGCCGCAGAAATCTCAGCTACTGTCTTTCGGTGCATGGATTCTCGGATTCCGTTAGGAGTTATTCGACTACGCGCGGGACCAAATATAGACCGGCCTCAACCGCCGGCGCGCCGGACTGGTAATGCTCACGCCTATCATCCTCGGTTACCTCATCAGGGCGCAAACGCTGGGTGGCATCCAGAGGATGGGACATTGGCTCTACGCCTGTTGTATCGACCGAATTCATCTGCTCAACAAAGCCGAGAATCTCGGACAGGCTGCTAGCGTAGTCTGTGACATTGCGTTCCTCAATGCCTATACGGGCTAGATGGGCGATGACTTTGACCTCTTCAGCCTCAATCGCCATGACAATCTCCTCGGGGTGATAATTTGCGGGATATTATTTTCAGATGCAAATCTACCACAGCCCTTCTCTTGCCCAAACCCCTTTACACTGCTAGATTGGGCGACTTAAGGTTTTCTCTAGGGCTAGGGCATGTTCAAAGGAATAAGAGGACTCTTCTCGAACGATCTGTCAATAGATCTGGGCACGGCCAACACGCTTATCTATCTGCGGGGCCAAGGCATTGTGCTTAGCGAGCCCTCAGTGGTCGCAATCCAGCAGGATAGAGACGGCGGAAGCAAACGGATTGCTGCGGTAGGTGCTGAAGCAAAAGCGATGCTGGGCCGCACTCCCGGCAACATTCGTGCTATACGCCCGCTCAAAGACGGCGTCATAGCAGACTTCACCGTTACCGAGAAGATGCTGCAACATTTCATTAAGAAGGTGCACGAGGCACGCTTCTTTAAGCCCAGTCCGAGAGTCCTAGTCTGCGTGCCCTGTGGCTCGACCCAAGTGGAGCGGCGCGCTATTAGGGAATCGGCAGCAGGCGCCGGCGCCCGGGAGGTCCATCTTATAGAAGAGCCCATGGCCGCAGCTATCGGCGCCAACATGCCGGTAAGCGAAGCAAGTGGTTCCATGGTCGTGGACATCGGCGGCGGCACATCTGAGGTCGCGGTGTTATCGCTCAATGGCATTGTCTACTCTGCGTCTGTACGGCTCGGAGGCGATCGATTTGATGAGGCGATCGTCAATTACGTACGACGCAACTACGGTATACTCATTGGTGAATCGACCGCTGAGCGTATCAAACAAGAGATAGGCACGGCATTCCCAGATACCGAGGTACGCGAGATAGAAGTGCGCGGAAGGAATCTAGCCCAAGGCGTGCCGCGGAGCTTTTCACTGAACTCAAACGAGATCTTGGAGGCCCTTCAAGAACCCCTCTCAGGGATAGTTTCAGCATTGAAGACGGCCCTCGAGCAAACCCCTCCGGAACTTGGTGCTGATGTTGCCGAAAGGGGTATCGTGATAACTGGTGGCGGCGCTTTGTTGCGCAACCTTGAGCGCCTCTTTATGGAAGAGACGGGCTTGCCAGTGCTAGTAGCAGAGGAACCACTTACCTGCGTAGCCCGCGGCGGCGGTAGGGCCCTTGAGTTGATGGATGAACGCGGCGCTGACCTGTTTGTAAGCGAATAAAGTAAAAGTTTTTTGTGGTGACACTTCAACTCTGGGCAAGGTTGGAGTGGATTAAATAGCAAATCTTGAGTAACAACATACTGAGCACACAGAGGCTCGGGGAACTATCAAACCGTTATTTCTACAGCGACCGTCGGCCGCAACCAGGTTGTTCCTGCTAGCCACGGCGTCCGTTTTGTTGATGGCCTTAGACCACCGGGAACATCTTATAGAACCGGTAAGAGAGGCGATGTCGGGTATTGTCTACCCGTTGAGGATTGTTGTCGACGCTCCATTTGCTTTAGCGGATAGCGGCTCCAGATGGCTTACCACCCGGCAGTCGCTTTATGCCGAAAACCATCAACTACGCACCCAAAACCTCCAACATCAGGGGCGCCTGCAACGCATGGAAGCTCTCGAGAGAGAAAACCAACGGTTACGCCAACTCCTCGACTCATCGCAGCGCGTTGAGAGTGAAGCAGCCATAGCGGAACTGATCCGGGTAGACCTGGACCCTCACTCCCACCTAGTAGAGATAAACCGCGGCACAAATCACGGGGTATTCATCGGCCAACCGGTGATAGACGCGGACGGTGTCATTGGCCAGATTGATAGAGTAGGGCCTTTTTCCGCTACTGTCAGGCTAATATCTGACGCAAGTCATGCCATCCCGGTTGAGGTCAATCGCAACGGGTTGCGAACTGTCGCCCGCGGCAGCGGCGACACCCAGCAACTTGAACTAGCGAACATCCCCACGAATGCAGATATTCGCGAAGGGGATTTGTTAACGGCTTCCGGATTAGGCGACACCTTCCCCCGTGGCTATCCGGTCGCCTATGTCTCGCAGGTGGTCAGTGAGCCGGGCGAGCCATTTGCGCGAGTACTAGCAAGGCCTGCTGGAAACCTTGATAGGAGCCGCAAGTTGTTGCTGCTTGAGAGTCGCCAAGAAACCAATACCGAGGATAAAGCGAAAACCTCTGAGCAAGAGCAAGCTGAGGAGGTGAACAATTAGTGACCGGTTACAGGCCTAACAGCGGTGCAGGGATAATCCTGCTTAGCTTTATCCTTGCGTTGATGCTAACTATTTCACCGATTCCATGGGAGGATCGGCTACCAGACTGGTTCAGCGGGCTACGCCCAGAGTGGACCGCTCTCGTACTTTTGTATTGGAGCTTGGCTGTTCCAGAAAGAGTAGGAGTAGGCTGCGGGTGGCTAGCAGGACTCTTCCAGGACGCTTTACTAGGCACCCTACTTGGCCAACACGCATTGGCTTTTGCAGTCATTGCATATTTCGCTATACGTTTGCATAAACACCTCCGCATGGTCCCAGTCTGGCAACAATCGTTAGTGGTGCTCGGGCTGTTATTTCTCGTTCAAATATTACTATTCTGGATCAATGGGATAATTGGTAGACCGTCTCCCGACTGGCAGGTGTGGACTTCACCTATAATCGGGGCCTTCTTGTGGCTGGCACTCTTCCCTTTTATGCGTAACATACGCCGACGCTATAATATACAATGAGAAGATTGTCCCAGGTTATGGATTTGCCGAAAGATAGGCAATTTTCACTCGGGCCCTGCCCGAAAGCAACTAACAAAGTATGGATCTACTAGGGTGAGCGAAGCTTCACGCATTCCTGATCATCACCGCGATGCGCACATAACTCGCACCCGCATAATATTAGCGGGAACTGTCTGCTTAATAACGGTGTTGATAGTCTTATCCCAAATGGTGCGACTCCAAATAGTCGACCATCAGCACTACGCTACTCTCTCTCATGAAAACCGCATTAAGGTTACGCCTATTCCACCGACTAGAGGATTAATATACGATCGCAATGGACACGTGCTAGCAGAGAACCGCCCTTCATATCAGTTGACTTTAATTCCTGAGCGAGTTCCTGATCTCGAAAAAACCCTCGAGCAGATTTCTCAAATAGTCCATGTCAGTGATGCTCAAAAGGAGCGATTCAAAACTCAGCTGCAACGCTCACGTCGCTTCGAGGAGGTGCCTCTTCGATCTCAACTCGATGATGAAGAAGTAGCCAAACTGGCGGTACACCGGCACCGCTTTCCAGGCATGGAGGTGAATGCCCGCTTAGTCCGGCACTACCCCAACCCGAACCATTCGAGTCATGCTGTAGGACACGTCGGGCACATAACCCGCGAAGACTTAAGGCGCATTGATCAGTCCACTTATCGCGGTACTCACCATATTGGCAAGAGCGGTATTGAGCTCGCTTTTGAAGATACCTTGCGCGGTGAGGTTGGCTTTGAGCGTGTCGAAACCAATGCCTTAGGCAGAGTTATTCGCAGCATAGAGCGCACCCCCCCGAAGCCCGGTAACGATTTGATCTTAACTATAGATAGTAAGCTGCAGGAGGTTGCCGAGCGGGCCATAGGTGATGAAAGAGGAGCAGTCGTCGCCATAGAGCCGCAGAGCGGGGAGATATTGGCCCTAGCCAGTCAACCCAGCTATGACCCGAATAAGTTTGTCGAGGGCATGACACATCAACGTTTCCGTGAGCTCGAACGAACTGGCTGGCAGCCGCTTTACAATCGCGCTAGCCGCGGCACCTACTCACCGGCTTCGACTATAAAGCCTTTCGTCGGCCTCGCAGCACTTGAGCATGGAGTGATTGAAAAGGACACAGAAGTCAATTGCGATGGAGAATTCTTCCTGGAGGGGCGTGATCGACCCTACCGCTGCTGGCGAGAGACCGGTCACGGCGACATTAACTTCGGCCAGGCTCTAGCTGAGTCCTGTAATGTTTTTTTCTATGACACCTCCTTCAAGCTAGGCATCGACCGAATGTCAAAATTCTTGGAACAGTTCGGTTTTGGGGCGCAGACAACCTCAGACATCCCTGGCGAGCGACGCGGTGTTTTACCTTCCCGTGACTGGAAAAGGGGCGCCATCGGGCAGGGATGGTTTCACGGAGAGACGGTAATAACGGGCATTGGCCTAGGTTATTTTAATGCTACCCCCCTGCAGCTGGCTACGGCCACCGCCATCCTCGGCAATAGGGGCGAACTAATAACGCCACGACTGGTTAGAGGTGTAGCTGACGGCGCCAACAATGATCAGAACTCGGCAATTGAACTGGGCCAAGCCACGGAAACCACACCAACTCAACGCATAGATATTGATGACCCATCCCACTGGGAAGAGACTATCGAGGGCATGCGTCTTGCGATACAGCACTACCGCGGAACCGCCCGGCTGATCAACGAGAACTTAAACTACGACTTCGCTGGCAAGACTGGAACGGCGCAAATCACCGAAAGAGACGTCGATGACGACGAAGAGAGACCAGAACACCTGCGCAACCACGCGCTATTTATCGGCTTGGCCCCAGCAGACGACCCCCAAATAGCAATAGCGGTGGTCATTGAGCACGGCGGTAGTGGCGGTGCCGCAGCCGCACCAGTAGCACGAGCAGTTGTAGACTACTGGATGCTGCAAGATAAAACCTACCTCCAACAGCTAGAGCAGGGGCGGATAGATGCGAGCGAAGTTGAAGACGAAGAGGATTCTGAACTCGAGATAGCCCCATGAACACCTCTACCGCACTCCCCGATCACCGCGGCGTAAACGTCCGCCAGTCTTTTCTACAATCACGGCTCCATATTGATGGAACCATGGCTACAGCCCTGCTGGTACTCGCAGTATTTGGAGTGGCTGTGCTTTATAGCGCTTTTGGCGAAGACTGGGCCCAGACCCAGCAACAAGTTATTAGGGTCTCGCTCGGATTTTTGGCCCTCTTCGTCTTTGCTCAAATACCTCCGCGAACTTTGCGCCGTTGGGCACCATGGATTTTTGGCCTAGGGCTGGCCCTATTGTTAACTGTGATGATCAAGGGGGCAATCGGCCAAGGAGCTCAACGCTGGATAGAGATTGGATTTATTCGCTTCCAACCTGCTGAGCTAATGAAGCTCGCATTACCAATCATGATAGCCTGGTTGCTTGCAGATTCCGATGTCCCCCCTCGCCCCTCCCGAGTACTACTAGCCATAGGGTTGATACTGGTACCAACGGCGCTCATAGTCCTGCAACCTGACCTTGGCACTGCTGTTCTTGTCGCAGCCGCCGGCCTGTTTGTCTTGTTCATTGCCGGCATCAGCTGGCGATGGATTGCTGGAGGGTTAGCAACCCTCTGCGTTAGCGTGCCACTATTGTGGTTTTTTGTGATGCATGACTATCAAAGGGCCCGGGTTATGACCTTCATTAACCCGGAATCCGACCCCTTAGGAGCCGGGTATCACATAATTCAGTCCAAGATAGCTATCGGTTCGGGAGGGCTGTTTGGTAAAGGTTGGTTAAACGGCTCCCAGGCACATTTGGAATTCATTCCTGAAAGGCATACTGACTTCGTTCTGGCGGTAGTAGCAGAAGAATTTGGCTTGGTTGGCGTAGCGCAACTGCTCGCCGTCTATCTGATAGTGGTTGGTAGAGGGCTATATATTGCTGCCATGGCTCAAGATAATTTCAGCCGATTACTGGCTAGCAGCATATCCCTAACATTTTTCACCTATGTTGTAATAAACGCTGGCATGGTTTCCGGACTACTTCCCGTAGTTGGGCTGCCACTTCCTCTCATCAGCTTCGGCGGGTCATCTTTGGTTACAGTAATGGCGGCCTTCGGCATACTGATGGCTATTCATACACACCGACGACTCTGGACATAAACACGGGCTCCTGGACATGCTCAAGCCACTGATAACCTATTATGCACTTATAGCTGCTGGTTATGTCATAGTTACTACTATTCTGGCGCTGGCACCATTTGCTACCACCCTCGCCAACCAAGGCCTATCCACTGACAAAGAAAGCTTTGTTGAGCGGATGTCCAGCCAGCATGGTTTTGATGCCGAAGAGATGCGTGATCTGTTGGCGCAGGCTCGCCACGACGATAGGGCTCTAAAAAGAATCAAAAGCCCAGCGGAGGCTTTAGAGTGGCACCGCTACCGACAAATTTTCCTAACCCGTGAAAGAATCACGGCAGGGGCAAAATATTGGCAAGAGCATGAGAAGATTATTGATGATGTCGTAGACAAGTTCGGGGTAGAAGCGCATATCCTAATTGCCATACTTGGAGTGGAGAGCTACTACGGGGAGCGCTCGGGTGATCATCGGGTCCTTGATGCGCTAAGTACGTTGGCGTTCCAGTACCCGCCACGCAGTTCTTTCTTCCGCAACGAACTCGAGGCCTTCTTGCTGCTAGCCAAGCAGCATGGCCTTGATCCCACAGAGATTTATGGCTCCTATGCAGGGGCGATGGGCAAACCGCAATTCATTTCCTCAAGTTACAAGCATTATGCTGTAGCTGCCGATGGCGATGGACAAGCCGACCTATTCAATAACGTCGCCGACGCCATGGCCAGTGTTGCAAATTACCTCAACAAGCACGGTTGGCAACATAACGGACAGATCACCAACAGGACAGAGGCGGATGGATCTGAGTGGGAGAAGGCTCTGGCATCGCTAAACAGACCTGTGCGCAGCGAATATACCGCTGAGCAGCTTACCAATCTCGGCGTTAAGATACCCCAAGACGCGGCTGGCAGCGATAGACTCGGGCTTATTAAACTTGAAGCCGAGGATGGTCCCGAGCTGTGGCTAACGCACACTAACTTCTATGTCCTCACCCGATATAACCATAGTGCACTCTATGCCATGGCGGTTTATCAACTTGCAGAGGCAATATTAGAGGAGCATAAGAGGTGACGCAGGGGCTTTTTGGCAACCGGGTAAAGCTGTTCATCCCAATCAGCTCGTTCTTGGTATACCAATTGCTATGCGGGTGTTCCACAACCCCTGAGCAAGCTGAAGATCCGGCAATTGAGCATGAACCAAGTGAAGAGCCAGACGCACACGCACCACCTGGACCTGACGTGGATCCGTCAGCACGAGTGGCCGGTGACGGTCCTTCGCTTCACCGCAGTCGGGAAGAGCTAACCAGCATTCCCGATGCAGTGCCACGCAAAACCAACCGGAGCCGCTACGGCAATCCCGAAACCTATGAGGTGTTTGGCCAGCAATATTCGGTGATGGATTCTGCTGAAGGTTTCACCCAGCGCGGCTACGCTTCATGGTATGGCAGACAGTTTCATGGCCAACGCACATCCAGCGGGACCCCATATGACATGTATGCGATGACCGCTGCCCACCGCGAGATCCCTTTGCCAAGCTGGGCGGAGGTGACCAACCTGGAAAATGGCCAAACTATCGTCGTTAAGATCAATGATCGGGGCCCTTTTGTTGACACCGACCGGAGGATAATCGATCTTTCTTATGCAGCAGCGGTAAGACTTGATATCGATGATCGCGGCACAGCACCTGTAAAGATCAGGGTGATAGAGACACCCCCCCCTCAGCAGGAAGAGGGGAAGTTAGCTTCTGTGGAGCAGACTGAAAAGAGCCAAACACATCATCCTACGCCGGCATACAACCAAATACCAGTTACCAGTTTTGATCATTTCATTGCGGCCGCCGACCAACTTCCCCCTCTTGAAAGCAACGCAGAAGCAGCATACCTCCAAGCGGGCGCCTTTAGTTCCAGGGATAATGCCAAAAGAACGCAACAGAAGCTCCGCCAGTTTAAGCATCCGGTCGAGATAGATGAAATCAATAGAGAACAAGGGGTTATATACAGGGTCATACTCGGGCCAATAAAAGGCGCTGATGAACTCGAAAACACTAGGGCAGATTTAGAAAAAATCGGGGTTGACGCCATACCCGTGCGCTCTATGGAATGATCATCCTCTCCACGAGGGAACCTCTAAAACTGCCCTGGCGCCATCATCTGCCCCGGTGTGGAGGTCTTGGCGCCAGGGATGGCGCCATGAAGCCTCCAGGAATGGATTCACGGCGCCCTCCACACCGGGGCAGATGATGGCGCCAGGGCAGTTTTAGAGGTTCCCACGAGCACCCCTATAGGTTTGGTCACGAGAGGTTAGACCACATTGTGGAGCGCTTCGGAATCTCGGAGTACAATGCTCCGGTATGCCAACAGCATGTAGCTACATATCCTGAGGTAAATATAGACCATGAGAAAAGCCTTTGTCAGCTTGGTCGCGGCAACGCTAATTGGTTTTTGCTGCTCCCTGTCAGTTGTTGCCGATGATTCGCGTTGGGGACAACCAATCGTTGAGGCTGTACCAACTCCTTCACCACCTAGCATAGGCTCGCCAAGTTTTATACTTGTTGACATCAAAAGCGGTAATATCATCGCTAAACGCGACCCACACGAACAGTGGGAACCAGCGAGCCTAGCCAAGATGATGACCGCGTACGTAGTCTTCCGCGAGCTTAGCGCCGGTCACATAGACTTAGAAGATCGCGTCACCATAAGTGAACGGGCTTGGCGCTCCCAGGGATCACGCATGTTCGTTGAAGTCGGCGAACAGGTGTCTGTCAAAAAGCTTCTCCAAGGCTTGATCATTCAATCAGGCAACGACGCCGCAGTAGCTCTGGCTGAGCATGTAGCCGGAGACGAAGATACTTTTGCCCAGGTTATGAATCAGGAGGCACAACGCTTGGGCATGGAGAATACTCAATATGCCAATTCTACCGGCATGCCGAATGCGGAGATGTATACAACAGCATTCGACACCGCACGCTTAGCTCGGGCAATCATTGAAGAGCATCCTGAGTTTTACAATTGGTATTCGCAACGCTCTTTTGAATACGCCGGCATCGTGCAACATAATCGCAACCGTTTGCTATGGCGCGATGAGAGCGTGGACGGCTTGAAGACCGGCTATACCAGCTCGGCCGGATACAATCTCACCACATCCGCTGAAAGAGCAGAAATGCGGCTCATATCGGTAGTATTAGGGGCTGATAGCGAAGACGCCCGTGCCCAGCAAAGCCACCAACTACTCAACTACGGGTTCCGCTTCTTTGAAACTCATCGCCTTTATAGCGCACAAGAGCGACTCAGCGAGGCCCGTACCTGGAAAGCTGATAAGGAGTCTTTGGAGTTAGGCATCGCAGAGGATCTCTATGTAACGATTCCGCGCCGGGAAAGAGATAATCTTAGCGCCTCGGTAAGGCTCCACGACGAGCTAATCGCCCCAATTACTCAAGGCGAAGAGATCGGCGAGGTGGATATCGTACTTGCGGGGGAGGTCATCCACACCGAGCCACTAATAGCCCTAAATGACCTTGAAGAAGGTGGGCTATGGCGCCGGTTAGTGGATAGCCTTTGGCTAAGATTCCAGTAAAGCTTTGTTTTAGTCATGCCTGAGCATTCTATCTGCTATCTCAACGGTCGCATGCTACCGCTCGATCAGGCCCATATCTCACCGCTTGATCGGGGTTTCCTTTTTGCCGACAGCGTATACGAGGTTATCCCCGTATACGCTGGCAAGCCCTTCCTGCTCGAGGCTCATCTGCAAAGGCTACACAGTTCTCTAGATGCTATCAGGATGTCCAACCCTCACAGCTACGCTGATTGGGAAGACATATTGACGAGGTTATGCAGCCTTAACGGGGGTGGTGATCTTGCTTTATATCTTCAGATTACCCGCGGCAGCCCTGTCCAAAGACGACACGAATTTCCCGCCGATGGTAACCAACCCACTATCTTTGCGATGGTCAGTGAGCTGCCTTCACCGACAAACCATGGATTAAAGGCAATAACACTTGAGGATACACGCTGGGCGCGCTGTGACATAAAAAGCACTGCTTTGCTGGCCAACGTTTTGCTGCGCCAGAGCGCAACGGACAACGGTGCTGATGAGGCAATCCTGCATCGCAACGGCTTAGTTACCGAAGGCGCAGCCAGTAGTCTGTTTATTGTTAAGGACCGGCACCTGAGTACGCCACAACTGAATCACGACGTTTTACCTGGGGTTACACGCAATGCGATTCTTGCTCTGGCCGAGCAATATGGCTTACCGCACAGCTGCCGCGAGATTCATATCGACGAACTGAGCAACGCCGATGAGGTCTGGCTAACCAGCTCAACCAAGGAAGTAGCCCCGGTCATTGAGATTGATGGCCACCCCATTTGTGAAGGAAGACCTGGCCCTATACATGAGTCCATGCGCCTCTGGCTAGACAAACTGAAAGAGGAAAGCTAAATGGTCACGGCCTTGCTAGACACCCAGGTAAGTTATCTGGGGTTGCGCGACTACACCGACACCTGGCATGAGATGCGCAAACTAACCACTCAACGTTGCCCAGATAGCCCTGATCAAGTCTGGATAGTTCAACACCCGAGCGTATATACCCTAGGCCAATCAGGCAAGGAAGAGCATATTTTGAATCCGGGAGATATACCAGTAATCCACTCCGACCGGGGCGGCCTGGTTACCTGGCATGGCCCTGGACAGATTATCGCTTACCCGCTGCTCGATCTCCGGCGCTGGGGCATATCTGTACGCGAACTGGTACACGCCCTGGAACAAGCTGTCATCTCACTTCTAGCAATACACGAGGTCGCCTCACACAGACGCGAAGGGGCGCCCGGTGTCTATGTCGATGGTGCCAAGATCGCCGCCTTGGGAGTAAGGGTAAAGAATGGCCGCTGCTACCATGGGGTCGCCCTAAACGTCAGTAACGATCTTGAACCATTTTCTAGGATTAACCCTTGTGGTATGAAGGATATGCCTACAACACGCCTCTACGACCATGGTGTCACACCATCGCTGGATAGAGCGGAAGTAGAGTTGGGAATTCACTTGCTAGCCGCACTCGAAAGAGAAGCAAAACACTGAAGTGGGCCTCTCCAGGCTCTTTTTTTAGCCCCTAAAACTCGACTAGGCTATCTTTAATTACCTATGTGGAATCTATAAGACAGCGCTCGAGCCCATTGGCTCAGGCGCTGTCTTTAGAGGCGTCGTACGGATGAGGCAAACGCTCCATTAAGTAGCACAGTACATCATCGCGAATTGCCTTTTCGTTGACCGCCAGCATAGCCGGCATAGCCGGTCGGCGCAGGCGAATAGAGTCGCCATCACGAACAAAGAAATCCGCGGCTGCCTCTCGGCCCTCATTGTCCTCAACTGAAAAAAATGCCCCCCGTGCCGGATCAGTCCAGGCAAATAGAGTCCCCGCAGGCAAATCGCGGAAGTTATACAACTCCAAATCGCTGGTCAAATGCAAATCGACTTCCCGCTCGCCACCAAACCCGAAGCTGTGGTGGCTAGGCACCCTGACGGCACCAACCGTATGGTATATATCAATTTCTCGCGGCGGATGCTCCTGGATGGTTGCTAGATGCAGCGCCGCATCCACCAATTCGGCCGCGTGCTCTGCTGCACCCGGACTACCCGCCTGTCCACACTCAATGGTGGTGGCAGGACAAAGCTTGGCCATTGCCAAAGACAGTACCCCATGAGGTCGCGTGAAGTACACGACCGTTCGCGAAAAAAGTGCTGCAAGCTGTAAATAAGGACCATCAAGCTTGTTTACGCAGCCATAATGGGGATTAAGACCAGTGTTGTTGTGGATATCAATAGCTGCAAAACAGCCACGCGACTTCACTCGCGCTATCACCTCAGCAGCAAGCCTTTTCTCAGGCGAATCGGGTAAGGCCGTACCAGGCCAAACGCGGTTCATATCCGGCTGCTCTGGAAGCTTTCGCAACCCTCGCCGGGCAGCTGCAACATTTCCTACAAACAACAAGATCGTGCGCGGTAACTCACGCTCCCGATATTTATTAAAGATAAGCTGTAGCGCATCCAGGCCGGTGGTTTCATTGCCGTGCAACAAGATAGAAACAAACAGGGGAGGCTCCCTGCGCCCTACGATCTCTATCAGGCTCGGCCCGCCAAGCAGCTGCTGCAAGTCGCTTGCCTTGGCCGCAAGAAACCCCTCTGGTAAACCACTATATACATTCAGCATAGATTATCTTTTGCATGCTCAAAATTTTTATGAAGAGGCCTTTTACTGCCACTGGATGAGCAGCATAATACAGTTCCAGAAGGATTTACGAATCCTCACGAGCGCCCCAATAAACTTCCCCGGCCCCACCCACTATCTGCCCCGGTGTGGAGGCCTTGGCGCCAAGGGTGGCGCCATGAAGACTCCAGGGAGGGATTCAAGGCACCCTCCAAACCGAAGCAGCCGGCTCAGCGGGGATTTTATTGAGGCCCCCAACTGGAGGAGGCATACCTATGTCTGGCTTTGATAGCGAAACAACTCCCCTTGAATTTCCTTGCCAGGTTGGTATTAAGGCGATGGGATCTTCCACGGCCAACCTGACGGACAGGGTTGAGGAAATCGCTTCGTCACACGCCCAGGTAGTCAACACCAAAACCACAGCAAGCCGCAATGGACGTTACGTTTCAGTCACAGTGACTGTAGAAGCCAGCAGCCGCGAGCAGCTAGAGGATATCTACGGTGCCCTCCAGAGTGATGATGCTGTCATAATGACCCTTTGAGAGCCACGTAGCAAAGCACTTAACCATGACAGGTTACCCTGACAGCCGCCTGGATCGCGCCCTTGACTGGTGTCAACGGGTGCTCGAAACGAGTGTGACAGCCGCACCAGCAGCATCTGATGCCAGCTCCAGGCGCTATTTCCGTATCACAAGGGTAGGTTCTGACCCCTACCGCCCTGTCCAGGAAAACGGCCACGTCACCAGTTACATACTAATGGACGCACCGGGCCAGGGGGACAGTACCGCCGCCTTTGTGCGCATTGGCTGGATGATGCGCCAAGCTGGGCTTAACACCCCTAGGATCATCGCTGCCGACTACCGTAACGGCTTCCTACTTCTAACCGATCTTGGTCAATTGACTTACCTCGACGCGCTCACAGAACAGGGCCAGTCGCCCGAACCATTGTTCTCAGCCGCCATTACAGCTCTTATCGATTGGCAGCTAAGCAGCCGTCCTGCGAGGTTGCCGGAATTCTCCGCCCGCTTACTCCGAGCCGAGCTCGACTTATTCACCAATTGGTATTTAGAGCATCACTGTGCTCTTAATCTATCCGTCTCCGCTAAGAGTGAGATAGACGGTTTATTCGACTGCATAGTTGAACAACTTATAAGCCAGCCACAAGTATATGTGCACCGCGATTTTATGCCCCGCAACTTGATGATTTCTCAACCCCTCCCCGGGGTACTTGACTACCAAGACGCAGTAACTGGCCCAGCCAGTTACGACCCGGTATGCCTATACCGTGACGCCTTCTTAAGCTGGCCAATCGACTTTGTTCGAGAAGGCCTTTATGCATATTGGCGGCAAGCACGCCAGGCGGGGGTTCCACTCGATGATTCTTTCGACAAGTTCTGGATAGATTGTCAATGGACTAGCTTGCAACGCCATTTCAAGGTAATAGGAATCTTTGCGCGGCTTTTTTATCGTGATGGCAAAACTAGCTACCTTAGAGATGTGCCACGCTTTTTCGGCTACCTGCGCAGCGCGGCCGAGTCATTGGAGTGCCGAGAAAAGGTCGATTTTGTTCTGCAGTTGGCCAACAAATCGGGTGAGCAGACATGAAAGCTATGATACTCGCCGCCGGGCGCGGCGAAAGAATGCGGCCCCTAACCGATCTGACGCCTAAGCCACTAATAGAGGTTGGCGGCCAACCACTTATCAGCAGGCACCTGGAAAGATTAAAGCAGGCCGGTGTGGATGAGGTCATTATCAATACGGCATGGCTTGGCGAGCAGATAGAAGAGTATGTCAGTGATGGCCACCCTTGGGGTGTGAAAGTAGTCTATAGCCGTGAGGCAAAGGGCGCACTAGAGACCGGAGGCGGCATATTGAAGGCAATGCCCCTGCTAGGCAATCAACCCTTCTGGTTAGTAAACGGCGATATATGGACCGATTTCCCCTTTGCTCGCCTGCCAGAGCGACCGAGTGATTGCGCACATCTAGTATTAGTCGACAACCCACCGCATAATGAAAAAGGCGATTTTGCATTGGCAAACGGTCGAGTACACACTAGTGGCGCGCAAATGCTAACCTTTGCCGGCATCGCCGCTTTGAAACCTAACTTGTGGTCTGGTTACCGGCCTGGCAACTTTCCTCTCGCCCCTTTGCTTCGCCGCGCAGCTGAACTGGGCCGAGTAAGCGGTGATTACTGGCCAGGCGCTTGGCACGATATCGGTACACCTGAGCGGTTGCAGGCTGCTCGCCAGGCTATTTAAAGGAGAGCATCAGGTGGGACAGGAGATCGCCAAATCCCGCTTCAGTGCTGCAGATTTTCGCCGCTTTCGCCAAGCTCTCAAGGAAGAGACCAACCTGCTAAGTGAATGGATTAATAAAGGCAAGTTGGCTGACGACGGCCTGCGCTTTGGACTCGAGTTAGAGGCCTGGCTGATAGATGGCCACGGCTCACCAGCCCCGTTGAGCGATAGGGTTCTAGGCAACACAACCGATCCAAGAGTTGAGAATGAGCTAGCCCTGTTCAACCTTGAGATCAACACCGATGTCAGGGATCTGCTCAATGCCCCATTCTCAGCTCTTAGCAACGAGTTGAGTAAGCGTTTGCTGAATGCCCATGAGGCTGCCCAACAAGAAGACGCAGCAGTATGCCTTATCGGCATCCTACCCTCAGCCACTGAGGCTGATGTATCTCTTGATAATATAACTCCTTCGCCGCGCTACAGCGCCCTTAACGAACAAGTTCTCGCCCTGCGCAACGGCCAGCCTCTAGCCCTTAATATCGAAGGTACTGAGCAGATATCAACCACCCGTACCGATGTCATGCTGGAGGCCATGACAACCTCCCTGCAGCTTCATCTGCAGCTTCCGGCAGATCGAGCCAGCTACTACTTTAACGCAGCGATTGCTCTCTCTGCTGCGACTGTAGCGGCTGCAGCGAACTCTCCATATTTTTTCGGCCGCAGACTCTGGGAAGAGACGCGTATCCCTGTCTTTGAACAGGCAGTCGCTGTAACCCAGCTTGAGCCTGGGGGAGCGGGCACCCTTGCTCGAGTAGGATTCGGCAGCGGCTACGCGCGCGACAGCCTGCTGGATTTCTTTATCGAAAACCGCCAACACCATCCTGTACTACTACCAATGCTTCTCGATACACCTCATGAGCAGCTAGCCCACCTGCGCCTGCACAATGGCACCATTTGGCGCTGGAATCGACCCCTGGTAGAAACGACCGAAGACGGCTGCCAACTCCGCCTTGAACATAGAGTGATGGCGGCAGGACCTACCATAAGTGATGTTATTGCTAACGCGGCGTTTTTCTATGGGGCAGTAGCTGAACTGGCCGAATCTGAGAAACGTCTGATCGAAAGATTGCCTTTTCACGTGGCAGAACAGAACTTCTATCGCGCCGCCCGTTATGGTCTGTCAGCCGAGGTTGAGTGGCTTGATGGCTGGTACGGTACCGTTAGGGAATTGATCCTCGACAAATTGCTCCCCGCCGCGAGAAGGGGGTTAGCTCGGGCCGCAGTGAATATGAAAGATGCTGGAGAACACCTTAAGGTCATTGAACAAAGAGTAGCTTCGGGCCAGACAGGTGCTGCCTGGCAAGCAAACTGGGTAGCCAAGCATGGCCACGACATGCAGGCACTTACATTGGCCTACCTGGAACAATCGCGCTCAGGCAACCCAGTGCATACCTGGCAGCTGTGACAACTAAGGGTCTGCTAGCAAAAACCGGCGGCTATTGGCTGTGCGCGGCCCTGTTTTTAAGCCCTTTAGCTGAGGCTGAAGACTCTTCCTCAAATATTCTCAGTGAAGACCAGAACGAGAACGCAGAGGAGCTGCCAGCTAGCACATCGGCTGGACTCGAAGATCCACGGCTACTGCGCCGAATCCAACTCTGTGGCCCACCGCTCGCAGCGCCGCCCGATTCTGTAGATCGGTCCAAGCGCAATGATCCACAGACTCCCTGGCAGCTCGAAGCTGATGAGATCAGTGGCAACTATTTGCTTGGCATATACACCCTGCGTGGCCGTGCCGGACTGCAGCGCCTAGATCAGCTCCTGCATGCTGATAACGTCGAGTTGAATGAGGCTGAGGGGCTCGCAATTGTTCCTAATCAATTCACCTATTCTGAGGCAGGCTTAAATCTGTGGGGTGGTGCGGGTCGATTCGACATTCATGCTGACAGCTTGGAGGTCGATAGAACTGAATTCAGGCTCTTTCCCTACCACCAAGGCGCAGCCCGCAGACTTCTCAGCACCGGGGCAGAAATGGCGCGCATAGAGGATTTACGTTACTCGACATGCCCTCCAGGTGAAGAGATGTGGTTGCTCCAGGCCGGGTCTCTGGAAATTAACTATGAAACAGGATTCGGCACGGCACGCCACGCTCGTCTTGAGGTCGGAGGTATACCCTGGATCTACACCCCCTACCTCCGATTCCCAGTCGATGACCAGCCCCGTACTGGGCTCCTACCACCAAGCTTTGGTCAGTCCGAGTCCGATGGTGGGCACTTCACCCTGCCGCTATACATTCGGCTTGCCCCGAATTACGATCTTACTCTGGCTCCTACATACTACTCTCGCCGTGGGGAGAAGATTGGCGGAGAATTTCGCTACTTACGTCCCGAACTTGAGGGTGAATTTACCGCAGAGTACATGGACAGTGACGATGTATATACCGAGCACTTAAGTGAACAGGGCCACGCCGATCCCGATAAGCCGCGCTGGGCCGTCGATTGGCAACACAGTGGAGACTTACCCTACGGCATCGATTATGGCATTGAGCTTGAGAGAGTGAGCGATGAAGATTACCTGCGTGACTTCTCCTCAGATCTGGTCGGCAGCAGTGGCACAGAGCTGGAGAGCAAAGGCTATGCAGAACAGTCCATAGGCAATCACTCCTGGGAGGCAGAAATACAGCATTGGCAAAATCTTCGACCTGGATCTGATGACCCCTACCGACACTGGCCGGCGATTTGGTATGAACACAATCCCGGACTACTCCCAGGCAACTTAGAGTACCGCTTAGAAGCTCAGGCCATCCAGTTTGAACTGCCCGATGAAGCCAAAGAAGAAGGTGATGCGCAGCGACCCACAGGCAGGCGCTACCATATCAACCCACGCCTATCTTGGCCCGTTCATAGACAGGCTTTTTTCTTAGAGCCTGCGCTGAGCCTTCACCACTCGCACTATGATACGACCAACCATCTACCTGATGATCACGACGGTGATAGCCCATTTGCGGAGGGCAAATTAGACCGTACGGTGCCCATAGCCAGTATAGACGCCGGCATATTTCTCGAACGCCCCTTTATCTTTGGTCAACGACCATTTTTACAAACCCTCGAACCGCGTATCTTTTATCTTTACGCTCCATACGAGGAGCAAGGCCAATTTCCCATTTTCGACACCGGTGAACGCCCAAACACAGTTGCCCAGCTCTTCCAGGAAAACCGCTTCTCGGGAGTAGACCGTATTGCAGATGCCAATCAGATAACTACCGCTGTCACCACCCGTTTGCTTAACGTAACCGAAGGCTCTGAACCGTTTCGAGCCAGCGTCGGCCAGGTGCACTACTTGCATGATCGCCGAGTAACATTGCCAGAAGACCAGGACTCTGAAGAGTTATCCCGGTCACGTTCAGACATCTTCGCTGACGCGGAGTTACGCCTACCCGGCGATCTAAATCTACGTGCGGAGCACCGCTATGACCCGCATCGTGATGAACCTGTCGCTACCAGCTTTAGCGCCGACTGGCAGTACCGTCCCGCCCCGCGCACCTTACTAAACTTAAGCTACAGAATACGCGAAGAGCAGGACGACGATGACACGTCAATATTCGAAAGGACCCAAGACTATATAGAGGCTTCTGGAACCTTGCCTGTAGATGTAAACTGGAGCTTAGTGGGTGGCTGGCAGTACTCTCGCCTGGAACGCACTAATCTTGAAGTGGTCGGAGGAGTTGAGTACCGCTCGTGCTGTTGGGCTGTGCGCGGCGTAAGCCGGCGCTATCGGCGTGGGGCAAGCGGAGAGCTGGAAAACACCATAATGCTCGAGTTCGAGCTTACCGGGCTTACCCGGTTTGGCGATGACACCGAGTCTTTCATCAAAGACATAGTGCAGGATTATGATGAAGCTGTATTCTAGTGTTAACTGCTAAAATCGAAAAAGCACTCTCAGTGGAGCACATATTATCAGCAACATGCAAAGACTAACCGTAATCACCGTACTGATAGCCCTGCTTACTGCAACAGGCGTATTGGCAAGCGAGCGCCTTGACCGGATTGTCGCCGTCGCTGATCAGGAGATTGTTCTGGCTTCTGAACTGGAGCGTGAAGTTCAGGGCATCCAGAGTCAACTTATGCAGCAAGGGCAACCGCTGCCAGACCTCGATCAACTGCGCCGTCAGGTTCTAGAGCGCCTAGTTATGCAGCGGCTGCAGCTTGCGCATGCACAACGCGCCGGAGTAAGAATAGATGATGCCACTCTCGACGCCGCCATGCAGCGAATAGCCGCGCAAAACAACATGACTTTGACTCAGCTGCGCAGTGCTGTAGCTCAGCAGGGCATGGATTTCGCCGAGTTCCGCTCCGGCCTACGGGATGAAATCGCCATCAGCCAACTCCACCAAGCCATTGTGCAACAAGAGGTTGATGTCTCACCCAGGGAGATAGAAGATGCAGTTGAGGCAGCGGCAGCGCAGGATAATATCGAATATCTTGTCGCGCATATACGCGTTGGCACTCCTGAAGGCGCTTCCCCTGAGCAGTTGCAAAGCGCCGAGGAGCGTGCCAAACAGCTTCGCGAGCAGGCGCTGGAGGAAGACACTGACTTTCAATCACTAGCTGAAACCTTCTCCGACGCTGCCAGTGCTGAAGACGGAGGAGTACTTAGCTGGAGACTGCCTGGGCAACTGCCTGGCTCTATAGCTGAACCAGCAACCGAATTGGAGACCGGGGAAATCAGCCAGGTAATCCAGGCGGCGGACGGCTTTCACAT
Source organism: Halorhodospira halochloris (assembly GCF_002356555.2). Classification (NCBI taxonomy): domain Bacteria; kingdom Pseudomonadati; phylum Pseudomonadota; class Gammaproteobacteria; order Chromatiales; family Ectothiorhodospiraceae; genus Halorhodospira; species Halorhodospira halochloris. The sequence goes on from NZ_AP017372.2 coordinate 2,658,173, forward strand.
CGTCAAGCTATTGGACAAACGCCGCGAAGATGCCCAAATCGTGGAGGAGACAAAATCGCGCCATATCTTACTTCAAACAGATGAAGGGGTCACTGACGACGATGTCCGGCAAAGGCTGGAGAGCTTTCTTGAGCGAATTGAAGAGGGTGAGAGCTTTGAATATCTCGCTCGCATGTACTCAGAAGACCCAGGCAGTGAGGCAGATGGCGGCAACATCGGCTGGACCTCCCCAGGGCAACTGGTACCTGAATTCCAGGAACAGCTCGACAAGCTTGAGCCCGGCGAGACAAGCGAGCCTTTTCAGACTCAATACGGCTGGCACATCGTCCGCGTAGAGGAACGCCGCGAGCGTGACGTCACCGATGAGCAGCGACGAGAGCAAATTGCTCAGCAGATATTTGAGCGCAAGAGCCAAGAAGCCCTTGAGCAGTGGCAACGACAGCTCCGCGAGGAGTCCTACGTCGACTACCGCCTGGAGAGCCCATGAGTTGCACCCCGAGGATAGCAGTCACCTGCGGCGAACCGGCCGGCATAGGCTATGAGCTTGTTGCCGCAGCGGCCTGTAGCCAGCAGAAAGCTGAAATAGTAGCCATAGGCGACCCTGATCTTCTCCGCCAGCGCTCTAAGGTTTATTCTTGCCCAGCCCAAGAACTAGAGCTTTTCCCTTGGCAAAGCCAAAACCCTCCATGCGGTCACACAGCAGGTCGCTTGCCGGTTGATGGCGTTGAGCTAGCGACTCCAGCGCAGGCAGGAGTCCTTAACCCCGCCAACTCGCCAGCGGTCATTAAGACACTCCAGCGCGCAGTTAACCTGACGCTCGATAACCAGGTTGATGCCATAGTTACAGCGCCAGTACATAAAGGGGTTATAAACGAGGCCGGGATCCCCTTCACCGGCCACACAGAAATGCTCGCTGAACTGTTCGGCACCGCCAACCCAGTTATGATGCTCGTCGCAAAAGGGCTGCGGGTCGCGCTTGCCACTACCCACCTCCCGCTAAGAGAGGTCCCGGATGCCATTACCGATGAACTTCTAGAATGCGTAATAACCACACTACATCATGATTTAGTAGATAAATTCGCCATTGCCGCGCCCCGTATCGTAGTGACTGGTATAAATCCACACGCCGGCGAAGGAGGCCACCTAGGCAGCGAAGAGATTGACACAATAATCCCCGTGCTCGAACGACTGCGCGGCGCTGGCATGAACCTTACGGGGCCAGTACCAGCAGATACCGCCTTTATCCCAGCTGCCCTGGAAGGAACCGATGCGGTTCTGACCATGTACCATGATCAGGGCCTGCCAGTACTCAAGCGCACCGGGTTTGGCCACGCAGTTAACGTAACTTTGGGCTTGCCGATAGTCCGCACTTCTGTCGATCACGGCACAGCTTTAGAACTGGCCGGCAGCGGTCGCGCTGACTGCGGCAGCCTGCAGTCAGCAATTGACCTAGCAGCTGAGTTGGCAATTCGTCGTCAACATAGACCAACCTAACTAGGGCACTTGCTTAGGGAAGACCCACGGCCTCCTCCACAATAAGGGTGCCTTTAAAACACCTCCCCGGCGCCATCATCCGATCTGCCCCGGTATTGAGGGCGCCGTGAACCCGTCACTGGAGGCTTCATGGCGCCATCCCTGGCGCAAAGAGCTCCGCACCGGGGCAGATGATGGCGCCGGGGAGTTTTTTTAGAGGTTCCCAATAGGAGGCATGCGGCTGAGCGGGTTTCAGCGCTACTAAAAATCCCAAGTCATGCAGCGATGTTGACGAACTCTGCCACAGTTAGGCTCTCGGCACGCCGTCCTGGATCCACGCCTGCACGGACAATCTTCTGCTCATCGACCAAGCCACGTAGACTATTTCTAAGAGTCTTGCGACGGGTAGAGAAGGCTGCAGCTACCACTTTAGCGAACAGTTGTTCGTCCCTTGCCGCCGCGGGCAATTGCCGATAAGGCACCAGACGAGCGAAGCTAGACATAACTTTGGGAGCAGGAAAGAAGGCCCCGGCAGGAACATTAAAGCAGCGTTCGACATGGCAGCGATACTGAATCATAACCGAAAGTCTGCCCCTGGCTTTGGATCCAGGAGCAGCAAGCATGCGGTCAACTACCTCCTTTTGCAGCAGCAAATGCATATCTTCTATATGCTCTGCTACCGCCAATAAATGAAAGAGTATCGGCGTCGAAACGTTGTAGGGGAGGTTACCCACCACACGCAATCGCCCCTGATCCGGCAAATACGGTTGGAGATCTAGCTCAAGTACGTCTCCAACTAGAAGGTGCAAGCGTTGCCCAAAACGCTGCTCAAGAGCCAGCGCCAAATCTCTGTCCAACTCTACCGCTGTTAGGCTGCCCAGCCGATCCAATAATGGCTCCGTCAAGGCGCCCTGCCCCGGCCCAATCTCGAGCAGCTGCTGCCCTTGCTGGGGGGCAATGTGGGCAACCATGCGCTCTATAACTGCTCTATCATGCAGAAAATTTTGGCCGAATCGCTTCCTTGGCCGGTGGCTCAAGCTAACCGCTCCCGAGCTGCCTTAACTTGTGATTTAACCTGCTTTGGCGCCGTCCCGCCGATGTGGGATCGGGCTGCAACTGAGCCCTCCAGGGTCAAAACTGCATAGACATCATCTGCAATGGCTGAAGAGAACTGGCGTAGCTCTTCAAGACTCAGATCAGCCAAGTCACGGTCATTGTCAGCAGCATAACGCACTGCCTTACCTACAACTTCGTGGGCATCACGGAAGGCCACATTCTGTCTTACCAAATAATCTGCCAAATCAGTTGCTGTAGCGAATCCTGCTCGGGCAGCTTCCCTGCAGCGCTTACGGTTAACTTCCATGGCTGGCACCATGTCAGCAAATGCTGTTAGCGAGTCGCGTAGGGTATCCACACTATCGAAGATGGGCTCCTTGTCCTCTTGGTTATCGCGGTTATATGCCAAGGGCTGGCCTTTCATTAGGGTTAACAGTTGGACAAGGTTGCCCTGTGCCCGCGCCGCTTTTCCTCGCACCAGTTCGGCGACATCGGGGTTTTTCTTCTGCGGCATAATAGAAGAGCCCGTGCAGAAGCGATCAGGCAATTCGATGAAACCAAACTGTTGTGATGCCCAGAGAATCATCTCCTCAGCCATCCGCGATAAATGGACAAGGGTAATACTGGCTACTGAGGCGAACTCTATGGCGAAGTCACGATCGCTCACCGAGTCCAGAGAGTTGCGCGTCGGCGCATCAAAACCAAGTTCTTCTGCAGTAGCAGACCGATCGATGGGGAAGGAGGTGCCCGCCAAGGCAGCTGCGCCGAGTGGGCACATGTTCATGCGGCCACGACAGTCAGCCAACCGGCCCCTATCACGCTCCAGCATCTCCCACCAGGCCAGCAGATGGTGCCCCATGGTCACCGGTTGAGCCACCTGTAAATGCGTAAAGCCCGGCATAATTGTATCTGCTTCACGCTCAGCCAGATCTAACAGTCCCCTTTGAAAACGGGTAAGCTCTGAAGAAATAGCATCTATCTCAGCGCGCAGAAACAGACGAATATCGGTGGCGATTTGATCGTTACGTGAGCGCCCCGTGTGTAGTTTTTTGCCCGCCTCGCCAATCTTCTCGGTTAGACGATGCTCGATGTTCATGTGGACATCTTCTAACTGCGTCGCCCAAGGGAAGACGCCAGCTGCGATCTCCTCACCGATCTGCTCTAATCCGGCAAGAATTGAGTCCCGCTCATCTGGACTGAGCACGCCACAATCGGCTAGCATCCGTGCGTGGGCCGCAGAGCCTTGGATATCATGCAGGGCTAGGCGTGAATCAAAATCCACCGAAGCGGAGAACCTCTCAACGAAGGCATCGGTAGGCTCGCTGAAACGGCCTGTCCAAAGCTGTTTGCCGGCAGGGGAGGTAGATTTACTCATCGACAAAAATCACCGTAGTCTTAGCTATAGCTGGATGTATACTGTGTAGTTTACTAAGTTTGCGCGAGTATTTGGGAGGGGGTTGCTAAATCGCCAGGGCTGTTTGCAATATGCCCGCCGTTTGCGCCATTCTTGCATCGGGGACGGTTTAGCAACGATACTCTACGTGAACTTGCTTATAACAAACCACCGGACGGATCGATAACACAATGGCATCAGAAACCCTGCGTATTGCTACCCGCCGCTCCCAGCTCGCCCTGTGGCAGGCTGAGTACATAGCTGCCGAACTGCGTCGGCTCCACCCTGAGCTCGAGGTAGAGCTGGTGCCCATGTCCACACGCGGCGATCAGATACTCGACCAGCCTCTCGCCAAGATAGGCGGCAAAGGGCTGTTCATGAAGGAGCTTGAAGACGGGATGCTGCGCGGTGACGCAGACTTGGCGGTCCATTCAATGAAGGACATCCCCTGGCGACTGCCGGAAGGTTTCGCCCTAGCGGCAGTTTCCAGTCGAGCCGATCCGCGCGATGCCTTCGTCTCGAACAAATATACCACTCTAAGTGAGCTGCCCGAAGGGGCCTGCGTCGGAACGGCCAGTTTACGCCGGCAGTGCCAGATAAAAGACCGCCGTCCCGACTTGCACGTAGAGGTACTGCGGGGCAATGTGCAGACTCGGCTGCGCAAACTCGACGACGAGGTTTACGACGCCATAATCCTAGCCGCTTCTGGGCTCGATAGGCTCGAACTGACCGAACGCATAGCTAGCCGCTTAACCCCTGATGAGAGTCTGCCTGCCGTTGGCCAGGGAGCTCTTGGTATTGAGTGCCGGGCAGATGATGAGCGTGTCATGGATCTGGTGCGCGGCCTCGAGGACCCCTTAACGCGTACCTGTATAGATGCAGAGCGAGCCATGAATGCCCGCCTGGAAGGCAGCTGCCAAGTTCCCATAGGTGGCTTTGCCGAGCTGGGCGGGACCGAGTTGCATCTGCGCGGCTTGGTTGGAGCGCCGGACGGCAGTGAGGTAATCCGCGGGGAAAAACGCGGCCCAGGTGTAGATGCCGAGAAGCTTGGAACGGAGTTGGGCGAGGAACTTCTAGCTCGCGGCGCCGACCGGATCTTGCAACAACTTGCCGAGGAATCATGAACGGAAGCCTTGATGGCATAGGAGTAGTTGTTACCCGCCCAGCGCACCAGGCAGGGCCATTAACTGCTGCCTTGGAAAAGGCCGGGGCGGAAGTAATTGGCTTCCCTTCGCTAGCCATCAAGTCAGAGCCTGACAGCGAAACCACCAGGGCTCTTGCAGCGGAGGCAGCATCGGCAGATTGGCTGATCTTTGTCAGCCCCAATGCAGTTGAACACGGCCTTCACCGGATTAAAGAAGCTGGCGGCCCTTCTGCCAATACTCGTGTTGCCACAGTGGGGCAAGGCACCGCAGAGGCACTTCGTCACGCAGGCGTAGGAGATGTACTTTTCCCCAGGAAGGGCGCGACTAGCGAGGATTTGCTGGTCGAAACACCACTTGGCAAGGCAGCACACGAGCGAGTAATTATTGTTAGAGGGCGAGGAGGCCGTCAGCACCTCGCCGAGACTTTACGCAAACAAGGTGCAAAAGTCGACTTTCTAGAGGTGTACAGTCGCGAATGCCCGAATACCGACCCACAACAACTGCACGCTGCTATATCTCAGGGCAGAGTTCACGTTGTCATCATCACTAGTGGCGAAGTCCTGGGTAATTTTCTTACCCTAATAGGCGAATATGGCCGGCGCTGGCTCGAACAAGCCGGAGCGGTGGTTATCGGGGATAGGGTTGCGGCATTGGCGAAACCGCATTTTAGACATGTTGAAACCACACAAACTGCGGCCGAACATGAGCTTATCGCGGCCTCAGCACGGGCGGCCGCGGCCGTCGAAGAGATTCAGGAGTAGGCGACGATGAACGATCCGAACCGCCCGGAAAATAACCAAGGCGGCCAAGGTGGCCAAACCCCGGGGCAACCGGGTAACGGTAACCCGCCGAACCAGCAAGAGAACACAGGCGCTAGTGAAAGCTCCGCACATCCTGCGCAGCAACAAGGGCAACAGCCCCCTCAAGGTGATCAGGGTGGCCCTGTGAGCCAGACCGACTCACAGCAGGGTTCTGCCCCGGCCGGCGAACAACCCCCGTCCGGCGAGCAAACCCACCCCAACCAATCCGGTGGCGCCCAGCAAGCCAATCAAGCATCCGCTACCACCGGCACCGCGGCACCTAGCGGACCAAGCAGCGGCTCCAGCCGTGGGGGCCCGGCAGGGCCTAGCTCCGGTGGGCCGGGATCCGGTGGCTCCGGCCCCAGAAGAGGGCCCGCCCAGTCCCAACAGCCGCGTAGCCGGGCCTTCTTGTGGCTGTTTATTTTAGCCCTTACCGGTGCTGTCGGCGGCATGGGCTACTACGGCTACCAAGAGTTTTACCTGCAAGAATTTACCGAACTGCGCGATCAAGTTGACCAGCTAGACCCAGACACCCTCGCTGATGAACTGGCTACCAGGCAAGAGGAGGTAGCGGCAGATTGGGAAGAGCGAGCCGATGAGGTTGAGCAACAGCTAGACCGAGCCGAAGAACAAGCCGATAAATTATCAGAGCTCGAGGATAAGCTCCTCGAACTAGAAGAGTCCCTAGCTGACTTAGAAGGCCTTGATGAACTCCGCGAAATACGCGATGAATTAGATACCGATCTTCTAGAGCGTATTGAACAAGGTTTGGCTGATGTAGAAGACCTGGAACAGCTCGAGGGTATCGATGACCGTCTAAGCGATTTGGAAGGTCGTCTAGCCCAGCTTGAGGAACTAGACGGTGTCGATGAACTGGTCGACGAGCAGCTTGGCGGCATAGATGAACGCATCAGCTCAGTTGAGGAGCAGCTAAGCGGTTTTGAGGAGAAGTTAGACGAGCTTGACTCTCGCCTGACCGATATGGATTCGGTCAAGGAGCGCAGCGAAGAAACTGCCGACAAACTAGCTGACCTTGAGAGCCGCCTGGACGAATTAGCCGAACAGGCCGAGGATACGGAAGCAGCCGAGAAAAAGGCCGAGGAACTTATCAGTGAACTCGAAGAACGATTCAGCGGTCGTCTCGATGAGCTCACCGAGAAAGTAGAGAGGCTTGATACTCTCAGCCCAGAAGATGAGGAATCTTGGATAAGGGCAGAGGCGGCACACCTTGTCCAAATCGCCCAACAACGTGTCCGTTACCACAAAGATGTGCAATCTGCTCTTGAAGCTTTGAAGTCCGCTGATAGCCTTTATGCGCAACTTGGTGGTGCAGCCGTTGACGAACGAGAAGCCATTGGTGAGGCAATAGATCAACTCCTCGACTACAGTGCGCCGGATCTTAAGGGGCTGCGTGATCGCATCACGGCTCAGATGGGAGCAATTGAGGCTATGGCACTACGCAGCGAAAACGGCCCAATAGTCGACGGCGAAGTGCCAGAACTGGATGATGAGGCAGCAGAGGAGGGATGGGATCGCGCAGTTGCACGTTTGCGCGAGGGCCTCGGTTCCTTGATCAGAGTTGAACGAGAAGACGAAATAAGGCAGTACATCCCGGCGGAACAGCGGTTTTTCATCCGCGAAAACCTGCGCATGCAGCTAGAGGGCGCAATACTCGCCCTAAACCGTGCAGATGAAGAGATGTTCCAGGACAATATCGAGCGTGCAAAGGGATGGCTCGAGCGTTACTTCGACGATGACGACGATGCCGTCATCGAGGCCCAGCAGGAACTAGAAGATATCGTGGAGGAAAGCATTCAGCTTGATCCGCCGGATATCCAGTCAGTCCTTGATCCAGTGAAGTCGTTCTGACCATGCGCCGTTTATTCATCTATCTACTAATTCTCGCGGGCGCCGTAATAGCTGCGCTCTACTTCAATCAGCTCGATGGCTATGCCCACTTCGTGGTAGGCGAGTGGCGCATAGAGATGAGCCTGCTTCTCACAGCATTGCTCATAGCGCTGACCGTGTTAGTCCTGTACAGCGTGATGATAGGCACGCGCCGGCTGCTCGCGATACCCGCACAGCTGCGTAATTGGCAGGGCAGAAAAAGGCAGGAAAGCGCCCGCACTGAGCTTACCGGCGGACTACTGCGCTTTGCCGAAGGCGACTATGACGGTGCCGAGCAACAACTCGCGCGCAGCGCGAAACGCAGCGAAGCACCGCTGGTTAATTATCTAACAGCTGCAATAGCCGCCCACCGGCGTGGCGCACGCGAGGCACGCGACGAGTATTTGAACACCGCAGAACAGTCTGGACTGGGTTCATATACAGCTGTGCAACTTTTGCAGGCCCAGCTGCAAATCGAGGCAGGTGAGCTAGAAGAAGCTCAGGCTACAGTTGCCAACGTCCTTGATACTAATCCTAAGCATCGGCGAGCACTAGAGCTAATGGTCACTTGCAGCCGTGCGCTCGGTGACTGGGAGCGGGTAGAACCCTTGCTTAGTCGAATCGAGCGTTACGGTTTTCTGCCCAAAAGCGAACTCGAGGAAATTAACCGCTGGGTAGCACGAGAAAAGCTCTCGCGAGCATCAACCGTAGGTAGAGATGCGCTAGAGCGGACGTGGAATGAGTTCAGCCGAGCGCTGCGCCGAGACCCTGAGGTTATCGGAGCTTATGCTGATGGTCTTGCCATGAATGGGCAAGTCCGAGCAGCCGAGGAGCTCATTCGCAGGCAGCTACAAAAGAATTGGGATGAAGGGTTGCTTTTGCGATATGCTCGACTCCCTGCAGAAGCCCACATCGGCGAGCGCCTTGCTCAGGTCGAAGCATGGCTTGAAACACGCCGTGACGACCCTCAAGTGCTGTTCGTGGCTGGAGCACTGGCCATTCGAGCAGAACAATATGATAAGGCGCGCGAGTACTTGGAGGCGGCAGTAAACTTAAGCGCTCAACCCAAGTACTTGAGAGCCTTGGCCTATGTACAAGAACAATCTGGTCATTTGGAATCTGCCCGGCAAACCTACCGCGAGGCGATGGCGATAACATCCGACGGCGATGATCTCCCTGAGGTCCTCGGCCTCCCCGAGCCAGCTAGCAGTGACAGCATGGAGTACATGACGGCAAGTGATGACTCCTCATCGGATGGTGAGCAAGAATCAAGCAGAGAGGGTGATTCTCTTCTTGGTAAGCCTAAGGAGCCTGGTTCGGCCTTACGCTCTTACCTTAGAAAAGAGTAAGAAAATAAACTGTTTACGCCAAACTAAACCCCGCTAAACATAATAGCGGGGTTTTTTGGATAAGGCTACTCAACCTGTTTGTCGAGGCTTCCAGCCATCTGTGCCTCAACTACTGACAGAGCTGATAGATTGACAATCGCCCGAACAGTTGCCGAGGGAGTCAATATATGAGCAGGTCGCTCCGTTCCAAGCAAGATCGGACCTACCGAAACGCTTTCGGTTGTACCTTTTAACAGGTTAAAAGAGATGTTCGCAGCGTCCAATCCGGGCATTATCAACAAATTTGCTTGACCAAAGAGCTGTGCTTCAGGGAATAACCTGCGCCTAACCTCCTCGCTAATGGCAGCATCGCCATGCATCTCACCCTCGACTTCAAGACTTGAGTCCCGATCCTGGATGAGCTCCAACGCCTGACGCATCTTCTCTGCTGAAGGATCGCTTGAAGTACCGAAATTGGAATGGGATAGCAATGCGACCTTCGGAGTAATGCCAAAACGGCGCACCCCGTCAGCAGCGAGAAGAGTCATCTCAGCTACCTCATGAGGACTGGGGTCATAGTTCACATAGGTGTCGCAGAGGAAAAATGTCCCGCGCGGCAGGACTAAAACGTTCATGGCCGCCATGTTACGCACCCCACGGCGGCGCCCAATTACATTCTCAATGTGCTGCAATTGGCGATGATAACGGCCTTCTATCCCCCCGATTAGTGCATCGGCGTCGCCTAGATGCACCATCAACGCGCCGATTATGGTCGTTCTAGTCCTTACCATGGTCCGCGCTGCTGCTGGTGAAACCCCGCGGCGTGCCATAAGCGAATGATAAGTTTGCCAGTACTGACGATAACGGGAATCATCATGGGGGTCCACTAGCTCAAAATCCTTATCCATTCTTACCCTAAGGCCCAACTTGCTCAACCGCTTTTCTACAACCCAACGGCGACCCACAACTATGGGATGCACAAGCCCCTCATCCACAACCAGCTGCACAGCCCGCAGTATCCGCTCCTCTTCACCATCGGTATAAACCACTCGCATTGGCTGCTCGCGCGCCCGTTCGAATACCGGCTTCATAAGCAACCCGGATTGGAACACGTACTGTTGCAGCTGCAAGCGATAGGCATCCATGTCATCTATGGGGCGGCATGCCACACCGCTGTCCATGGCTGCCTGGGCTACAGCTGGGGCCACGCGAGTTATTAGCCTTGGATCGAATGGTTTAGGGATAAGGTAGTCTGGGCCAAAGCTAAGGCTCTTACCGCCGTAAGCGGCAACTACAACTTCTGATGACTCCTCCATCGCCAAATCAGCAACGGCATCAACCGCCGCGATCTTCATCTCTTCATTAATCGCAGCCGAGCCAACATCCAGTGCTCCACGAAACATGTATGGAAAACAGAGGACGTTATTAACCTGATTAGGGTAATCGGTACGCCCTGTCGCTATGATTGCGTCCGGAGCAACTTCACGAGCTTGTTCAGGATCAATCTCTGGCACCGGATTAGCAAGAGCCATGATGATCGGTTGACGAGCCATTTGCGCTACCATGCTCTTACTAAGTACGCCTGGCGCTGACAAGCCTAGAAATATATCTGCGCCCTCGATGACATCTTGCAAGGTCCGTGAAGCAGTCTCCCGTGCATATATCTCCTTACGAGGATCCATGTTCTTTTTACGGCCTTTATAAACGACCCCGTCGATATCAGCTACTGTGATATTGCCTTTCGGCATACCCATGGCTACAAGCAGGTCTAGGCACGCAATCGCCGCGGCCCCAGCACCAGAACAGACAAGCCTGACCTCATCAATACTCTTCTCAACGATGCGCAGAGCATTGCGTATCGCAGCCGCGGCAATAATCGCTGTGCCGTGCTGATCATCGTGAAATACCGGGATATTTAGGCGTCGCCGCAGTTCATCCTCGATCTCAAAACATTCTGGCGCCTTTATGTCCTCGAGATTGATCCCCCCAAAAGTTGGCTCCAGGGCCGCTACAATATCGACGAAACGCTGCGGATCTGGCTCATCTACCTCAATATCAAAAACATCTATGCCTGCGAATTTTTTAAATAAAACGCCTTTACCCTCCATCACGGGCTTGGAGGCTAGCGGGCCGATATTACCTAACCCCAGGACTGCTGAGCCGTTAGTCACCACTCCGACTAGATTGCCCCGCGCTGTCATCTGCGCGGCTGCTTGCGGATCAGCAGCTATAGCCTCGCAAGCGGCAGCTACTCCAGGAGAGTAAGCAAGTGCTAAATCACGCTGATTTGCAACCGGCTTAGTTGATACAACCTCGATCTTTCCGGGGGTCGGATGGCGGTGGTACTCAAGGGCTGCATGTTTAAAATCATCCGTCATTAGATAACTCAGCAATATGTTGGTTAAATATGCCTTTCCTGTGCAGGAATGCACCGATTATACGATTGAACTCTTGTGGGTTTTCAGCATGAAGCCAATGTCCAGCTCCTGGTATTGCGGCGTACTCAGGCTGCGTAAAGTACTTCTGCACAAGTTCCTCATCACGCTCAAGTATGAAATACTCTGATCGGGTTCCATACACGAATAGGGCGGGGCCTGTATATACACCATCCAAGGCAGGAAAACCTTCTATTTCCGGGACCGCATTAGCGAGATAATCTAGCGGTATGCGCCAGAAATACCCTCCGTCCTGAGCCTTCTGTAGATTAGTCAGTAAAAATTGTCTTACTTGACCGTCTTCAACGGTACTGGAAAGCTGAGCGTCGATTTCAGCTCTTGACGTTGCCCCTTCCACATCAACTGCTTGTAGACGCGATATAAGAGAATCGTGGCTGCGTCTATATAGCTTCGGCGCGATATCCGCAGCAATTAAGCAGCTGACACGCTCTGGCATTGTCAACGCCATGGTCATCGCTACTTTGCCACCCATTGAGTGGCCAAGCAGCGCAGCGCGCTCTATCTGCTCACGCTCCAGCAGTGCAGCCACATCCGCAGCCATCGCGGTGTAATCCATCTGCGGACAGTGCGGAGATTTACCATGATTACGTAAATCGGGCACTATAACGCGGCAACCCCTGTTCAAATATCGAGCTACCCGGGCCAGGTTACCACTGCTGCCATAAAGGCCGTGAAGCAGGACAACCGGCTCCCCCTGCCCTCGCACCGAGTAATTAAGATCGACCAATACTGTACCTCTGCATAGGGAGTCTGTTGCTTACTTCTACTATCTCTGCCTGAGAATTAAACTTTTACTTTGGCCGCCGCTGTCTCAAGGGCATGTCGCAAAGGCGCGGGCAGTTGTTGTCGAGGCTCGTAGTTCTCAAGCAGGTTTTTGATAGAGAGGCCTAAGGCTACGTCTCCCTCAACGCTCAATCGACGCCTAAAAAAGAGCATATCTGGATCGGCAGATCCCCCGGCCAGTGCTAAGAATGCGGCGGCATCTCCGCGGATTGAGACATCGGGCCTCTCCACCCTTGTGATGATCAAACGCTGGTCATTTAGCGAGATCCCAATATTTAGCCTCGCATCGGTAACCTCGAGTCTCACCGTCCGACCCTCAAGAACATCTAGCTCTCCCTCCTCCATCGCTTCAGCGAGGGCGTGGTGCAACATAATCGGTAAAATCCGAGCTGTCACCTGCTCTGGAGCAAAGCGCAGGGGCAGTAGGAAAAAAGGTAAAGCACGGTCGATGGAAAGCGTCATGATTCTATTGACTCCGATGCGGGTCTCTTTCTTTGCTTAGCGCTATATTTTTACTGCTACAAACTATTAAGTTTCTGCCTGGTAGTTTTCAACTGCTCGACTACCGCAGCCAGGTTGCCCCCACCAATAACCATCGCACTGCATGCCCGGGTCCGGTTCTGTCAGTTGCACGTCCTCACCATTAATGCCTGCGCGAAAGGCTTCCACGACCTCTGTCATATCAACAGGACGCGGCGATAACCGGACAGCACTAACACCCATTTGCTTCATATCAGTTAGAGCAGGGAGCAAATTAAGGCAACCAAATGACTGTGCTTGTATTCCATTGATGGTCAGAAAACTCTCCCCCGCTCTGGTTACAACGCCCAACCCCTCTGGATGATTCTTGCATACAAAATCGCAGTCGTCCTTACCCAGACCATAATGTCGAGCAGTGAAGCAGCGGGCAGAAAAAGCCAGTGGCATCCGGCCATAAGCGTATACTTCCGTCTCCATCGGATCCTCACTAAGCTCAGCAAACTCAGACAGTACCTGACGCAGCCCTTGACCAGGCAATTCCACAGGCGGCACCCAGCGCCTAGCGCCCAATTTCTGCATCTCTCTGAGCGCGCGGCCACTGTAGATATTCAAGCTCGGACCGGCGACAAACGGGGTCTTGTTGGCCTCAAGGAAGCTAATGGCGGTAAAGTCGTTCGCCTCAACCATAAAATCGCCGTTCTCGCACAAACGCTTTACTTGGGCGGCCTCTGAACGTGCTTCAACTAAACCCAGAGCAGAAAGCACAACCTCATGCCCCTCTTCAGCGAGTTCTTTGCCAAGGCCAACCCACTCCGCCGGCCCCATTTCACGGCGTCGCCCGCACACCGTCTCACCCAGATAGATTAGTTCCACCTTGCCGCGCAGCTGATCATAAAAAGACTTAATCTGCTCGGCAGGCCAGTAGTACTGTATAGGTCCGAGGCTAATTCTCATTGCAGCATTCTCCACCCAAGTCTTTTGTAAATTTGCCGGTTGGGACAGGGCAAACACTACTCCTACAGGGAGCATCATAAAATACCAGGTGGATCGATCGAAGCTTGTCGACACCGTCGCCTGAGGTACTGAAAAGCCCGCCAGAGGTTATTGCCATTTGCGCTCGTACGGACCCAGGGTTGTAGTGCTGCCTTCACAGAGTTCTAGCAACTCGGCAACAAGCTCACTGTCGGGTTCAGTTCCGGCGGTGCCGGAATCAATCTCTTCGAGCAGCTGCCGCCATATTCGCGTGACTTTTCCAACATAAGCTGGGCTTCTCTGCCTGCCTTCAATCTTAATGGCCTGAATCCCGGCTTTTTTTAGCTGCGGGAGCAGTTCCGCAGTAGCCAGGCTTGTTGGCGACTCAAAGGCGTGCTCAACTGAGCCTTTAATGTCGTATCTGCCCTTACATATGGTCGGGTATCCAGCCGGTTCATCAGGAGCGAACCGGTCGATCAATATGCCGCCCAGGCGAACCTCACGGCCTCGATTGGTCTCTTGCCAGTCTACTGCCCAAGCTGGCGAACAGGCACCTACCGTATTCGGTGATTCCCCAGTAGCATACGAAGATAGCAAGCATCTTCCTTCTGCCATTACGCACAGTGACCCGAAGCCGAACACTTCCAGCTCTACATTGGTCTCCTTCGCCAGTGCCTCTACTTGCTGTATAGAAAGCACCCGTGGCAACACTGCCCGCTTCACCCCATAGCGGCGCTGATAAAAATTTAGGGATTCCGGAGTGGTAGCTGATGCCTGAACCGACAGGTGGCGCGCAAGTTGCGGCCACTCCTGAGCTGCGTAGTCGATCAGCCCCAGGTCGGCTAGGATCACGGCATCAGCTCCAACACGTCCTGCCTCATCTACAGAGCTGCGCCACTTATCCCAGCCATTTGCCTGAACGTAGGAGTTGATTGCAACAGCAACCTTTACTCCATGTTCATGGGCATAGCTAACCCCTTTTGCAGCCTGCTGCGGGGTGAAATTCAAGCCTGGAAACTGTCGTGCATTGGTCTCGTCACGAAAACCTATATAGACAGTATCGGCGCCATTGTCGACCGCAGCGCGCAGCGCTGTCAGGTTACCGGCTGGACTTAGCAGCTCCATTGAGCCCTCCTGAGAATTTGCGCATCACCTACATTCTACTAACTTTTGACTAGCGTGTGTGGGCCAACCCTACGGTAGTTGACCTAACCAACCAAAGCGGGCAACCTACTTGCTTATAGGGTAAATAATGCCTGCAAAAGGCTTGGAAATGAACTTATATGCTTAAAACAAAAAGACTTAGAGTTTGACTAGCAATATCTACTGGGGATACAAATGATCAAGAGAAAACTTATACCCTGCCTCATCTTAGGCGCCGCTCCATTACTAGCTCAAGCATCAGATGATGATTATTATCAGGGCTCATGGGAAGAATCTACGGAAGCTGCGCGCACCTCTTTAGCACAGAACATATTTGTGCGTGTTGACAGTGACATACAAAGGGAAGTTGATACGGAAATATTTGACGACACTATACGCGACGAAGAGCGTTACAAAGAGCGCGTGCGTCAGGAGACGACTCTTGATCTAACCGGGGTAGAGATTGAAGAAGATTCAGAAAGGGGGTATAGGGCTCGCATAAGCCGTGATGATTTCAACCGTCAAGCAACGAGAAGTAAAAGAAATTTCCACGAGCGGTGTGTTGAAGACAACTTACCCAGCAGTTGGGATTCCCGCCGAGATTTCATCATGGACTGTTATCGAGATGCCAACGCCGTTCTCGCCATGACGTCAGTTGCCGGGCTCGGCACCGGTCAAGTCTCCAGTATGTTGGCCGATTTCAGCGACTGGAGTGAGCAAGGACTGCTGGTCGTATCCACCTCCCCCGATAAGTCATTTCGAGTCGATGGGCAGACGTATAGGTACGGGCAGGAAATACCCCTCTCAAGTGGAAGTTACACCATAAGCTGGGATAATCCTGGATATTGCCCAGTTGAGAAAGAGGTTGAAGTTGAGGCAGGAGAAATAACTGAAGCCTCAAAGGAATTGGATGAGCTACCTACTATCGCTATAAGTAGCCGAACTCCTGGCGCACAACTCACTATAGATGGCAGATCAAGAAACCTTGGACAAACCTACACTCAGGATTCATGTTCGGGTGAAGTCGCATACCAGGTTTCAAATGACTTTACTTCCCAGGAGCGCACAGTAAACCTCGAACCAGGGCTAGAATATACTAATACTGTCAACATCATGACCGCTGACGATGCGCAAAGACTGGAAGAGCTAGCTTCTTCATACCGCGCGGATACTCGCTACAGGTTGCTGGTTGGCTATAGCTACGAGGATGATCTGGAAGATGCTTACCGTGTTAGGCTAGAGCAGTCAACCGGGCGAGGCGCGGTGCGATACGGTTATGGCGTCTCGTACGGTTGGAACGACGCTACAGAGATTGGCTTTTATGCCCAGGCAGCTTTACAGCTAGCTCAGTGGGGTGGAAAACCGCTACACTTAACGCCGAAGTTCGGCTTCATACCTTATGCAGGTCTCGAGTTGGGCCTTGCTTACCATGAACGCGAAGACAGCGATGGCAGCTCAGTAGATAGCTACGGCAGTGACTGGCATGATGACTACGTGCTATTCAGGTATATTGCTGGGCTTGATATACCAGTCGACGAATATCTTGGGTTTAGCTTGCAAATAGCTAAAGCTACAACTATGGAGGAATCCTGGGAATCCTCTTTTGGGCTAACAATTGCTTTCGACTAAGGCAATAAGGGCAGCAGGCATAACCTGCTGCCCTTAAGCTGCTGAGCTAACGAAGTTATAAAGAATAGATTGGTCAGCGATTAATTTCCAAGCTGCTCATCCATTCGGTTTAGGGCTTCTTGGCTCATAAACTGCTCACGCATCTCATCTTGGGTGAACGCATCTTCATCAGCGCCGGCCGCGCTTGCGACCTCTTCAAGGATAGCGTTTACGCTCGACTGCCCGACCGCCATCATGGAGCAAAACTCCTGATCTCCACCAGGCATGGTCACATAGTCACCCTTGATACGGTTAGATCCCTGTAACTCTTGTTCTACCACACCCCGGGTAACTTCCTCGAAGTGGGCTCCAGTAGAGATTTCGCCATCCGTTTCAATGGTACGCTCGTACTGTTCAGCCATTGACTCAATCTGGGTACCCATTTGGGCCGCCAACTGTTGTCGAGCCTGCAAGTCGGCGCGACTCTGGTCACGACTAAAGCTGCCGGCCGTGGCAACACAAGCGGTTGCTGCGAGCCCATCTTCGGCGTGCGGCTGAGTTACCCAATCGGGCAGGTCTGACATGTCCGGGTCGTCATCCTCAGGAGTTGTCTCGCAACCAACTACCAAAGCTAGCGGAAGACCCAACGCCAAGACCGATATAAGACTCTTTTTCATAAAACTACTCCTTTCATCTACAACGGCACCGCATTAGCACAGCCTCCACCCCATGTAATGGCGTGGGACTATACTCACTTCATTCATTAAACCCACTGTTTTCAAGCAACACGTACACAGTGGGCGAACTGCCATCACCAACGAAACGAACTGATCGCACCATCGCCTCTACGGTTGCATCCGTCTCAGCGTGAGTTATTCGTCCGTAGTAGCCTCCCCCTGACGTGCGACCGATATTAATTTCTTCGCTTGTAATGTCAACGTGCTCGGAGCGAGCTATGCTTACCAAAGCCTCTTCAACAGCCCGCATAATCTTTTTGGACAGCAGGTTACGCGACAAATGGCCGGAGAAGGTGCCGATCTCTAGGCCTGGTGACTGAGACCTAAGTTCTCGGTGCCAGTCCCTATTCCACCTGTCTGACTCATCTGCTAGCACCACCCCCTTTAAAGCCACCCTGGCATATTTAAGGGTACCCTTTCGACAGGTGTTGGCCAGCACCATATTCGGGTCAGCGCCCTGCTCAAACTCCAGACTCGACTCTTCAACGTGGTTAAGGCTTAGTCCGCGGGAAGAGTCGCTAGTCTCACTGACCTGTTCGTATGACTGGACATCAACCCCGTACATGGCTTGAATCTGGTCAAGGGCATTATCAAAAAAAAGGCTGTATTGGGTGGGCAGGTTTGCAGCTATTTGGCTAACCGTAACTACTGAGGCATAATCGAGATCCGCACCATCTGCACACAACCACTCAGGGTCGCATTTCTCTGGCTGGCATTTGCGCTCAGGGCACTCCTCACGAATCCAGCCAGGATCACTCCTGTCAACGATATAAGCATAACCAAAGTGATAGTTGCCGTCAGTCCACACCGGGGCGAGAGCAACTTCTTGACTACCCAGATGATAAGGCCCTGCGCCTTCCAACTCGTCTTTGCTCGGCGCACTAACCCCGAGCATGTCAGCTACCGATTCCATAGCACGGTGTTGGCTCAGCTTTTCTAGATCCGTGCCTGGTGAACCGAAACGTCCCGCAATGCCAATTGCACCTTTGGCGTCTTCGCCGTAGGGAGAACTCAACCAACACGGCTCATCGGCATAGCTAAAGTCCTCATCATCAGCCGGGTGCTGCTGCGTCCCTGA
This sequence comes from Halorhodospira halochloris, assembly GCF_002356555.2. NCBI lineage: Bacteria > Pseudomonadati > Pseudomonadota > Gammaproteobacteria > Chromatiales > Ectothiorhodospiraceae > Halorhodospira > Halorhodospira halochloris. Next base: position 2,676,512 of record NZ_AP017372.2, read on the forward strand.
ACACCCCCCCTGTAACAACACCAAGAGCACTACGAGTGCTAATGGCAAAGCGCCTAAACCTCCATAGAGGGGTTGCAGATGGCGCGTTAGGGAATTTCTTACAAGCCCCCGATTGCTATGGTACCCCTGACAAAGGCACCACTCCCCCCGCCTAGGTGACATGGCCATTCCTCTAAAACTCTCTGTACGCCTCAGTCCTGCTCGCCACGTTTACCAGGTAGTTGCGTGTCTCTTCGTACGGCAGATCCTCAAGCATCCGTTCATAAACCTCTTCGGGCTCCATACTGTTTATAACCTCTGCAGCTTCGGCAACGTTTGTACCGTCTACAAAAGTCCTAGCTACATTACCCGCCCCGGTGTTATATGCGGCTATAACTGCATACATCCTGCTTTCAGGGTCTTCAATGCTTGATAGATGTGAAGACTCGAGTATGTCCAAGTAGGCCGCCCCCGCTTGGATATTATTCTCAGCGTTATATAAGTAATCAGGCGATAACAGGCGTGGCTCGCCATAAACCTGCTGCGCTATGTCTTTGCCCGCGGTCTCCGGCACAATCTGCATCAAGCCATAAGCGGGAATATGGGACCGAGCCATCGGGTTGAAGCTGCTCTCGCTGTGCATAATTGCCATCATTAAGGCCTCATCCACCCCATACTCCTGGGCTTCACGCTCGATTTGAGCACGATATTCCTCGGCTTTATCACTCGGCCTTTTCTCTGGCATAGGCACAGACATTGATATAACTCCGCGTGAATCGTCGCCTTTAGGCTCTTCCCGCTCCTCCACCTCTGCCTTCTCAATCATCCGCTCGGCGTCTTCGGGAGAGATCTCATTGAGTACCCTTTCATTGCCTGCCGATGTCGGCGCACCATCACCCAGGTCTACCTTTTCTTGAGTTCTCTGCGTAACCTCATCGCCTTCGTAGGCCTCATCCATGGTCCGGTTAAGCAAGTCATCGAACTTGAGCATTAACCCCTCAGCACCTTCATCTTCGGGCACATCAACGGTGATCTCGTTCTCTTCATAGTCGACTACCGAGCGCGAGCTTTGATCCTCGCTGTATTCAACCCAGCGGTGGCGATCGCTTACCTGGGGATCCTCCCACTGCGAGCGCAGCTCTTCCTGATATGCCTCGAACTCTTCATGAAATGTATCTTGGAATTCTTGGAAGGACTCCCGGAACTCGTCCCGATGATCCTCAAACGCCTGCTGTCTTTCCTGCTGAAATTCCTCGAAGCGATCCTCAACAGACCAAGTCAGAATCGGCACCGAACACAAGACCATCCCCGCCCCTATAAGGATATAGTTAGCTCTCATCCCAACACCTATCTATTTCCTGCACGGTCTCAATGGCTATCCTACCTTCGAGTTCATAAATGGCACAAGGGGGAACCTCTACAAACTTCGCCGGCGCCACCATCCACCCCGGTGTGGAGATCTTGGCGCCAGGGATGGCGCCATGAAGCCTCCAGGGATGGATTCACGGCGTCCTCCACACCGGGGCGGATGGTAGCGCCGGCGAAGTTTATAGAGGCCACCAAGGGGCAGGGATATAATTCGATCTGGCTGCTGTGTAAGCGGCAGGGAAAAGGCAACAAAAACCTTCTTCTGCATACATATAATAGGATACTGCGTGGTACAATATTTAGTATCGCGCAGTATCCAGAGCTTCACCATCGCACAGCTCAGAGTGGCAAATTTTAGTAACCCGAACCAAAGCCACTCTTAAATCTAATTAGTCTGGACAGGCAATAGCTACGCTGACCTCAGTTGCCCAGTTGCCTATCCATCCTGTTCAACGCCTCTTGGCTCATGAATTGCTCACGCATTTCCCCTTGAGTAAACACTTCCTTATCAGCGCCGGCGGCTGATGCCACCTCATCCAGAATAGCATTAACGCTCGATTGGCCAATTGCCATCATCGAACAGAATTCACTGTTGCCATTAGGCATGGTTACATAATCACCCTTGATACGGACTGATCCCCGCAATTCTTGCTCGATAACACCCCTGGTTACCTCTTCAAAATGGGCTCCTGTAGTGATCTCTCCGTCCGTCTCAATGGTCCGCTCGTACTGCTCCGCCATTGACTGAATCTGTATGCCCATCTGCGCTGCTAGTTGCTGCCTTGCCTGCAAATCGGCTCTACTTTGATCACGGCTAAAGCTATTCGCCGTTGCTACGCAAGCTGTTGCTGCCAGACCATCTTCCGCAAATGGCTGTGTTACCCAGGATGGAAGACTGGCAAGGTCTACATCATCTTGCTGATCCTCTGGAGTACTACCGCACCCTGAAACCACGGCAAGTGGCAATGATATCAGTAGAGCAGACAAAAATTTTCTGTTCATAAAACAGTTCCTCAAGATACAATAATTCTAATTACGCTAAACTGTTATAGTACGCGTTCTGATACGACTCCAACTAATCTCTTCCCTCCTCAAAAGTTACGATATGCCTCAGTACGACTAGCAACGTGCACAAGATAATTTCTGGTCTCATCGTAAGGAAGATCGGCTAGCAGGCGCTCATATACCTCGTGCGGAGTGAGATCGTTGATAACTCTAGCTGCTGCCCGTATATTACGACCATCAACAAAAGCCCTAGCAACATTGCCTGCACCCGTATTGTATGCGGCTATTACGGCATACATCCTGCTTTCAGGGTCTTCTATTGCTGAAAGATAGCTGTAAAAGAGAATATTCAAGTAGACAGCGCCAGCTTGAATATTATTTTCAGGGTTGTACAAGTATTCTGGAGAGAGAAGCTTCATCTCGCCATAAACACGCTGTGCCACGTCTTTACCTGCAGTCTGCGGGACAATCTGCATCAACCCGAACGCTGGTATATGCGAACGCGCCATTGGATTGAAACTACTTTCGCTATGCATGATAGCGATCATCAGGGCTTCCTCAACTTCGTAGCGCTCCGCGTGGCGCCTGATCTGCTCGCGAAACTCCTCCACTTTGCGGCTAGGGCGCTGCTCCGGCATGGGCACTGTAAGTGATATAACGCTGCGGCTCTCTTCGCCCTTAGGCTCTTCACGCTCTTCAAGCTCAGCCTGGGAGATCATCTCATCGAGATCTTCAGGTTTTATCTCACTGAGGACCCGCTGATCACTTGCAGCCTCTGGGGCATCTTCGCCTAGACCAACTCGCTGCTGAGTACGCTGGGTAACTTCATCTCGATCATAGGCCTCATCCATGGTGCGCCCCAACAGATCATTAAGATGGGACAAAACCCCCTGAGTCCCAGCTTCTGAAGGGACATCGATGGTTATGCTATTTTCCTCATAATCCACCACCGTCCTTGAGCTCTGATCATCGCTATACTCAACCCAGCGATGTCTATCGCTTATCCGAGGCTCGCGCCAATTTGCCCGGAGCTCCTCCTGATAGGCTGCAAACTCTTCATGAAAGGCGTCCTGAAACTCCTGAAAGGCCTCTTGAAAATCACTTTGATGTTGCTCAAATGCTTGTTGGCGCTGCTGCTGAAAACGCTCGAAAGCACTTACTTCAGACCACGCAAGCATCGGCACCGTGACAAGACTGACCGCCACCCCAAAACCTAAACCGATTAGGCCGTACCGAGCCATACCCACCCTCCTCACATAACACGGTTATAACTTATCAAGACAGATAATAGCGCGAAAATTATGGGGCCGCTACAGTTTTATAAAATAAATACTGCATTCCACGCCGGGGCCACCGGATAGCCCAGGGGGGTCTCGGAGCCCCCCCCCCTAATAGCGCTACTGGCAATACTTTTAGCGCTTCTTCTTTGGGATCAAATCAGTCAACGTGCCTGCCGCAGCTTCGGCAGCCATAGCAACCGTCTCGGAAAGGGTAGGATGGGGGTGTACCGTCAAACCGATATCGTGGGCTTCGGCGCCCATCTCAATGGCTAGGACCACCTCGGCGATTAGCTCGCCAGCACCGGGGCCGACGATGCCACCGCCGATAACGCGGCCGCTTTCTGAGTCGAAGAGAAGTTTTGTTAAGCCGTCACCACCCCCCAGAGATAACGCCCGGCCGTTAGCTGCCCAAGGGAACATCCCTTTTTCATAGTTGATCCCTTGCGCTCGTGCTTGCTCCTCAGTCAACCCTACCCAAGCCACTTCCGGGTCAGTATAGGCAACCGAAGGTATAGCCCTAGCATCCCAGGCACTGCGCTCACCACTGCAGACTTCTGCTGCTATCTTGCCTTCGTGCACAGCCTTATGCGCCAGCATCGGCTGCCCGACCAAATCACCTATAGCGTAGATATGCGCCGCAGCGGTGCGCATATGCTCATCGACTGCGATAAATCCTTGCTCATCAACACTCAAACCGGCCTCGGCAAGGCCAATGCCGTGCCCATTCGGGCTCCTACCAACCGCCACCAGCACCTTATCAAATCGCTCACTACTCTCTCCTTCGCTGCCCTCCATGGCTACAGTTAGCGATTTCTTATTGGCCTTTATCGCGGTAACTTTGGTATTTAGATAAATCGAATCGCAGCGCTTATCGAGGCTTTTGCGTAAAACCTTAACCAAATCCTTATCTACCCCCGGTAGCAGCCGGTCAGCCAATTCTACTACGGTAACCTTAGAGCCGAGCCCGCTGTAAACCGAGGCCATTTCAAGGCCAATAATCCCGCCCCCTATGACCAAGAAGCGCTCCGGGATCTCGTCTAACTGCAAAGCTCCCGTCGAATCGATAATCCGCTCGTCGCCCATATCAATCCCGGGCGGCACCACCGGGCTTGAGCCTGTAGCCAAGATGCACTGGCGGAAACTTAGAGTTCGCGTCTCCCCTTGTCCCTCAACGTGGAGGCTGTGCGAATCGAGCAATCTCCCCCGACCGGTGACCACCTCAACCTTACGTTGCTTAGCCAACCCGGCCAAGCCATCGGTAAGTTGCTTAACGACACTGCGTTTCCATGCGTTGAGTTGATCTAGATTTACCTTCGGCTTGCCGAAGCTGATTCCGTGCTCCCCCATCTGTTCGGCCTCGTCCTTGACCTTGACAGCATGGAGCAGGGCCTTCGACGGTATACAGCCGACATTCAAACAGACTCCGCCGAGGACTGGGTACTGATCAACCAAGATGACTTTCAGCCCCAAGTCAGCGGCGCGGAAAGCGGCAGAGTAGCCACCCGGCCCCGCACCGAGGACTAACAGATCGCAATCAGGGTTCGCCGGCGTCTCACCTGCCGCCGGCGCCGGCTCCTGGCCACTCGCCACGCTACTGCTGGCTTGTCCTGAGGCGCTCTCCGCCCCCTGATCGCTAGTAACTGGCTTAGCACCAGCATCGGCACCAGTGTCGATGTCGGTATCGGTCGCTGCTTCTGCCTCCAAGGTTAAGATTACACTGCCTTGTGAGACACGGTCACCAACACCTACTTGGAGCTCCTTCACAACTCCTGCAGCACTAGCCGGCACCTCCATGCTTGCCTTGTCCGACTCTAAGGTAATCAGTGGCTGTTCGTGCTCGATGCGATCTCCCGGAGCGACTAACACCTCGATTATTTCCACATCCTCGAAATCGCCAATATCCGGTACTTTAAGCTGTTGCTCTGCCATCACTGCCTATCCTTTAATCCTATAAGGAACCCCTAATCCCCCCAGGGGCCCAATTGGTTGCCCAAGGTGGAGGTCTTGGCGCCAAGGATGGCGCCATGAAACCTCCAGGGATGGATTCAGGCGTCCTCCACCCTGGGGCAGCCGACTGGGCTTTCCGAGGGAGTTTTTAGCGGCGCTCTATAGGAAACCGCTAAAACCCACAACGCTTAGAGGCGCCCTAAAGCACCAACCGGCGCAGATCTCCCAAAACCTTCGCCAAAAAGTTAGTAAAGCGCGCCGCCATCGCCCCGTCGATCACTCGATGATCGTAAGAGAGTGACAACGGCAACATTAATCGGGGCTCGAATTCTTTGCCGTTCCAAACCGGCTTAGTAGCTGAACGCGATGCGCCTAGAATCGCCACCTCGGGGGCATTAACGATGGGTGTAAAGGCAGTCCCGCCAATGCCACCGAGGCTGGAAATAGTGAAACAGCCACCTTGCATATCGGCGGAAGAGAGCTTGCCCTGGCGGGCCTTTTGCGAGATCTCACCTAATTCAGCAGCAATCTCCATTACCCCCTTACCATCAACTCCACGCAGTACCGGCACTACTAAGCCATCCGGTGTATCGACAGCAACACCGATGTTGCAGTACTTCTTGACGATTAGCTCCTGGCCGTCCGCAGCCAAACTGGAGTTAAACCGTGGCATCTCGTGCAGGGCAGCGCTCACCGCCTTAACCAGAAACGCCAGCGGGGTGAGCTTGACCCCGCGGTTTTCCGCTTCTGGCTGCATAGATTTACGAAACGATTCCAACTCGGTGATATCCGCCTCATCGAACTGAGTGACGTGGGGAACATTGAGCCAGCTGCGGTGCAAATGGGGGCCCGAGAGGCGCTGAATCCGGGTCAATGGTACCCTCTCGACCTCGCCAAACTGGCTAAAATCTATCTCTGGTAGCGGCGGAATTGCCCCACTTGCGGTGCCTTCTGCAGCTGGCCCTGGTGCTGCACTAGTTGCTGCCGCTTGCTGCATTGTCTGCTTAACAAAGGCCTGGACATCGTCTTTGCGAATCCTACCGTAGCGCCCGCTCCCGCTGACCAGGCCAAGATCGACCCCCAGCTCGCGGGCGTAGCGGCGTACCGCTGGGCTAGCGTGGGCGGCACGATGCCGCTCGCGATCGATGCGTGCGTCACTCGCGCCCGCAGCCTCAGAAGCCGGAGCAGCAGCGCTCGATTCTGGTGACGCTGCAACCTCCGCTTGAGGGGTAGCGGCAGCACCTGCCGAAGCGCTCTCCTCCGCGGCACTAGGTGTCGCCGCCGCCTGCTCACTGGCCCCGGTAGCGGCCTGGCCACTATCAACGGTGGCTGAATCCTGAGACTCGGCAGCAGCCGCAGTATCCAGGGTAAGAATGACGCTGCCCTCCGAGACGCGGTCCCCCACCCCGACGTGGAGCTCTTGGACTACGCCACCGGCGCTCGACGGCACTTCCATGCTCGCCTTATCCGATTCCAGTGTGATCAGCGATTGCTCCGGGGCAACCACATCCCCCGGAGCAACCAACACCTCGATGATTTCTACATCTGCAAAATCGCCGATATCAGGGACCTTGACTTGTTCAACTGCCACGGTCACACCTCCCACGGATTAGCGGCATCAGTGGCAAGTCCATACTCTTTCACGGCCTGTCCTACCTTAGCCGCATCAATCTCACCCTGCTCAGCCAGCGCCCACAATGCCGTCGTCGTGATCTGGTAGCGATCAACCTCAAAGAAGCGGCGCAGACTCTCGCGAGTATCCGAACGCCCGAAACCATCGGTCCCCAGCACCCAGTAGGGCCGATCAATATACGGCCTAACCTGCTCGGCGTAGGCGCGGACATAATCGGTCGCGGCGACAGCAGGTCCCGTATAATCGGCCAAGCACTGCTCGATATAGGGGCGTGCAGCTTTGCTAGCGCCGTGCAAGCGCTGCTGACGCTGACAGCTCATGCCGTCTCGAGCCAGCTCAGTAAATGATGGACAACTCCAAATGTCGGCCTGCACCCCCCAGTCGTCTTCAAGCAGCTGCGCCGCTGCCATCACTTCGCGCATGATACTTCCGGAACCGAGCAGCTGAACCCGCGGCGCATCAGACGCAGCATCACCGTGGCTAAAGCAGTACATGCCGCGCAGGATGCCCTCCTCGACCCCCTGCGGTAACGCCGGCTGCGGGTAGTTTTCGTTATATATAGTGATATAGAAGAAGACATTATCCTGATCGGCAAACATCCGCTGCATACCGCCTTGGAGAATAACCGCAAGCTCATAAGCAAAGGCCGGATCGTAGCTGATGCAGTTAGGAATAGCCGAAGCCAAAAGGTGGCTATGGCCATCCTGGTGCTGCAGCCCCTCGCCGTTGAGCGTAGTCCGGCCTGCGGTGCCGCCCATTAAGAAGCCGCGCGCCTGGATATCGCCCGCCGCCCAAATAAGATCCCCGACACGCTGGAATCCGAACATTGAGTAGAAGATATAGAATGGGACCATATTAACGCCGTGATTAGCGTAAGCCGTAGCAGCGGCTATCCAGGTCGACATAGCCCCCGCTTCGTCGATCCCCTCTTCCAAGATCTGACCCTTCTTATCCTCTTTATAAAACATCAATTGATCGGCATCCTCGGGCTCGTAGAGCTGCCCGACCGAGGAGTAGATGCCAAGCTGACGAAATAGCCCCTCCATACCGAAGGTGCGCGCCTCATCCGGGACTATCGGTACGATATTCTGACCAACATTCTTATCCCGCGTCAGTGCCGTCAGGGCACGGACAAAGGCCATTGTGGTCGACTGCTCGCGATCGCCACTGCCCTCAAGCAGGGCCTTAAACGTATCCAGCTGCGGAACCTCTAGCGCCGGCGCCCGCTGCACTCGCTGCGGCAGGTAACCACCGAGGGCTCGGCGGCGCTCGTGCAGGTAGCGAATCTCCGGGGCATCATCATCCGGCTTGTAGAACGGCGTCTCTTTAAGCTGCTCATCTGGGATGGGAATCTCGTAGTGATCGCGAAACTTACGCAGCGCGCTCTCGCCCATCTTCTTTTGCTGGTGAGTAATGTTCTGGCCCTCACCAGCCTCACCCATGCCGTAACCCTTGACTGTCTTCGCTAAGATGACCGTCGGCTGACCGGTGTGATTGACTGCGGCGTGGTAGGCGGCATAGACCTTATGCGGATCGTGGCCACCGCGGTTAAGGCGGTAGATGTCGTAGTCCGACATGCCCGCGACCATCTGCTCTAGCTCGGGATACTTAGCAAAGAAGTGCTTGCGCGTATAGTCGCCGCCGCGAGCCTTGAACGCCTGATACTCGCCGTCGACGCACTCCTCCATGCGCTGCTGCAACAGCCCGGTGTGATCCATCTCCAGCAGCGGATCCCAGCGCGACCCCCAAATGACCTTGATGACGTTCCAGCCAGCGCCGCGAAACTCGCCTTCAAGTTCCTGAATAATCTTACTATTGCCGCGCACCGGACCATCTAGGCGCTGTAGGTTGCAGTTAACGACAAAGATCAAATTATCCAAGTTTTCGCGCGCGGCGGTATCGATTGAGCCGAGAGATTCAGGCTCATCCATCTCGCCATCGCCCATGAAGGCCCAGACCTTGCGCCCCGAGGTGTCACGGATACCCCGATCGTGCATATAGCGCATGAACCGGGCCTGTTGCACAGCTTGAATCGGCCCCAGCCCCATAGATACGGTGGGGAATTGCCAAAAGTCCGGCATCAGCCACGGATGCGGGTAAGAACTGACCCCCTGACCATCGACGTCGCGCCGGAAGTTGCTGATTTGCTCTTCACTCAATCGCCCTTCGAGGAAGGCCCGGGCATAGATACCTGGTGCAGAGTGGCCTTGAATAAAGACCATATCGCCATCTTGTTCGGCATTAGGCGCCCGCCAAAAGTGGTTAAAGCCGATTTCGTAAAGCGTGCAGGCCGATGCATAGCTAGCGATATGGCCGCCGATACCATCATTTTGACGATTGGCATTGACCACCATAGCGATAGCATTCCAGCGCACCAGCGAGCGGATGCGCCACTCTAGGTGGTGATCGCGATACTCCGGTGGGCGGGCCTCAAGGTGGCGGGGAATGGTATTGATGTAGCCTGTGGTGGCCTTAAACGGTAAGTGGCCGCAGCGCCGGCGACCTTTCTCTACCAACTTCTCGAGTATGAAGTGGGCCCTCTCTGGCCCTTCGTTATCGATTACAGCATCCAGGGCCTCAAGCCACTCTTGGATCTCCTCCGGATCGGGATCGTCGTGCAACTGCGGTATAGCAGCCATACATCACCTCTTGGCTAAGAGACGCTGATTAGCCGCCCCGCAAGCCGCACGGAGTGCAGCTCGCAGGGCTTTAGCGGCTAATAAAGGTTAGCTGACTTTGGGGTCGAGCTCACCGGATTCATAACGCTCGAACATCACCGCCGTTGACAGCGGCTTGATCTTAGAGGCCATGCCGGCTGAACCGAAGGCCTCATAACGAGCCTTACAGATCTCCTTCATGGCATCGGTGGAGGCCTGGAGGAACTTGCGTGGGTCGAAGTTCGACTTGTTCTCGGCTAGGTGTTTGCGGACTGCACCAGTCGAGGCCAGGCGCAAGTCGGTGTCGATGTTTACCTTGCGCACCCCGTTCTTGATCCCCTCCTGGACCTCTTCTACTGGCACACCGTAGGTCTCGGGGATCTCCCCGCCGTACTGGTTAATGATCTCCAGCCACTCTTGCGGGACTTGCGACGAACCGTGCATAACCAGGTGGGTATTCGGCAGGCGCTGGTGGATCTCTTTAATCCGGCTGATCGCCAGGATGTCGCCCGTCGGTGGGCGGGTAAACTTATAGGCACCATGGCTCGTGCCGCAGGCGATCGCTAGGGCATCGACGTGGGTGTCACGGACGAACTGAGCCGCCTCTTCCGGATCGGTCAGCAGCTTATCCTTGTCCATCTTGCCTTCGGCGCCGACGCCATCCTCTTTGCCGGCCTCACCAGTCTCAAGCGAACCGAGCACGCCGATTTCGCCCTCAACCGATACACCACCGGCATGGGCCATCTCGACGGTGCGCCGGGTGACGTTAACATTGTAATCGTAATCCGCCGGGGTCTTGCCGTCTTCGCGCAGCGAGCCGTCCATCATCACCGAAGTAAATCCGGATTGAATGGCGCGCATGCACATCCCCGGATTAGCGCCGTGGTCGAGGTGAACAACCAACGGCACCTCGGGATAATTCTCCACTGCCGCCTCCATCAAGTGGCGGTAGAAGGGCACACCGGCGTACTTGCGTGCACCGGCCGAAGCCTGCACGATTGCCGGACTATCACACTCCTTTGCCGCCTCCATAATGGCGTGCAGCTGCTCCATATTATTGGCGTTAAAGGCTGGCATCCCATAGCCGTTCTCAGCAGCGTGATCAAGTAGCTGCCGCAGGGTTATCATCGCCATAGTCTCGACTCCTCCATTATTTAACTTTTCGAGATGGATGTGTCATTGAGATAGTCATCAACACATATAATCCGCAGCGTATTTGTCCCACCCGATGAGCCTATGCTGTCACCGTGGGTAACTACGACATGATCGCCTTGGGTCAGTAATCCCTGCCTGGACAAGCGCTCGAGCAGACGACTCTTAAGCGCATCCAGGTCTTCTTGCTCAGGATCGATCTCTAGGGGATAGACGCCGCGATAGAGCGTGACGCGGCCACGGGTTTGCGGATGTCTGGTTAGGACATAAATTGGCAAACCGGAGCTGATTCGTGACATCCATACTGCGGTTGACCCCGATTCAGTAATCACGATGAGGGCCTTGATAGCAAAGTGATTGGCAGCATACATCGCTGCCATAGCGATGGTTTCATCGACCCGACAAAAAACCTCATCCAGACGGTGGTGTGATACCGTCACCGTGCGGTTCTTCTCCGCCTCACGACAGACACGATCCATAGCCCCCACCGCCCGATCCGGGTAGCGGCCGGCCGCGGTCTCGGCAGAGAGCATCACGGCGTCGGTGCCATCAAGCACGGCATTAGCAACATCAAAGACCTCGGCCCGGGTCGGAATCGGATTCTCAATCATCGACTCCATCATCTGTGTTGCTGTTATCACCGCCCGATTACTCTGCCGGGCATTCTGGATGAGCCGTTTCTGCACCTCGGGCAACGCTGCATCACCGATCTCAACGCCGAGATCGCCTCGGGCCACCATAATCGCATCGGCCGCTTCAATGATCTCGTCCGCAGCGGTAATCGCTTCGGCCCGCTCGATCTTAGCGACAATCCCGGCACCGCGCCCCCCCGCGTCAATCATAAGCTGCCGAGCTTCCTCAATGTCAGCAGCACTTCGCGGAAAGGAAACCGCCAAGAACTCCACACCGAGATCTGCAGCTGTGGCAATATCCCGGCGATCCTTGTCGGTCAACGCAGGCGCTGAAAGGCCACCACCACGGCGATTGATGCCCTTGCGCGCCGAAAGTTCACCGCCATGCACCACGGTCGTCTTCACCGCACTGCCTGCCACCTCATCAACCCTTAGCACTAGACGGCCATCGTCAAGCAAAAGCTCATCGCCGGGCACCACGTCATCGGGCAGTCCGGAATAAGCAATGCCTACCGCCTCCTTACTCCCTGCCTCGGCCCCCATTTGTGCATCGAGGGTAAAACCATCGCCTTCGCGCAACTGTACTGGGCCATCGCGGAAGCCCTCAATGCGAATCTTCGGCCCCTGGAGATCGACCAGTACCCCCACCCGGCGCTGATGTGCTGTAGACCACTCCCGAACTTCGCTAACGCGGCGACGGTGATCCTCTACATCCCCATGAGAAAGGTTGATGCGCACCACATCAACGCCAGCGGCCAGCAGCCTCTGCAGTGCCCCGGGCTGGTCGGTCGCCGGCCCGAGGGTAGCGAGTATCTTGGTACGCCGGGGCTTGGCCATAGTCTATCTGCTCCCCCTGGAGCTGATCATGAAATTTTTATTTTGATTCTGTTAGTAGTTGTCCTACTCAAAGCGGCACGTTGCGCCATGTTCAGCCCTCTCGCGCCCGCTGCTCAAGCACCGCGACTCCAGGCAGCTCACGCCCTTCCAGCAACTCGAGGAAGGCACCACCACCGGTAGAGATATACGAGATATTTTCAGTTACTCCGAACTGTTCGACAGCCGCCAAGGTGTCACCACCACCAGCTATCGAAAAGCCGTTACTCGCACCGATCGCGGCAGCGAGGGCACGCGTACCGCCAGCGAATTGCTCCATTTCGAAGACCCCAACCGGTCCGTTCCAAACAATGGTCCCGGCATTGCGCAGCATACCGTCGTAACGTGACTGGGTTTGTGGCCCGACGTCGAGGATCATCTCATCATCGGGAACGGCATCCACCGCCCTGACTTCTGCCGCAGCTTCGGCTGAAAACTCTTTGGCAGTGATAACATCCTCTGGCACCGGAATCTCGCCGCCCTTTGCCAGTGCCTCATCCATAAGCCGTTTAGCCGTGTCGACATAGTCCTTCTCGTAGAGCGACTTGCCAACACTGTAGCCGGCGGCGGCAATGAAGGTGTTGGCAATACCGCCACCCACAATCAGCTGATCGACCTTCTCGGTAAGAGCTTCTAAAACCTGGACCTTGCCCGAGACCTTGGAGCCACCAACAATAGCCACCATCGGCCGATTGGGGTTATCCAATGCCTTATCGAGGGCCTCCAGCTCGGCCGTAAGCAGCGGCCCGGCACACGCCTCAGGGGCAAAGCGCGCGACACCGTGGGTTGACGCTTGAGCGCGGTGCGCAGTGCCAAAGGCGTCCATGACAAAGACGTCACAAAGCGCTGCCATGCGTTTGGCCAGGGCCTCATCATCCTTGGTCTCCCCGGCGTTAAAACGCACGTTCTCACACAGCACCACCCCCCCGACGGGGACATCGACACCGTCGAGCCAGTTAGCCTCGACGGGAACCTCACATCCGAGCACTTCGCCGAGACGTTTGGCTACCGGGGCCATAGAGGCCTCGGGGTCGTATTGACCCTCTTGCGGGCGACCCAGGTGCGACATCACCAGGACTCTGGCACCACCATCCATGGCTTGTTTGATACTCTCAGCCGCTGCCCGAATACGGGTGTCGTCGCTCACCTCACCGCCTTTGATAGGCACATTCAAGTCTTCCCGGATAAGCACGCGCTTACCCTGCAGATCGAGATCGCTCATGCGTTTAGCTTTCACGACTCACTCCTTCTCTCAATATTCAGTTGAACGGGTCGCAGCACCGCCACCACCGCGATAACTAATACCTAATCAAGCGAGTAGGCGCTGCGCAGTAGCGACGACATTATCAACCGTCAGGCCGAAGTATTCGTAAAGCTGCGGCCCCGGCGCCGACTCGCCAAACCCATCAATGCCCATAGCCGCACCATTGTCGCCTACCAAGCCTTGCCACAGCCCTGTCGAGCCGGCCTCAATCGATAAGCGCGGCACGCCGGCGGGCAGGACTTCGCTACGATACGCAGAATCCTGGGCCTGGAAGCGCTCAACACATGGCATTGAGACCACCCGCACACTCCTTCCCGCGGCCTTAAGCTGCTCTGCCGCAGCTTGCGCTAGTTCCACCTCGGAGCCGGTTGCGAGTAACACCAACTCCGGGGCACTAGAGGCGTCACTTAAGACATAGCCACCACGGGCAATAGCCTTGACCTGATCAGCACTGCGCGCTTGCGGCTCCATGCCCTGACGGGAGAGCGCCATCGCCGTCGGACCCGAGCGGCGCTCGATAGCCGCAGCCCAAGCGCCCGCCGTCTCCTGCGCATCGCAAGGCCGCCATACTTCAAGGTTCGGGATCATACGCAGCGAGTTAAGCTGCTCGATAGGCTGGTGGGTCGGCCCATCCTCGCCGAGGCCGATGGAATCGTGGGTGTAGACCAGAATCGTGCGCTGTTTCATCAATGCCGCCATGCGCACAGCGTTGCGGGCATAATCGGAAAAGATCAGGAAGGTCCCGCCATAAGGAATCCACCCGCCGTGCAGGGCTACGCCATTCATGATTGCGGTCATCGCAAACTCACGAACGCCGTAAAAAATGTAATTGCCATCAGGCGAATCGGCACTAACCTGCTGACAACCGCTCCACCAAGTATTGTTCGAGCCAGTCAAATCGGCCGAACCACCCAACAGCTCCGGCAGCTGCGGCCCAATATGATCAAGCACCGCTTGGGAGCTCTTGCGCGTCGCATCCTTCTTGGCTTTACCAAACTTATCCAGGGCTTCATCTACCACTTGCTGCCAGTTCGCCGGCAGCTCGCCGCGCATGCGCCGCTCCAGCTCCGCGGCCAGCTCTGGGTACGCCTCGCGATAAGCCGCAAAGGCCTGCTGCCACTCCTGAACCAAGCGCTCCCCGGACTGCCTCGCATCCCACGCCTGATAGTGCTCTGCGGGGATCTCAAACGGCCCATACTGCCAGCCCAACTCTTCGCGCGTCGCGGCGATCTCATCATCACCTAGCGGCGCCCCATGGACGGCACTGGTGCCGGCCATCTTTGGCGACCCCCAGCCGATCACCGTCCGGCAGTTAATCAGGCTCGGCCGGCTGGTATCGGCGCGCGCCTGCTCGATGGCCGCTTTGATGGCGGCAGGGTCGTGCCCGTCGATCGGCCCGATAACCTGCCAGCCGTAGGCCTCAAAGCGCTTATTGACATCCTCGGTGTACCAGCCACTGACATCACCGTCGATAGAGATGCTGTTGTTATCGTAGAAGGTGATCAGCTTACCTAGGCCGAGGGTCCCGGCTAGTGAACAAGCCTCATGCGAGACCCCCTCCATAAGGCAGCCATCACCAGCGAAGACGTAGGTGTAGTGGTCGATAACGTCATGGCCGGGACGGTTGAACTTGCCCGCCAACATCTTCTCTGCTAAAGCCATGCCTACGGCGTTGGTCAAGCCCTGGCCCAGCGGCCCGGTGGTCGTCTCCACCCCCGAGGTGTAGCCGTACTCCGGATGCCCCGGGGTCCTGGAGTGGAGCTGGCGGAAGTTTTTCAGATCATCGACAGAGAGGTCGTAGCCGCTCAAGTGAAGCAGTGAGTAGAGCAGCATCGAACCGTGGCCATTGGAGAGCACGAACCGGTCGCGGTCGATCCAGTCCGGCTGCTGCGGGTTATGGCGCAGAAAATCGCGCCACAGCACCTCAGCGATATCGGCCATGCCCATCGGGGCCCCCGGGTGCCCGGAGTTGGCACGTTGCACCGCATCCATGGATAGTGCGCGAATTCCGTTAGCCAGTTCCCGCCGGTTGTGCTCGGTCGACGCCATGTTCTACCTCCCTCTCTCAAAATTTAGTTGTTCGGCTCACGTGATGCTAGAGAAGCCGCCTTTTATTGTCGTGTTCTGTGGCAACTCTACGGCTGACAATAGATAAGCAAAAGCAAATCGTTTTGATAGTTAGGATAAACTACTACTTAGTAAGCTGCGCAAAAACCCCCGGTAATCGCTCCGGTAGCCGCTCTACTTGATCGACTACGGAGTAGCTGTTGGCACCAAAGATCCTTGCGACGTAGTCATCAGCCTCTCTATCCAAGGTCAAGCAGTAGCTGCTAACGCCACGGACTGCTAAGTCTTCGACAGCCTTTTTGGCATCGTGACGCAGATACTGCGGGTCGCGCACATCAACATCGTGCGGCTCACCGTCGGTGACGATTAGCAGCAGCTTGCGGCTTTGCGGGGCACGAACCAAGTGGGTTCCGGCGTGGCGCATTGCCGCACCCATTCGCGTAGAGTAGCGTCCTTCCATCCCGGCTAGGCGCGCCTTGACGTCGTCATCCCAGGGCTGGGCAAAGTCCTTAAAACGGAAATACTGGATATCGTGACGGCCATCGGAGCAGAAGCCGTGAACCGCAAACGGATCACCGATACCGTCTATAGCCCAACCGAGCAAGGTCGTCGCCTCGCGAGTCAGCTGCACTATGCTCTTATCACTGCCGTTGACCTGCTCATTGGTCGACTCTGATAAATCGAGCAGCAGCAACACCGCCAAATCACGGGTTTTACGAATATAGCGGGTATTGATGCGCGGGTCCGGACTCATTCCCAAGCGCAGATCGACCATTGATCTAACCGCCGCATCTATATCTATTTCATCACCATCTTCCTGCCGGCGCTGGCGAATAAGCCCTTGCGGCTGCATGGCATCAATCAAGTAGCGCAGCCGGCTGGCCACCGGACGGTACTCGCTAAGCACCCCGTCAACCGTTTCGGGATCGCCACGTTTTGGGCGACGCTCGACCACGGCTGTCCAATCCGGGCGATGGAGCTGGATTTGATAGTCCCACTCAGAGTAGTGGAAAGGCGGGCTTACCGGCTCTACCCCCTCCATCTCATTGTAGCTGACCCCATTATCCTCATAGGGAAATAGCTCGGTAGGCAAAACCCAGATCTCCTGGGCATCATCACCGGCTAGTTCACAGTCCACCTCGTTAACAAACTCCATGAGGCTGACATACTTACGAACTTGGCGCTGACTAGCCGGAACATACTCGGCCTCCAACCAAGCGTCGCGGTCTTCGGCAAAGAGGTAGCGATTATCATCGTGATGGGGCACCCCGTAGGCTTCCAAAGCGCGCGCACTGGGCACCTCGTGTTCCGCCTGCCAACGCGCATGCAGCGCCAACCCCAACTCGCGGACCCAGGCCTGCTCTTCAGGCTGCTTGGCGAAGTAGCCTTCAAAGCGCTCGCCGACCCAACGCACCCATGGGTTGTCCGCCGCGCTTTCCGGGGCGATCAAGGCGTGGGCAATGCGCTCCAGCCATAGGACATAGGGATGGACGGCCAATTCATCTTGCCGGCGCTGTTGCTCGCGACTGGTATGACAGCTCTGCCACAATTGTTGCAGGCCGGGAAAACGCTCTAGCGCCAAGCGCTCCACCCGGGCATCCTCCAGGACCCCGATCATCGCCTGCTGGGCGGCACTTAGCCCCTGCGGACTCAGCGGCTCGGCGGTATAGATAAGATGCGCAGCGGCGTGCGCGGCACTAGCCCGATAGAGGTCCTTGCCGGGCAAGCCGTAAAAGTCGTCGTAGGCGTCGGGCAGGTGGATTACCCGCTGCTCGATAAATGGACGGTAGCCCTCGCGGGTCTCGAAATCGCCCGAGGTCGGGCGCATGAAGAAATCCCGCCCCCACAGCGCCCGCAGATAGAAATTGAGCTTGCGTTGATTATCTATAAACAGGGTGCCGCGCCGTTCTTGCTGCAGCATGGCCTGACTGTCCGCCGACTCGAGCGCAAAGTAGGCGCGCTGCTGCCCAAAATCACTGGCATGCGCCTGCGCCCCCCACAGCGCCCAGCGCCGCAAACCGCCCAGGGTCAGCTTGGAGAAGAGCTCATCAAGGTTCTCCAGCATCGGCCGCAGGCCCCGCGGCGCCTTACCCGATAATTGGTGGATGAGGTTAATATACTGCTCTACCAGCTGTGGATCACCCAGTCGCCGGGCTGCGGTCGGCATGCCCGCCAGCATTAGCGCGATGACCTGACCGCTTACCATTGACGCCAAACGCAAGGCGGCGGTCTGGACCGGCATCAGTATGTCCTCGCCAACCTCCTTGACCACCTCCGGCATTGCTTCCAGCCAAGTCCGAACCACATCGCTGCCGCGCCCAAGCTCGGCCAGCGCTCGCGCCCCCTCCAGGTAATTATGCTGACCCAAAGGCGACATTAGGCGCGCAGCCTCAGCGAAATTGCTATCCAGGACATCGCCGATGTGCGGGTCGCACGCCTCCAGGGTCGCGCGATAATCGTCAAGCTTTACCGTCATCGCAGATCCTCCCGACGGTTCCAGGACGCGCCACTCAAAACCCTAATCAAAAGTAGGTAGCAACCGCCTGATCAAGGGTTTCGCGCATATCTGGATCATCGGTAAGTGGGCGCACCAGAGTCATGGTGCAAGCCGCTGCCGGCGCTATACCCTTAGCAATCAGGCTCGCCGCATAGACCAACAGCCGCGTAGAGATCCCTTCATCTAGCCCATGTCCTTTAAGGTTGCGGGCACGATGGGCAATCTGCACCAGTTTATCGGCAGTTTGGGCATCAACCCCGCCTTCGTGGGCAACCACCTCAGCCTCAACTGCAGCTTCTGGATAACTGAAATCGAGAGCCCCGAAACGCTGTTTGGTCGACTGCTTGAGATCTTTCAGCAGCGACTGGTAGCCGGGATTGTATGAGATCACCAAATGAAAATCTTGATGGGCATGCACCAATTCGCCCTTTTTCTCCAGCGGCAGGGTCCGCCGATGGTCGGTTAGCGGGTGGATTACCACGGTAGTATCCTGCCGCGCCTCAACCACCTCATCGAGATAGCAGATAGCCCCAATCCGGGCTGCAGTAGTAAGCGGCCCATCCTGCCAGCGCGTCCCATCAGCATCGAGCAGGTAGCGCCCGATCAGATCGGCAGCGGTCATATCCTCATTGCAGGCGACGGTAATTAGCGGTCGCCCCAACTCATAGGCCATATACTCGACGAACCGGGATTTACCGCACCCGGTTGGGCCTTTAAGCATCACCGGCATGCGCGCGTCATAGGCTGCCCGGTAGAGTTCTAACTCATCGCCAACCGGACGGTAATAAGGGGCTTCGTGTACCCGGTACTGCTCAATATCTTGTTCACTCATCGCCACCCCTCCGATCCTGCAATCTATAGTCAGCCCCCCGGGGCATGATGCGCGCCAACATCTGCCCGGGATTACAGCAGAGTGCATCCAAATGGGTCGGTATGCCGTAAAGCATCCCCGCCGTGGAGGTCGTGGCACCAAGTCTGGCGCCACGACTCCGATCTACATGATGGGCCTACGTCACCCACCCCTGGCGGGGTTACTTGGCTCAAAACAGCCCGACTTCAGGAACTCCCTCAGTCTTGCGGCCCGCGGTAAATCACCATCGCCAGGCCTTGGGTTTGACGTTTCCAGTCGTAGCCAATCAGCTTCACGTGATGCTCCGGGTGCTCCTCATGGCACTTTTTAGCCTCAGCGAGCACCGCTTCCACATCCGTCTCGCCGAACATCGGCAGCTTCCACATGTACCAGAACTGATCCATGGCATTTTCCGGCTCGGTATGCTCTATGGCCGGCTGCCAGCCTTGATCAATGATGTACTTAACCTGATTGCGGATTTCTTCCTCGGAAAACTCTGGCAAGTAGGAGAAGGTCTCGAATTTGCGGCTACTTGGGTCAGAGAGCTTCGACTTATAGTCTTGAATCTCGCTCATGGTTTATCTCCTCAAAATTCACTCAATTCGGCTAATGGCCCATCCGCTGAACTTGGCAGTCTTGCTGCAGGGCATGGGAGCGAAACGTGTAGATTGCGCCCGCCACACCCCTTTTAGACCAGCCCTAGTTAGCGGTGCGCAGTATCCAGCTTATCGACGGTATCGAACTCGAAGGTGACCTCCTTCCAAGTCTCCATTGCCGCCTTAAGTTCGGGGCTCTTCTGAGCTGCTTCGGTCAGGATCTCCTTACCTTCCTTTTCGAGCACTCGGCCCTCGTTACGCGCCTTCAAGCAGGCCTCTAAGGCTACGCGGTTAGCGCAGGCACCGGCCGCGTTACCCCAGGGGTGGCCGAGCGTACCGCCGCCAAACTGGAAGACCGCGTCGTCGCCGAAGATCGACAACAGCGCCGGCATGTGCCATACGTGGATACCGCCGGAGGCAACCGCAAAGGCCCCTGGCATGGCACCGAAATCCTGATCGAAGAACAGGCCGCGGGAGCGGTCTTCCTCGATGTAACGCTCACGGAGCAGGTCTACCCAGCCCAGGGTTGCCGCGCGGTCACCCTCGAGCTTGCCGACCACTGTGCCGGTGTGCAGCTGATCACCGCCCATCAGGCGCAGGATCTTGGTCAGCACACGGAAGTGGATGCCGTGCTTGGGGTTGCGGTCGAGAACGGCGTGCATGGCGCGGTGTATGTGCAGCAGCATGCCGTTGTCGCGGCACCAGTGGGAGAGCCCCTGGTGGGCACAGAATCCGGCTGTGATGTAGTCGTGCATGATGATCGGCGCACCGATCTCCTTAGCGTACTCAGCACGCTTATACATCTCTTCCGGGGTCGGCGCCGTAACGTTGAGATAGTGGCCCTTGCGCTCGCCGGTTTCGGCCTCGGCCTTCTCAATCGCCTCCATGATGTAATCGAAACGCTCACGCCAGCGCAGGAAGGGCTGCGAGTTGACGTTCTCATCGTCCTTGGTGAAATCGAGGCCGCCGCGCAGCGCCTCATAACAGGCGCGGCCGTAGTTTTTCGGCGACAGGCCGAGCTTCGGCTTGAGCGTACCGCCGAGCAGCGGCCGACCGTACTTGTTGAGCTTGTCGCGCTCTGACTTGATGCCGTGCGGCGGGCCTTGGCAGGTCATAACGAAGGCCAAGGGGAAGTGGACGTCCTCGAGGCGCAGCATGCGTACGGCCTTAAAGCCGAAGACGTTACCGACGAGCGAGGTGAAGACGTTGACGATAGAGCCTTCCTCAAACAAGTCGATCGGATAGGCGATGAAGGCATAAAAGGCCTCGTCGTCACCCGGCACGTCCTCGATCTTGTACGCCCGACCCTTGTAGTACTGGATGTCAGTCATCAAGTCGGTCCAAACGTACGTCCAGGTTGCTGTCGACGACTCTGCTGCAACAGCCGCGGCAGCCTCTTCACGATCCACTCCCGGCTGCGGCACTATCTTGAAAACCGCCTGCAGATCGCTGTTTTTGATCTGGTAGTCTGGCTCCCAGTACTCGTCGCGATAGGTCTTTACGCCCGCAGTGTATGTTCTGCTCGCCATTGTTTGCTCCTCAGAGTTGCTACATTAAGATCAAATGCAGTCTATTTATCGTGTGTGAGGAAAGCGCATCCCCACTCTCAACTCGAACAAATCACCCCTTGCGTGATCTACTATAAAAGCATAGCCTTAGAAACACAAAAGAAAAACAAATAGTTTTTGCATGCACCATAAGATTGCATTTATGGCTTGGCCGAGGAGGAGGCAGGAGGATGAACATAACTTTACGTCAACTTAAAGTGTTTGAGTCTGTAGCTCGACACCTGAGCTTCACCCGCGCCGCGGAAGAGCTCTACCTGACCCAGCCTGCTGTTTCTATGCAGATCAAGCAACTTGAGCAGCAGATTGGGTTGCCCCTGTTTGAGCAGATCGGAAAACGCATCTACTTGACTGAGGCGGGCAATGAGGTCCGGCGCTATGCCCAACGTATAGCCACCGAACTGATTGAGCTCAGTGATGGCTTAGAGGCCTTACGCGGACTCAACAGCGGACGCTTGCGGCTCACTGTCGCATCTACCGCGAATTACTTTGCTACTGATCTCTTAGCGACCTTCACCAGACGCCAACCTGGGATTACCTTCCAACTTGAGGTAACCAACCGTGAGGGGGTAATTCGTCGCATCCAAGACAATGAAATGGATCTGGCGGTCATGGGCAAACCGCCGGAGGGTCTCGACGTTGTGGCCGAACCGTTTATGCCCAACCCCCTTGTGGTAATAGCCTCACCTGATCACCCACTTGCCAGCGGCGAGCAGATACCCTTAGAACGGCTACAAGATGAAATCTTTGTGCTCCGTGAAACAGGCTCAGGGACGCGCAATACGGTAGAAAGATTCCTTGAGCAGCGTGGTCTTACGCTGCGCGGCGGACTCCAGATGAGCTCCAATGAGGCCATCAAGCAGTCTGTCCAGGCTGGTCTGGGATTGGGGGTAGTCTCCATCCATACAGTCGCCTTGGAACTCGAACTAGGACGCTTGAGCATCCTCAACGTAGAGGGCTTCCCCTTGGAGCGCCACTGGTACCTGGTACATCGCGCCGGCAAACGTCTATCTCCAGCTGCCGATGCATTCCGCCGCTTTATAATCGAAGAGGCGCATCAGCACTGGCGGCCGCCGCAAAATAATGCAGCTGTAGAACCCCCGCAGCAGAGCCCAGGACTAGCGGCAACGGGCGGCTGACAAGATATTTATCAAAACAATCATGAATCTTTAATTTTCCGCAGCTCCTCTGCAGTCGTAGCTTTCAGTTCGGCTGCGGAGGAGGCATCGGGAATGGAGGAACTAATCTATGCACAACCCCCTTATAGCGCCATCGATATTATCCGCTGACTTTGCTCGCCTCGGCCAAGAGGTAGAGGACGTAGTCAATGCGGGAGCGGACATTATCCACTTTGATGTGATGGACAACCACTACGTGCCCAATCTGACAATTGGCCCCTTGGTGTGTCAGGCACTGCGCGATTACGGCATAAAAGCGCCGATCGACGTCCACCTGATGGTTAAACCAGTAGACCGGATCATTCCCGATTTTGCGGCTGCCGGTGCTGACTGGATCACCTTTCACCCTGAGGCTAGCGAGCACATTGACAGGACCCTGAGCCTAATCCGCGAACATGGTGCCAAAGCTGGCTTGGTCTTTAACCCGGCAACGCCGCTCGACTGCCTGCGTCACGTTGCTGACAAAGTAGACATGGTCCTGCTGATGTCGGTTAACCCCGGATTCCCAGCGCAGAAATTCATACCCTCCGCGCTGGACAAATTACGCCAAGCGCGCCAGATAATCGATGAACTCAACAGTGATATCCGTCTTGAAATAGACGGTGGAGTCAAGGCTGAGAACATTGGTGAGATTGCTGCAGCGGGAGCCGATACCTTCGTCGCCGGGTCGGCGATTTTCGGGGCAGACGACTACGGCGCGGCTATAAAGAAGATGCGTGAAGAGATTGTGGCGGCTCAAAGTAAATAGTTTCACTAACGCCAAAGTATCTTCACCGGCTGCGTTTGGGCCCTAAAGCCGATGGACAAAAACTATAACCGAACAACTCAAAATCAACACAATCTATGAGGTGAACTATGTCAGCGAAACACCCAATAATCGCCGTAACCGGATCATCCGGCGCCGGAACCAGCACAGTAAAGGTCGCTTTCGAGCACATCTTCCGTCGTGAAAAGGTTGATCCAGCGATAATCGAAGGTGATGCCTTTCACCGCTACAACCGCCAGCAGATGCGCGAAGAGCTGGCCAAGGCCGTAGCCGAGGGCCGCAACCTCAGTCACTTCAGCCCTGAGGCCAACCTCTTCGGCGAGCTCGAGGCTTCGTTCCGCAAATATGGTGAGAAGGGCATATGTGATCGCCGCCGCTATTTGCACAATGACGAGGAGGCCGAGCCCTATGGACTCAAGCCAGGGGAATTCACCGACTGGGAGGAGGCCGGTCACGGCTCTGATCTGCTCTTTTACGAAGGGCTGCACGGCGGTGTAGTTACGGAGGAACATAACGTCGCACAGCACGTCGATTTGTTGGTGGGGGTTACGCCGATTGTCAACCTAGAGTGGATTCAAAAGATCCACCGCGATGCCGCCGAACGCGGCTACACCGCAGAGACCATCGTCGATACCATACTTCGACGCATGCCAGATTATGTTAACTACATAACCCCGCAGTTTTCGCGCACCGACATAAACTTCCAACGGGTACCGACCGTGGATACCTCCAACCCGTTTATTGCCCGCGACATACCCACGCTGGATGAGTCATTCACGGTTATTAGATTCCGTAACCCGGAGCGCTTTAGTATCGACTTCCCATACTTGCTGAGCATGATTCCCAACTCGTTCATGTCGCGGCGCAATAGTATAGTTGTGCCCGGCGGCAAGACCGGCTTCGCGATGGAACTCATCCTCACGCCAATTATTCACGACCTGATTGAGAAGAGTCGGGAGCTAGGCGGGGGGCGGAGCTAACTAACTTGGTGAGTGAGCCCAACCACATGAGAGAGACACGCGGATGCCCCGTTTCGAAGGCCTGGCGCCACGGATGGCGCCCCTAGTCCTATGGGGATTACCTTCGACTTCCTTCACAACGGGGCAGCGCGGCTTAAAGGAGGCCTCTTAAGGGCTTTTATGCTGCGCCCTTAGGCCTCGGCTGGTCACTCAAAGCCCTCTAAATCACCTTCCATGTCACCTTCGTCGAAGTCGTCGTCGAAGTCGTCGTCAAAATCATCATCGAAATCGTCATCAAAGCCGTCGTCGAATTGATCATCAGCTGCCGGATCCTGCTGCTCAAAGCCCTCCATCTCTTCCATCTCTTCGAAGTCATTCTCTCCCGGGCAACCGGCTAGCAACAGGCCAACAGACAGAGCTGCTGCTCCAAGCCAAACTACACTCTTACGCATCGCTTCTCTCCTTTCTCCATAAGATTTCACAGTAGGGGTGTTCACCACAACGTGTGCGACAATAAAATCGCGGTTCAGGTTCCCATGTCAACTTACCTCTTGGGCAAAAAGGCACAAGTGGGCATAATCACCTGCAAACCCCTGGTAGCGCAAATGGAGGTAGTCGTGACACGCACTAATATTCCCTACAGCATAGGCGGATACCCTGCCCGGCGCCCTCGCCGAATGCGGCGTAACGAATTCTCCCGGAGGCTAATGCGGGAGACCAAAGTCACTGCAGATGATCTCATCCAGCCGCTATTCGTCCTCGATGGTGAGGGGCGCAGCGAGCCAGTCCCATCTATGCCAGGAATCCAACGACTCTCCATTGACCTGCTGATAGCCGAGGCGCAGACCATTCATCAGCTCGGCATTCCGGCAGTGGCAATTTTCCCGGTTACACCCGCAGATGCCAAATCCGCCGATGCACGAGAGGCTTATAATCCAACTGGCATAGCCCAAAGAGCTGTGCGTGCAATCAAGGACGCCATCCCCGAGCTCGGCGTTATCACCGATGTCGCCCTCGACCCCTTCACCAGCCACGGCCAGGACGGGCTTATCGACGAAACCGGCTATGTCCTCAATGACGAGACAGTCGAGGTGCTGGTACGCCAAGCACTCTCTCACGCCGAGGCAGGCGCCGACGTGGTGGCACCATCCGACATGATGGACGGGCGTGTGGGCGCAATCCGCAATGCGCTCGAAGCGCACAACTATCGTAACGTGCGCATCCTCTCCTACACAGCCAAGTATGCTTCCCATTATTACGGACCATTCCGCGACGCCGTTGGCTCGGCCGGTAACCTTGACTCCGGCCCTTCCGGTCCTGGTAAGGATAGCTATCAGATGGATCCCGCAAACAGCGACGAGGCCATCCATGAAGCGGCTCTAGATATCCAGGAGGGGGCCGACATGTTTATGGTCAAGCCTGGGTTGCCGTACCTGGACATAATCCGCCGCATCAAACAGGAACTCGGCGTGCCCACTTTCGCTTATCAGGTAAGTGGTGAATACTCCATGCTCAAGGCCGCCGGGGAGCGGGGCTGGCTTGATGAACGCAAATGCGTGCTTGAAGCTTTGACTTCTCTGCGCCGAGCCGGGGCGGATGCAATCCTCACCTACCACGCCCGGGCCGCAGCCGACTGGCTTCAGGAAGAGGATTGAGGCGGTGAAAAACTATTTCGCCCGTATCTTTGGCTCCTCACCTGTCGCGCCTCTCCAACGTCACATGGAGGAGGTAGTAGAGTGCGTAGATGTATTGCCCGAACTCTTCCGCGCCTCTACTGCGGGCGAACTCCAACGCATGCGCGATGCTCACCGGCAGATCGTTAGCCGCGAGCATCGCGCCGACCGGATCAAAAAAGAGATACGCTCGCAACTCCCGCCTGACCTTTTTATGCCCTGGGATCGCCGCGATTTTCTCGAACTGCTGCGGGCCCAAGATCGTATCGCCAACAAGAGCAAAGACATCGCTGGCTTGATGATCGGCCGGCAAATGCAGTGGCCTGAAGCATTGGTAGAGCCCACCCTACGCATGCTTGATCAGGGCATGGAGGCCACCCGGCAGGCCATGTTAGCTGTGCGAGAACTGGAAGATCTTGTCGAAACCGGGTTTCGGGGCGCAGAGCTGGAGCTAGTCGAAAGCTTACTGAATAAGCTAGATGACATTGAGGCTGAGACTGATCGTAGCCAGATAGAGCTGCGTTCGGAGTTATTCCAGATTGAGAGGGAACTCTATGCCGTTGATGTTATGTTTCTCTACCAAATAATCGAAGCGATCGGCTCGCTCGCCGATCGCGCCCAGCAGACCGGGGCCCGCTTCCAGATCTTGCTAGCCCGCTAAGCGATGGAATACGCCACAATCTATATCATCCTGGCTGCCAGCCTCGGCCTATTCATGGCCTGGGGTATCGGTGCCAACGATGTCGCCAACGCCATGGCGACATCGGTCGGCTCGCGCGCCCTCACCATCCGTCAAGCAGTAGTGGTTGCAGCGATTTTCGAGTTTGCCGGTGCCGTACTGGCAGGGGGCGCTGTAGCTAGCACCGTGCGCGGTGGGATCATCAAAACCTCAGAGTTAGCCGGCGCCGAACAAACCCTGATATTTGGCATGCTGGCGGCCCTTGCGGCGGCCGGGGTATGGTTGTTGATCGCATCGTGGCGTGGCTGGCCCGTTTCTACAACCCATTCGATCATAGGCGCGCTGGTCGGCTTCGGTATTGCCGGACTGGGCTGGGGGGCTATTTACTGGCCAACCGTAGGTCAAGTGGCGGCCAGCTGGGTGACTTCGCCGCTTATTGCCGGGCTAGTTAGCTTCCTGCTGTTCCGCTCGGTACAGCTGCTAGTTCTTGATCGGGCCACCCCCCTCGAAGCCGCCAAAAGATGGGTGCCCTACTATATCTTCCTGACCGGATTCTTTGTCTCACTCATCACCCTACTCCGCGGCCTTCAGTACATCGGCCTAGAACTTAGCTTTTGGGAAGGATGCGCCCTGTCGATTGTCTTCGGCTTAGCCATGACCCTGCTCGGCAAGGTCATGATAAATCGGCTTAAACTCGACACACGATCCCACCGCCGCTACCAGTATCACAATGTCGAACGCGTATTTGCTGTGCTCATGATCGTCACAGCATGCGCGATGGCCTTTGCCCACGGCTCCAACGACGTTGCCAACGCTATAGGGCCGGTAGCTGCCGTAGTTGCAACTGCCACCAGTGGAGACATTCAAGCAGAGGCGCCGGTGCCACTCTGGCTCCTTGTCATGGGCGCCTTTGGCATAGTAGTTGGACTACTTATGCTCGGCAAACACGTCATCGCCACTGTTGGCCGCAACATTACTCAGCTGACCCCGAGCCGGGGATTTGCCTGTAATTTGGCCACAGCCGGAACTGTAGTGACGGCCTCCGGGGCAGGAATGCCAATCTCGACCACGCACACCCTCGTCGGCGCAGTACTCGGTGTTGGCCTCGCGCGCGGCCTGGCCGCCATAGATCTGCGCGTTGTTGGCACGGTCTTTATGTCGTGGCTGGTTACCCTGCCAGCAGGGGCAATACTAGCGATACTGTTCTTCTATCTCTTCTCCTGGACATTGGGCTAGAGGATTTGGGCTAGGGATGCCCTCCACGGCTCACCCCAAAACCCTCAACGGGCCCCTAGCAGCCCAATGGATTGGAGCATAACCTCGCACTGTAGAGGGCCTGTTAATACTGCCAATTAACCCCGCAAGGCGTCGATTACCGGCTGAGTATCCGGCCTTACTCCGCGCCAGAGGAAGAATGACTCGGCAGCCTGCTCAACCAACATCCCCAAGCCATCAGCGACCTGGCCCGCATGGTGGCGACGCGCCCATTCCATAAAAGGGGTATCCGTGTCGCTATAGACCAGGTCATAACAGGCTCCGCCGTGGCGCAGTAAACCATCGGCCAGGGCAGGCATACTTCCCTGTAAGCCGGCCGCGGTGGTGTTGATAATCAAGTCAAATTGCTGCCCAAGGATATTATCCAGACCACACGCCTTAACCCCGACAAAACGCTGCGCCAACTCATCCGCCCGCTGCGCAGTGCGATTAGCTATAACTACTTCGCTAGGCTCGCCAGCGAGTATATCCGCCAGTACTCCTCGCGCCGCACCACCGGCACCCAGTATCAACACCCGCTGTGCCTCTATAGCGATGCCGAGATTATCGTGCAGATCGCGATAGAGGCCAACACCATCAGTGTTATCGCCCCAAATCAAGCCATCATCATCTAACCGCAAGGTATTAACCGCTTCAGCCACGCGGGCTCGCTCGCTTAATTTGTTGGCAAACTGCCAAGCTTCCTCTTTAAAGGGGACGGTCACATTCAGCCCGAGTCCTCCGCCACAAAAGAAGGCCCTAACGACAGCTGCAAAATTATCTTGTGGCGCCCACAGCCGGCCATAACTGAGCTGCTCTCCGGTCTGTTCGGCAAACATGGCATGAATCTGCGGCGACTTACTGTGTTCTATTGGGTTACCAACGACTGCGTAGTGACCTTGCAATTTTGCTCCTCCTTTGGGGCACCTATAAAAACCGGCCGTATTAAGTGCCTATCGTCTCTAGGAACCTCTAACCCCGGAGCCACTCAACTGCCCCGGTGTGGAGGTCTTGGCGCCAGGGATGGCGCCAAGACCTCCAGGGATGGATTCACGGCGTCCTCCACACCGGGGCAGTTGAGTGGCTCCGGGGGTAGTTTTAGAGGCTCCCTTTGGGGAACTACCTAGTCGTCCTCGCGCGAGCCCACCAGAACGCGCGCCTGGCCAGTTACAACAACTCTATTGCGCACATAGCAGGTGGTATCTAATACGACTTGGCGCGACCCTTCATCAATCTCTTCAACACACGCTTGCGCCTTCACTGTATCACCGATGCGTACCGGCGCTCGAAAGCGCAGTTCCTGACCCAGGTAGATTGCTCCCGGACCTGGCATGCGAGTGCCTAATACGCAGGAGATTAACCCGCCGAGAAAGATCCCGTGTGCGATACGCCCCTTAGCAAAGGTGGTTGACGCAAACTCTTCATTTATATGCACCGGGTTGTTATCCCCCGATAAGCCAGCAAACAGCACCAAATCGGCCTCTGTCACAGTTCGCGTATACGAAGCTGTCATCCCTGGCTCCAGGTCCTCGATGCAGTAGCCTTGCAACTCATGAGGCATGCAACTCTCCTTACCTTTTTAGTAGTTGTGAAAAAATATTTTGCAAAATATCTTGGCAAATTGCGCCGTTGACATCACCCTGTCTATACTAGCGAGCTGTTTTGGCCACCTAACCAAGAACCCTCGACTACCTTCAAGCATAGGAGTCAAAGAATTGAGTAGCCACGAGCTCAAAAATGATCGAATCCTTCGCGCTTTCCAACGCCAGGAAGTAGACCGTACACCACTATGGATGATGCGCCAGGCCGGGCGTTATCTGCCCGAGTATCGCGAGGTGCGCAGCCAGGCGGGTAGCTTCATGGGCCTGTGCCGCAGTCCCGAGCTGGCGGCTCGAGTCACCCTGCAGCCCCTCGAGCGATATGACCTCGATGCTGCAATCCTGTTTTCTGACATTTTAACTGTTCCCGACGCGATGGGGCTGGGGCTCTCCTTCGTGACCGGTGAAGGCCCGGTCTTTGAGCGGCGCATCCAGAGCAATGCGGACATCGATGCCCTCCCCCAACCTAGCGCGCAGAAGGAGCTGCGTTACGTCATGGATGCGGTCCAGGCTTGCCGCCAGGAACTCGCCGGGCGCGTACCGCTTATCGGCTTTACCGGCAGCCCGTGGACCCTGGCTACGTATATGGTAGAGGGCGGATCAAGCAAGACCTTCGCTGCGAGCAAGACCCTAGTCTACGATCAACCTCAGGCCGCACACCGCTTGCTAACCAAGCTCGCTGACGCGGTAGCTGACTATCTTACCGGTCAGGTAGAGGCCGGCGCCCAAGCACTGATGATCTTTGATACCTGGGGCGGGGCCCTGGATCCTGAGCGCTATCGTGACTTCTCGTTAGCCTATATGAGCAGGATCATCGAGTCCCTGCCGCGCGAGGCCGAAGGTCGCCGGGTACCGGTAACAGTATTTACCAAGGGCGGCGGCCAGTGGCTAGAGGAGATCGCCGAGTGTGGTGCGGATGCCGTCGGCCTTGACTGGACGACCTCCATGGCCGATGCCCGCCAGCGGATCGGCCACAAAGTAGCACTCCAAGGCAATATCGATCCGTGTATGCTGCACGCCAATCCTGAATTTATCCGCCAGGAGGTAGCGCGCTGCCTGGCAGAGTTTGGCCACGGCCCAGGTCATATCTTCAACCTGGGGCACGGCATACAACCGGAGACGCCGCCGGAAAATGTAGCTGCTATGGTTGATGCTGTACACGAGTTTTCTCCCCAATACCATGGCAACCAGGCGGCTTCGCCAAAGGCGTAAGCGTGCCAAGAGGCGTACCCTCTCGGCGGGCGTGATTCCGGTACGTTTCGCTGAGGGGGAGCGTCTCTATTTGATGTTAAGGGCCTTCCAATACTGGGACTTTCCTAAAGGCAAAGTCGAACCCGGGGAAGAACCCCTAGATGCGGCCTGCCGCGAGGTACAAGAGGAGGCGGGCATAACCGACCTGGAATTCTGTTGGGGTTATGAATTCTTTGAAACCGGCCCCTACGCCCAGGGCAAAGTGGCTCGCTACTACATCGGCCGCACTGCCACTCAGCGGGTGGTGCTAGGCGTCAACCCTGAGCTGGGTCGCCCTGAACACCACGAACACCGCTGGGTTAGTGCCGCCGAAGCCTTCGACCTCGCCTCACCGCGGGTACAAGAAGTACTCGAGTGGGCGGAGCAGCTGTTGCGCACCGAGCAGCTGCGCGCGGATTAAAGGGCTACGCAACGCTTCGCCCTGCCGCTGCTCTAAAAGCCTCTGACGGTTATCCCCGCATAGAAGGTTCGCTCTGGCGCTGGCTCGTAGTAGGCGCCGTCATCAAGGCTGCCATCACTAGGTGAGGCGGCGTTTATCTTGATGTTGGCGTTATATTCCTCGTCCAGCAGGTTGTTTATACCGACAAACGGCTCTGCCTCATATTCATCGGTTACATACAGCCTTGAGACATGCAGGCCGACCTCGGCATGGGCTGACGAGCTTTGGGTGTTTCTGTCATCGGCGTAGATCTTATCGGCAGCGCGTATATTGGCAGCGTAGCGCCAGTCGTGGGCACCGTGCCAAACCACCTCAAGGTAGCCGTGGGCACGCGGGATGCCGGGGATGTTGTTGCCACTGACCTGCTCCTTTTTCAAATCATCCTCATCCTCATCCTCCCAATCAATCCCAGGAGCCTCAAAGTCACGAAAGATAAACTCCCCCACTGCCAGCGCACTGGTGATCTCCAACCGCTCATGCGGGCGCGCCTCAATCCCTAGCTCTATCCCGCGGCGGCGGGTTTCCCCCGCATTCTCGTATATCTCGGGCGACTCGCCCTGCGGCACTAACTCGTTTTCAACCGTTACCTGAAAGAGGCTCAGATCGTATCTGAGGCGCTCACCAAAGCCACCGCGGACACCAAGCTCATAGGAGCGCGCTTCCTGGGCACTGAGTTCGCTGTCAATACCGCCCTCTTCCTGGTCCCACATCTCCCACAGAGTCGCGGTCTCGAAGGCCGTAGAGGCGTTAGTATAGAGCTGATGTCCCTCGGTCAAGGCGTAACTGGCACCGAGCAGATAACTCGGCTCGGTGTAGCGCTCGCGATCTGTCCCCGAGCCATTCATGCGATCCCTTATACTCATTTGCAGCCAGTCGAGACGGCTACCGCCGACCAGGCGCCAACGTTCAGCCGGTTGCCACTCGGCCTGGGCGTAGCCGGCAACCATCTGCGCCTGCTCAAGCTGATCGTGGGTCTGATCGCCCCGATCCCCTTGCTCATTTCTATAGCGCTGGCGATCGTCATACTGCCACTCGGCCTCGGTGCCTAAAGATATCTCCAGGGGTCGGCCGGCGAATTCGGTTTGGCGGACATGCCGCCCGCCTATGCCGCCAAAATAGCGTTCATAGGTTATTATCCCACCTACCGAGCCACCCCCGACTGCATCAAAAGGCGAACGACGATAGAAATCGCGGCGCTGGAGGAATGCCTGTCCCTCCCAGAGTTCCCCAGCACTAGGCTGCGAACTGAGAATCAAGGCCAGCGACTGCTGCTCAATCTCCTCGCCGGCATCATACTTTTTTGCATCATCACCAGCCTGCTGGCGATCATCGCGTACCTGATCGCGTCTCAATCCGCCCGGATCACGCGCCTCCGGGGCATCCATAATGTTGCCGAGCAAGCGCAGTTGGGCACCGTTATCCAGCCGGCGATCAACCTTAATCCCTAACCGCTGCCGGGTTGCCTCGGCGTGTTCACGATAGCCGTCAAGGGAGACGTTCGAAGCGGTAACTGAACTGCGCCAATCCCCATCCACGCGCCCACCCCAGAGGCGCTGAGCACGCTCGCGGTGACTGCCGAGCAGCACTTGACCAGAGACGAATTGCCCCTCCTCCGGAGGCTCTATAGTGGTAAAGCGAAATACCCCCCCGGAGGCGTTACCGTAGAGCGCCGAGGAGGGGCCACGGAGCACTTCTAGCTGCTCGACAAATACCGGATCGATCGCGTCGAGCTGACTTTGGCCATCGGTTGCAGTTGCCGGTATGCCATCGACCAGCACCCTGATACCCCGGATACCGAACGGCGAGCGCGCCCCAAACCCGCGCACAGATAGGCGCAGATCCTGAGCGAAGTTATAGCGATTTTGCGTGTGAACCCCGGGAACACGATCAAGGCCTTGATCGAGAGCCAAGCCGCGCCCCGTAGCGAAGGCCTCACGTCCTACAGTAGAACCAGCTGCCGGATAATCCTCTAGATCTGAGCTCAACCGCGCCACGGTAGTAGTAACCGGCGGCAATTCGACCTGTTGCTCTCGCTCCTCCTGCTGAGCGACCGCTGTTGCAGTGCAACTCCACCCCAACAGTAGACACCATGGCGCTAAGAGTGAACTAGTTAACCTCCGTCTCCTAGCCACTGAGGCGACAAAAGGATTATTCTGGGCAACAGGCCCGAAACTAGCAGGTACGCCAATGCCTCGGCACATGAAAAACATCCTCTCTCGCTCCCTGGCCACTTTTATTTTGTGCTACGCCCTGGCGGCTACCGCCTTTGGCGATGATAACACCTCAGCTGAACCACAAGCTGCTCCAGCTCAATCTGAACAAGCAAACGGACAGGACGATGCTAACGGGGTCGAGACAGCTCCAGCTGAATTTGATGACAGTCCCTTTGAAGCCCGTGAGCTTCCAGCCGGCGTAGGCGAGGTGATAAGTGACCGCCATACGCTGCGCGCTCGATCGGCAAAAGTCTACCTCCAGGGGCCAGCGGTAATAAGCGAAAAGCGTGAAATCGGCCTGCCGGACGGCAGGGCGCGCTTGGTTGTGCAAAACATCCCCAGAGAAATAGACATCTCGTCAGTGCGGATAGCCTCAGATCATGACCCCGCCCTCATAGGCTCTTCATACACCAGCGGCGATCTCTCTAAGGAGCGTTTGCTTAGGGCCCATACCGGCAACAGTATTTATATCAAGCCAGACAGCAGCGCAAGCGATAAAGATTGGCAACAGGCACAGCTCTTAGGTTTCGACACCGATTACCTAATTGTGGTGTTAGCCGAACGCGCTAAGACCATTCCTCGCCAAGCCGGCATAAAAATAGCCTTCCCCCAGCCATCTGCTGAACTTCACGGCAGTCCAACAGTAGAACTCGACTTGGACAGTCAGCGCGGTGGCTCCAAACCTGTCACCATAAGCTATCTGAGCGGCGGTCTTGAGTGGCAGCCGCACTATCAAATCATTAGATCGACCGAGGATGATCAGTTGCGGGTCAAGGCTTTAGCGAGGGTCGAAAATCAAACAGAAATGGATTTTCGCGCCGTTGATCTGACCTTTGTGAGCGCCGCCAACCCAACTTCGGCAGCAGCAAGTAGCAACCTATCCAGCCAACCAACAACCAAGCCAAGCGGGCTGACCGGTGAAGCGGCAGGTGACGGACGAGCCTATTCCCTTGATGACGGTCAGAAGCTACTTGCTGGGCGCTCTTATAATCTAAAGCTAGACAGCTTTGTGGTAGACGATGGCAATACCTCCTACCAACTGCATGGCAATGCCGCCGCCAACCAACAGTCTGGCCTAGAGATTAAAGCCATCAAGATCGTTAACTGGACCGCCGAGCAAAATCTGCCATCGGGCTTAGCAGATATTTACACAGCTCCCGATTTGCAGTTCAGACAAAGGAGCAAGCTTCCAGATACCGCTAGCGGCGAAGAGGTCAGCATACCGGTTGGCAGCAGCGAGGATGTTACTGCAACACGGAACCTGGCACACCCCTACGACAGACCCATTGACGCAGCGACTGATGAGATAGAGTGGGAAATTGTGGTCAATAATAATGCTAGCGAGCGCAAAGAGGTTACCCTTAAAGAGCAGATCCCCAGTGATCTGCCAGCTGAGTGGGAAATCCTGGAATCATCGCACGAGACAGAACTTGAGACCGCTAATACCGCAATATGGCAGATAGAGCTTGGCGAGGGTGAGCAAAAAACGATAAATTACCGTGCCCGGATCAACCATAAGTAGAGACATTAGGGGAGCATGATGGAACTTAAACAGAACCTCGGCATGATCGATCGTGCGGCACGAGCAGTAGTGGGAATTTTGCTAATCAGTCTCTTTTTTGTCGGCCCCCAAAGTGCTTGGGGCTGGATAGGCCTGATCCCCCTCGCTACCGCTATCGTAGGCAACTGTCCTGCGTATATCCCTCTAGGATTCAACACTTGCAGCGGCAAATAACGGCTGCAAAACCCGCCCACTAGAAGCCAGACCAGGGACGGTCAGCCGCTCAGCCAAATGCTCACACTCCCCCCTCGCATATCCAGCTAAGATGTACGGTTATGGAAGAGTTAAGAAAGACCCTACAGCGTATTGATGGAAAAGGCTACAAGGCCTACCGCGATATTCAGGGCAAACACCAGTTCACCGGTTTTGAGCTCCAGATAGATAAGGTTCAAGCCGATCCCTACGCCAAGCCTTCTCGGCTACGGGCCTTTGTCCCCTGGCAGCGGGCTGCATTGCCCCCAGAATCACAAGCCAGCGCGGCACGGCAACGCGCTACGCGCGACTACCTTGCCCGCAGCTTCGCTCGAGCAAGCGCTGCCAGCGAGGCGATAAATATTGACAGTGGTGCGCAGACGGTTCTCGATCGCAGTGCAGTTCTCTTCAACGAGCACGGCATTGAACTGCGTTTTACTGTTCACCTGCCGGCTCGCGGGCGCACTATACTCGGCCGCCAGGCTGCGGATATCCTGTGCAGCCGTTTGCCTAAAATCGTCCATCATGCAACCAATGCCGATAAGCTTGATTTGTCTGACCTGGAGAGACACTGCGCCGCGGTAGAAGACCAGGCTGCATTGCGTGCTGACCTTAAAAAAAGGGGATTAGTGGCATTCATTGGCGACGGAGCGACTCTGCCGCGTCGCTCCGGCATCGACGATCGCCCCTTAAGTGATGCGATCCCGTTCACAAGTCCAGAATCACTCCGTGTCTCGCTCAACACCCCGAACGCAGGTGAAGTAACGGGGATGGGCATACCGCAGGGCATCACCCTGATTGTAGGGGGAGGTTTTCACGGCAAATCGACACTGCTCAACGCTATCGAACTGGGCATATATGATCACTTGCCAGGCGACGGACGTGAGCGCGTCGTTGCCCTGGAGAGCGCCACCAAGGTTCGGGCTGAGGACGGCCGCGCCGTCCACAGGGTAGATCTTTCCCCTTATATTCGCGAGTTACCATTCAGCAAATCGACCAGCTCGTTTTCTACTGAGCTAGCTTCCGGCTCCACTAGCCAAGCCGCCGCCCTCCAGGAATCACTCGAGGCCGGTGCCGATGCCTTGCTTGTCGATGAAGACACCTCTGCGACCAACTTCATGATTCGCGACAAGCGCATGCAGGCACTGGTCGAACGGGAGGCGGAGCCGATTACCCCGTTCGTCGACCGGATCCGGGAGTTGCGCGACCAACTAGGCACGTCTACTCTGCTGGTCATGGGCGGCTCGGGTGACTACCTCGACCTCGCCGACACAGTAATCCAGATGCACAATTACTCGCCACTCGATGTAACCAAGCGAGCCCAAGAGATAGCGCAACAGTACCGCACTGGCAGGGACTCAGAGGCGGTCGAACCATTGTGGCGATCAGCTACGCGCCGCCTCGATTGCCGCTCCCTGCAGCCAGAAACTAAACCGGGCAAGCAGAAGATACAGGCGCGTGGGCGTGATGCCTTGGTGTTTGGCAAAGAGACTATCGATTTGCGGTCGGTGGAGCAGATAGCTGACCCCGCACAGGTGCGGGCAATAGGGCTTATCCTCGCCCGCATGGCCGGTATCAACCAAAAACTCGAACAACCACCTCAGTGGTTAGCAGACGAATTGGAGCGTAGCTGGGAAGAGCTATCCGCAAGACCTGAAGGAGACTTGGCCCGGCCCCGTAGTATAGAAGTTATGGCGGCATTGAACCGACTGCGCAACGCGCAATTTATCGAGGACTAGATCTAGCAACTGCTAACGAATGAGATTTGGAGGAGAATCGAAAAACTTCCCCTGGGCCAATTGGTTGTTCCGATGTGTAGGACGCCGAACCCCTCCCTGGAGGCTTCATGGCGCCATCCCTGGCGCCAAGAGCCCCACATCGGAACAACCAATTGGCCCAGGGGAAGCTTTTCGAGAGGCCCTCTAGCAGATCCCATAGACAGGCAAGGACAAACAATCAATG
Source organism: Halorhodospira halochloris (assembly GCF_002356555.2). Lineage (NCBI taxonomy): Bacteria > Pseudomonadati > Pseudomonadota > Gammaproteobacteria > Chromatiales > Ectothiorhodospiraceae > Halorhodospira > Halorhodospira halochloris. The sequence continues at coordinate 2,713,602 of NZ_AP017372.2, forward strand.
CATATTCTAGTAGTTGGTGCCCACGGCCAAATCGGCAGCCTGCTGGTAGAGAGGCTCGCACCTAGTCGCCACGAGGTTCGCGCCATGGTCCGCTACCCTGATCAACAGCCTGCCTTAGCGGCCCGCGGGGCATCTGAGACAGTAGTTGCCGACCTAGAAAGAGATTGCCGTGAAGCCGTACGCGGAGTAGAGGGGGTAATATTTACCGCAGGATCAGGCCCCCTTACTGGGGCTGATAAGACTGACAGTGTCGACCGCCGGGGCGCTAAGCGTATCATCAGCGCCGCTGAAGATGCCGGGGTAAGGCGTTTTATCATGGTTTCCGCCATGCGCACAGAGTGCCCAGAACAAGCGCCCGAAAAGTTACGCTACTATCTTGATGCAAAACGCGAGGCGGATGAGCATCTACGCAACAGCTCTTTGGATTGGACTATAGTTCGCCCAGGGAGGCTGCTCGATACACCCGGCAAAGGGCGTATCAAATTCGGCGAAGATCTCGACTATGGTGAGATACCCCGGTCTGATGTGGCTGCTCTACTCGGCGCGCTGATCGATGTTCCAGCCAGTAGTCGGCGCATACTCGACGCAGTCACCGGTGAGACACCCATAAAGCAAGCAATCCGCGAACTTACCCAGAGCGCAGAGTAAAAAAGCCCCCGCTCAGATCGCGCGCCGATCAGACCGGGGGCCTTGCCGAGCCGATACTGCCCTAGCTGTGGGATAAGTGGCTCAAGGCAGCATCACTTAGCAGCTGCCTACATGCGCCACAGATCCATAAACTCATGGACCGGCATCCGCTCTAGCGCCTCCTGCTCAGCAACTGCTTCAGCAATCGCGCCAGCCTGGCGCGGCGCAAAACGATCGGCAAGGGCGGCATGGAATTTATCCTTAAGCACCGGAATGCCCTCATCGCGCCGGCGACGGTGGCCGATCGGATACTCAACGGCTATGCGGTCGGTAGCCGATCCATCTTTGAAATGGACCTGCACAGCGTTACCGATTGAGCGCTTTTCCGGATCCATGTAGTCACGCGAGAAATCCTTATTCTCAGTGACCTCCATCTTGTCGCGCAGCTGATCAATGCGCGGGTCGACAGCCACAGCATCTTCATAGTCGGCAGCGGTCAAACGGCCGAAGATGAGGGGTATAGCTACCATGTACTGGATGCAGTGATCCCGGTCAGCTGGATTGTCGAGCGGACCGGTCTTATCGATTATCCGCACCCCGGCTTCTTGAGTTTCAATAACAATCTTATCTATCTGATCAAGCTTCGGCGCAACTTGCTCGTGCAGCGCCATCGCCGCCTCAACCGCCGTCTGGGCGTGGAACTCGGCAGGGAAGGAGATCTTAAACAAGACGTGTTCCATGACATAGCTGGCGTAATCCTGCGAGCGCTTGATCTGCTCACCCTTGAACAGCACATCTTGGAAACCCCAGCCCTTAGCACTGAGCGCCGAGGGGTAGCCCATCTCGCCAGTTTGGCTCATCAGCGCCAGGCGTACGCCACGGGCCGAGGCATCACCAGCCGCCCAGCTCTTACGTGAGCCGGTATTAGGCGCATGCCGATAGGTACGCAGGGCCCCACCATCTATCCAGGCATTAGACACAGCATTGATGACATCCTCGCGCGAACCGCCGAGCAAATGGGTGGTCACCGCGGTGGTTGCCAATCTGACTAGGAGCACGTGATCGAGGCCAACGCGGTTGAAGCTATTCTCCAGCGCCAAAACACCTTGGATCTCGTGGGCCTTAATCGCCGCTGTCAACACATCGCGCATAGTCAACGGCTGCTTGCCCAATGCTAAGCGCCGGCGGCTCTCATAATCGGCCGCGGCCAAGATGCCACCAAGGTTATCCGAGGGGTGACCCCACTCAGCTGCCAACCAGGTATCATTGAAATCCAACCAGCGGATCATGGCCCCAATATTGAAGGCGCCCATAACCGGGTCGAGACGATAGGCGGTGCCCGGAACCACCACCCCATCGCGCATCTCAGCCCCCGGCACGACCGGACCTAGCAGCTTAGTACAGGCTGGATAATCAAGCGCCATCATGGCGCAGGCGAGGCTGTCCATCAGGCAATAACGCGCAGTCTCATAGGCCTCAGCCGACTCAATAGCCTTATCGGCTACATAGTCGGCGATTGCCACCAACTCCTGATCCGGGTCCGGCCGCTTGGCATCACGAATATTACTTCCCATTTACATCTCCAGATTTACTCAACTTAACCTATTTCTTACTTGCAACAGTCAAACTAGCGTTGATCGATCGGTGGCACCTCACGCAATTCATAACCAGTATAGTCTGCGCTTGGCCGGATGATCCGATTCTTGGCCCGCTGCTCCATTACGTGTGCTGCCCAACCACTATGCCGTGACATGACGAATATCGGTGTAAACAGCTTAGTCGGGATACCCATGAAGCGATATGCCGATGCATGGTAGAAATCGGCATTAGCAAACAGCTTCTTCTCATCCCACATCATCTGCTCTACGGCCTCGGAGACCGGGAACAGAGTATCGTCACCGACTTCCTTGGCCAGACTCCGTGACCATTCCTTAATCACCGCATTGCGTGGGTCAACTTCACGGTAGACAGCGTGCCCGAAGCCCATGACCTTTTCCTTGCGATCCAGCATAGCCTTGAGCTCACGCCGCGCCTCCTCCGGGCTTGACCACTGCTCAAGCATCGCCATAGCCGCCTCGTTAGCACCCCCATGAAGTGGCCCGCGCAAGGTGCCAATAGCGCCCGTTATCGCCGAATGCATGTCTGACAGTGTTGAGGCACAAACCCTAGCGTTAAATGTCGAGGCATTGAACTCGTGCTCAGCGTAGAGGATCAACGAGATATGCATTACATTCTCATGCAACTCGTTCGGCTTCTCGCCGCGCAACAGGTGCAGAAAGTGGCCACCTATAGAATCGTCATCTGTTGCCGTATCAATGCGCACACCATCATGGCTGTAGCGATACCAATAGGTAATTATCGACGGGAAGACGGCAAGCAGTCGGTCTGCGACCTCCATCTGCTCAGAAAAGTCCTCTTCTGTCTCAAGCGTGCCAAGCATTGAGCAGCCGGTACGCATGACATCCATGGGATGAGCATCGCGCGGGATCTGTTCCAGGACACTCTTTACCGGCTGCGGTAATTCACGCTTACTCATCAGGCGCTTTTTGTACTCATCGAGCTGAGTACGATTAGGCAACTCGCCATACAGCAGCAGATAGGCAACCTCTTCGAATTGGCACTTCTCCGCCAAATCACGGACATCGTAGCCACGATAGGTTAGCCCCGTGCCTTCTTGACCGACCGTGCACAGAGCAGTCTCACCGGCCGACTGGCCCCGCAGGCCGGCACCGCCAACTTTCTTTTCGGTCATCTTTGCTTTCCTCCGTTTGCGGCCCGCATCAGCACGGGCATTGCAATGTAAAACCAGGTCTGCACTACTTAAAAAAAACTACTATTAGCGATTCCCGAACAGTTCATCTAGTTTACGTTCATAATCGTGATAACCGAGCACTTCGTACAACTCATCCCGGGTCTGCATCTGATCAATAACATTCTGCTGCGTACCATCCCGGCGGATCGCCGAGTAGACAGACTCCGCGGCACGGCTCATAGCACGGAAGGCCGAAAGTGGGTAGAGAACAAGCCCGGCCCCGGCGTCACGCAACTCGGCCACGGTGAAGTATGGTGTCTTACCAAACTCGGTGATATTTGCCAGCACCGGGACATTGAGACGCTCCGTAAAGGCTTGGACATCTTCAATGGTGTGCATGGCCTCCGCAAAGACCATATCGGCCCCAGCCTCAACATAAGCCTCAGCCCTCTCAATCGCTGCCTCTAACCCCTCTGAGGCCCGCGCATCGGTTCGCGCCATGATCACCAGACTCTCATCAGTGCGCCCATCAATTGCCGCTTTGAGACGATCAACCATCTCCGCAGTAGAGACCAACTCCTTGCCCGGGCGGTGACCACAGCGCTTAGTCTGGACCTGATCCTCAATGTGTACCGCGCCGGCTCCAGCCCGAGTAAGCTCGCGGATGGTACGTGCTACCGAGAAGGCGCCGCCAAAGCCGGTATCGATATCTACCAGCACCGGCACTTCAGTGACATCGGTTATTCGCCGAACATCTTCGACCACATCCGGGAGCTGGGTAATGCCTAAATCGGGCAGCCCGTAAGAGGCATTCGCAACCCCTGCCCCCGAAACATAAAGAGCCTGAAAACCAGCACGCTCAGCGAGCAAGGCCGAATAGGCATTGATTGTGCCTACAACCTGCAGCGGACGCTCCGCTTCGACCGCCTCGCGAAACCGCTGTCCGGCAGTAGCTTTTTGACTCATTACGCACTCCTCGCTGTAAATAAAACCATAGCTTAATAACTAGTTTACTCGTCGCTAACGTGCACCAAGATTCGGCCACGCACCTTGCGCTCAAGCAGCTCTTGGGATGCCACACGCAGCCCGTCCAAACCGATCTCCGAACTGATTATCGCCTCCGGGTCACTCGGGCGCAGATCATCGCCGAGCCGTCGCCATGACTCCATAAGCTGCTCACGCGGACAATTCGGGGTACTCACACCGATTAAGCTTACTCCACGGAGAATAAAGGGCATCACGGTGGTCTCAAGTTTGATCCCACCGGCAAGGCCTATAGCCGCGACATTGCCATACTCCTGGACGTGAGCCAGTAAACCGGAAAGCAGTTCGCCACCGACAGTATCTACCACTCCGGCAAAACGCGCCTTATCCAAGGGGCGGCTGCCAAGCTCAAGGGCATCCGGGGTTACCACCTCACTCGCCCCAAGTTTACGCAGATAATCGCCTGCATCAGGTTTACCTGAGACAGCGAGCACGTTGTAACCGGCGCTACTGAAAAGGTCGACCGCCAGGCTACCTACCCCACCAGAGGCTCCGGTAACCACCACATCGCCCCGCTCAGGTCTCTGCCCCGCCGCTTCCATGCGGATCAATGCCAGTGCCACGGTAAAGCCGGCTGTGCCCAGCGCCATAGCCTGACGAGGGGTATATGCACTTGGCAGCGGCACCACCCAATCAGCGGGGACTTGTACATATTCGGCAAATCCGCCGTCATGAACCTCGCCCATGCCACAGCCGGTTACCAGCACCTTATCTCCCGGCGAAAACTGGCCACAGCGATCTGACACAACCTCGCCGGCCACGTCTATCCCAGGCGTCAGGGGGAACTGGCGAGCAATTTTGCCCTTGCCGGTAACGGCCAGGGCATCTTTGTAATTGAGGCCTGAATAGGCGGCCTTGATGAGCACATCACCCTCAGGCAAGTCACCGGCTTGCAAGGTATTTACGCCGCCTTCTGCCTCACCGCCCTGATATGGTATTCGCCACGCTTTAAAAGAATTCATTTCACCTACTCCTAGCTTGAACGCGAGTTTACACCAGCCTAATGAAAGGTCCCAAATCTTTTCTATATCAACACCTTATATGCCTGGCTAGCATTATATTAAGCAATACAAGAACAGCCTTAATTATTGTTTTTTTAGATGGCAGGCTGAGCCCTTCACTAAGAAGGCGCCTCTAATCTCCGCCCTGAGGGAACCTGACTGCCCCACAAAGGGGTCTCCACTTGCAGTCCCGCGACCTCACAGCTACCATACTCTCGCAAGTGAACGCCTGCGGTTAATCGCCTTTTGTTGTGACTGGCGAGACGCAGCCAGGGTAACCATCCCTTCCCTACGTGGACAGTAAGCATATGAATCTAGACCCCAAGAGCCTTGTCGAATCACTTACCACTAAGCGCCACAAAGCCAGGCAAGCGCTGGGTATTCTGCTGCTGATATTGACCGTTGTGGTTAGTGCGCCACAGTCAGCATCACTATTCGTCGTGGGCACTATTCTCGCGGGTATAGGCATCATGATCCGCCTCTGGGGCGCCGGGCACCTAAAAAAGGACAAAGAACTCGCTCAGGATGGTCCTTACGCCTTTGTCCGTCATCCGCTCTACGTCGGTAATACGCTGATCATAACTGGTTACCTAGCAGCCGCCCAGATTTGGTGGTTGGTGCCGATAGCTATAGCATTTGGCTTGCTCTATTACCCCCCTGCCATCCGAAAAGAAGACGCAAAACTGCGTAAAAGATTCCCTGAACAGTGGGAGGCGTGGGGAACCAAGACCCATGCGCTTATACCCAAGCTCCAGCCAGAAGGCGAGCTCAACATCCATAACTGGTCATTCAGTCAAAGCTTGCGCGCCAACGGTGAACCGATAATCGCGGCATTCTTGATTCTTGGCCTCGTGGTGATGGGTAGCAGAATCTTCGGCTAAACATGCCATCTCAAGATACATACCCAGAGCTGAAGACCCAAGACGTTCTTGATCTGCTCAACACAGAGGGCATTGGGCAACGAGCTCGCGGCGCTAACCAATCCAAGGTTTACCTATTCCCTGACAATTCTCCCCCGGTGGCCATAAAAACCCCCACTGGCAAAGGCCTCTGGCGCTGGGTATCGAGATTTATAATACAGCGCGAGCATGAGATCTACCGTATACTGGAGATGGTCCCTCGCGTACCTCACTGCTACGGCCTCTTCCAAGGTCAATATTTAGTTATAGAATATCAGCCAGGCGGCAAGACCCGGCGTGAAGCAACCTCCGTAGCCCCCGGGACCACCAGCCCTAGCGAACCCGTAGCAGGGCTGAGAAAAACAATTGCCACGATGCACCGCTGCGGCATCGCCCACGCCGACCTGAAGCGTCCTGATAACGTCATCCATACCCCCGATAACCGTTTGGTGGTTATAGACTTCGGCACAGCCCTGAAGCGACGCACAGCCCGTGGAGGACCACTCTGGCGCTGGGCTGCACAGCAGGACTGGAACGCTTGGGCACACTACGGCTGGGGCAAAGACCCACAGTTGATGCCGCCAGCGGTCGCCCGACTCTATCAACGAACCTTCTTGGAGCGCATAGCAAAAACGCTGCGTCGCGCCTATAAAAGGGTTAGAGGTATAGACTGAATTGCTTCACCAACTCCCCGAATCCTTACAAGATCTAGCCGCCGCTAACATTGCCAAGATGGAGGCAGCCGGGGCTATCCCTGATGAGCCGAGAATCACATCAACCATACCTTTAGTTGCCGCAGCTAGCGACTTTGTCACTAACTCATGCAGCGAAAACGACAGCAACCTGTTACACGACTTATGCACTAGCAAACAGCTATTTGAGCCATCCACACGTGAGCAACTCCGCGCTCGCCTCCAGGAGAAGCTAGACAAAGTCAGCAGCGAAGAACAACTCCTTGCTGAGCTGCGTCAATACCGCCGCCGTGAGGCTGTGCGCATTGCCTATCGCTCTCTTGCCGGCTGGGCAGATTTGGAAGAGACGCTGGATGAGACTAGTGAGATGGCCGAGGCGGCGATCGATCTTGCTCTTCATTGGCTGTATACAAGCCTAACCAAACGCTGGGGCGTACCACGTGACGAGCACGGCAACGCGCAGCAAATGGTCGTTTTAGGCATGGGCAAACTTGGTGGCCATGAACTAAATTTTTCCTCAGACCTTGATCTGATTTTCGCCTTCCCTCAACAAGGTGAGACTGACGGCAAACGTCCCCGAAGTAACGACGAGTTCTTCGTCAAATTAGGTCGCCAACTAATCGGCGCATTAGACGCTGTTACGGTGGATGGCCGCGCTTTTCGAATCGATATGCGACTGCGCCCTAATGGCGATGCCGGCCCCCTCGCACTACCTTTTTCGGCCATCGAGACTTACTACGAAAGTCAGGGGCGTGAGTGGGAAAGATACGCTATGATCAAAGCCCGCTGCGTAGGTGGCGACTATACCGCCGGCGATGCACTGACCCGTGACCTACGCCCCTTCGTCTATCGTCGCTACCTCGACTATGGCGCCTTGGAGCAACTGCGCGAAACCAAAGAGATGATAGTCAACGAGGTGCGCAGAAGGGGCGCTGAGGAAAATCTCAAAACGGGCGAAGGGGGGATTCGCGAAGTAGAGTTCGTTGCCCAAGCTTTTCAGCTAATCCGCGGTGGTCGAGACGCCAATTTGCGCTCTAGGCGCTTGATGAAGACACTCTACTATCTGCGCGACCAAGGCATCTTAACGCCGCGCAGTGCGGATGAGCTGATTGAAGCTTATCGCTTTCTGCGACGCGCTGAAAATGCCGTACAGATGCTAGCTGATGAGCAATCGCACACCGTCCCACAAGATCCGGTATTGCGCGCTAGAGTTGCATTAGGAGCAGGTTTTACTGATGTGCACAACTTCGAAGAAAAACTCGAGCACCTGCGTGCCCAAGTTCACGACCATTTTGAGCAGGTCTTCTCATCCCCGCAAGTTGAAAACGCCCCAGAAGTACAACCGAGCACTGCTACGCTGATCTGGAATGAGTCTCCTAGTAACGAAGAAACGATCACACGATTACAGGAAATTGGCTTCGAGCATCCGGAGCTACTAGCTGAGCGACTACGGCACTTTCATGATGGCTCCACCGTGCGCTCGTTATCGACACGCGGGCGCAAGCGTCTCGATTGCCTTATGCCGCTGCTTATCGGCGCCTGCGCTCAGGCGCGCCGACCTACCCGGGCTCTAGAACGAACCCTTGACCTAGTCGATACTGTAGCACGGCGAACTGCTTACCTCGCCTTGCTAGCTGAACACCCCATGGCCCTTTCCCAGCTTGTACAGCTATGTGACGGATCGGCCTGGGTAGCCCGCTTCATAACTGCTCACCCGCTACTGCTTGACGAATTACTTGACCCGCGCAGTCTCTACGAACCTCTCGGCCGGGCATCACTCGAAGAAGACCTTGACTATCGTCTCTCTCAAGTGGAAAGCATGGACCTTGAGCAGCAGATGGAAGTGGTGAGACAGTTCAAACAGGCCCAGCAACTCAAAGTAGCAGCTGCCGATGTCAGCGGCGCAGCCCCGCTAATGGTGGTGAGTGACTACTTGACTAATATTGCTGAGGTGACGTTGCATAGGACTATAGAACTTTGCTATCAACACCTAACTCGCAAGCACGGCCACCCGCGCTGTGGCGAAGGCAATAATCAGCGCCTAGCTCACTATGCTGTTGTCGCCTATGGCAAGTTCGGCGGGCTTGAACTCGGTTACAACTCAGATCTAGATCTAGTCTTTATTCATGACAGCTGTGGTCAAGCAGCAGTAACAGACGGCCAGCGCCCTTTGGATAATCAAGCTTTCTTTAGTCGTCTGGCGCAACGAGTCATACACTTTCTAAACACCCCTACCCCTGGCGGCATAGTATATGAGATAGATACCAGGCTTAGGCCTTCAGGCAAGGCCGGCCTTATGAGCACCAGCATTGAGGCGTTTTATGCTTATCAATTACATAATGCCTGGACCTGGGAGCATCAAGCGCTGGTCCGCGCCCGCCCAGTCGCCGGCGATGAGCAGCTTTGTCAAAGGTTTAATAAGATCCGCAGCGAAGTACTAGGTTTGCAGCGCGACAGCGCACAGCTTAAAGAACAGGTGAGCAGTATGCGCGAGCGTCAGCGTCGCGAAAAAGGTTCGAGTGACAGACGCTTATTCGACATAAAAAACGACCACGGCGGCATCAGCGACATTGAGTTTATAGTGCAGTACCTTGTCCTTGTTAGCGCTCACGACCACCCTGAGGTGGTGCGCTATACAGATAAGATTCGCCTGCTCCGTGCCCTTGCCGACGCCGAACAACTTAGCTCCGTCGATGCACATCGCTTAGCCAATGCCTATCGCTCTTACCGGCGCCGACTCCATCAACTAGCCCTCCAAGACGAAGAGATGGCTGTCGAGTGCGAGGAGCTTCAGCCGCAGCGAGAAGCGGTTACCGAGCTCTGGCAACGCATTTTCAATAACAACCAAGATCACTAGAGGGACTAAACCCTCCTGGGTTCATCGAGCTGCCCCGGTGTGGAGGTATTGGGGCCAGGGATGGCGCCATGAAGCCTCGAGGGATGTATTCACGGCGTCCTCCACACCGGGCAGCGGATGGTTTTTTGAGGTGCCCATATGGCCCGCATAAGCAAGTACAGTAGCTCCAATTTGCCATGCTCGGCAATTAACGCTTAATGTGGCAAACTACGGGTTTGCCCTAATCCAGTTGGGCAGGGCTGGCTAGCTGACAGGGTATAGTTTTTTGTGCACCGAGAGCCAGCAGCGTCTCTGCCAATGAGTTGAATGATTAACATGGAGAATGGAGCGGCCATGTCCAATTTCGCCGACCGTGATGGTTATATCTGGTTTGATGGAGAGTTGCTTCCCTGGAGGGATGCGCAGGTCCACTGCCTGACCCATACGCTTCACTACGGCATGGGGGTATTCGAAGGGCTAAGGGCTTATGCAACCGAGCTAGGGCCAGCCATATTCCGTCTGGAGGAGCACACCAAAAGATTATTCAACTCTGCCAAGATCCTTGGCATGGAGATCCGCCACACCCCGGAGCAGATTAATCAAGCCTGTATTGATGCGGTTCGTGCCAACAACCTTTCCAGCGCCTATATACGTCCCATGTCATTTTACGGCTCGGAGGGAATGGGACTCCACGCCGACTCGTTAAAGACCCACACCATTGTCGCTGCTTGGGAGTGGGGGGCTTATCTCGGAGCTGAAAACCGCGAACGCGGCATCCGCGTTCAGACATCATCATTCACTCGGCACCACGTTAACATCGCTATGTGCCGAGCCAAGGCTAACGGTAACTACATGAACTCAATGCTGGCTGTACAAGAAGCCGCTCGTGCAGGGTTTGATGAAGCGCTGCTATTAGACGTTGATGGTTTTGTCTGTGAGGGATCGGGGGAAAACTTTTTCATGGTGCGTAACGATGTTTTATACACGCCCACGTTAACATCAGCCCTTGAAGGCATAACCCGTGACACCATTATACAGCTAGCTGCAGAAGAGGGGATTGAGGTTCAGGAGCGTAGGATAACCCGTGACGAGGTATATATCTGCGATGAGGCCTTCTTCACCGGAACAGCGGCTGAGGTTACGCCAATCCGTGAACTTGATGGCAGGAGTATTGGCGGCGGCAAGCGAGGACCGGTGACCGAAAAACTCCAGCAGAGGTACTTCGATATTGTTGAGGGACGTGACCCAAGCCACAGCTATTGGTTGAAGGTGGTTGATTGATAATCAGCCATCGAGATAGACGCAAAAATCCAAACCCAACGTTCCACACTTTAAGGCCTATTCACTTTGAACAGGACCAAAATAGCCCAGGATTGCGGTACCAGTAACCGCCGGATAAGACTGACCATGGCGTGCGATTGGGATTAGCGTTGAGCTAGTTCAATAGGCTCGTTCTCTGCGCGGCACATAGGAGATAAGAAATCGACCCTTAGGGCGATTTGAGCCGAAGCTCTGGAAACCGCCAATTCGCTTTGCTAGACGCCGCGCCTGCTCATTGTCGAGCTGCTTATACTCAATCGAATATACCGCCAGCAGCGCCCCAGTGCGCCCAACACCGTGAACACAGTGAATCACCACTGGATAGTTACCAGGATCATCCATGATTTCAAGGAAACTATTGACCACGTCTTCGGTGGGAACCTGCGGTGAAGGCAAGTGAACATGCTTTATTCCCGCCTGCTTGAGCGCAACACGCTCAGCCTCAGCACGGTCATGCTTGCGACGTAGATCAATGACGGTGCGGATATTTTGCGCAAGACACAAACACGCCATCCGCTCGGGGGGCATTTCAGTCGAGCGGTATAAGACATCAGGGCAAACAGGCACTAAGCGATAGTAGCCAAAAGTATTTACAAAAGCTTGCCAGCCATTGAGAAAACCGCCTTCAACCACGTCCAGTACAGCCTGCAGCCAACTCGTCCTACCACTCACATAAACCTCCATCTGGTGTTAACATATCCCATGATTCGGTTACGATATAGCAAGGTCGCCTCCTGCTCAACTATTTCAGACGCTCTTATTTTTTTTAATTATTTCTGCCACAAGATAGGGAGTATAGGGCACATGCCATACCAACATGTCCACCTCGAAGGGACTGCCCAAACAGACTCAGTAGATCCAGACCTGCACGCGGCCATAAAGCAAGCCACCCCACAACAAAAAAAACATGTTTTTACAATTAAGCATGGTGATCGACAGCTAGTTGTTAAATATCCGGAGGACAAACGAGGCTATTTCAAGGCTTTTGGCGAACGACTTTATTTCTCGCTGCTGACTAACCACAACATACCTATTTCAGCTTTTCAACTTAAGCCGCCCAAAGAACGCACGCACTTTGAAGCGGCAAGAATAAGCGAACTAAAAAAACTAAATATAAATGTTCCCGAGGTTGTTGCAGTCACGGCTGATTACATCGTGCTTGAACATTGTGGCACCAGGCTTGAAGACTTTATCCGCTATGGTTATGCCTCCGCTAATAAGATTGAACGCCTGGTGTGTAATGCTGCGGAGCAACTAGCCCATATGCACTCTAACCAGGCATGGCACGGAGCGCCACAAGTAAGAAACATTATGATACTAGACAATGGCAATGTTGCATTTATTGACTTTGAGGAAAACTTAGAGGGGCTCCCGCATCTGATGCGCGAGACGTACGACATACTGCAGTTTATCGGCGCACTTATTGTACCTCGCTACGACTCACAGCCTCTCATTGACTTAACAGAAGCTGCTGTCGAAAGGTATATAGCAATACGAGGCCCTGAACCTCTATTACAGCTAAAAACTTACTATAAATATTTGTCCACAGCAAAAAAACTGATCAAACCCTTTGGCTCAAGGGTGGGCAGAGATGCAACACGCATAATAGTACTTTGCGAAATGCTTGAGTCGCTCCTCAAAAGAGAAGGAGTGTTATAAGCCCATGCATTTTTGGAGCACAGCAACCCCAAACCAAATGCACATCGAGATTGCTCGACGCCTTCTGCTTGAAGGCACCGTCCCTCAGGATGCTGAGCTAATAACAGATCGCAAATCAACTGTCTATCGTATAGAAATTGAGCGAAGCGCCTACTATGTAAAACATTACTGTGCGACAGATACAAAAGAGCGTATTAAGCGCATGCTACGCTCCCCGCGTCGTAATATAGACCTGTGGGAAAGACTCAAAGCAATTGGAATACTCTCGCCGGAACCTTTACTTGTTGCTAAACAGGGCAAAAGATTCGTATTAATAACTCCAGAAGTCAGGCTCCCCAGTATACGTCAGCACTCGGCCAAACAGGGAACCTTAGGCGTTGTGGCAATGCACGCCCTTGGAAGGACCTGGGGAATATTGCATACCAATGGCCTTATGCACGTAGATCCCAGCCCAAGCAATATACTTTTAACAAACGGGCAATCAGAGCAGCCCATGGGCCTGTTAGACCTTGATTCGCTGTATTATGTTGGCTTGATTCCGAACTGGTTGGCAAGACAGCGGCTGAGTCAGCTATTCTCCCGATTTAGTGCAGACTCTTTAAAGCAGTGCGGAGCCCTTCCACCCCCCACAGGATTCCAAGCCTTCTGGCAAGGTTACCAGACAGTTACAAAACAGCCCGCCTTTCAGCACGCGATTGCTGTTATCAACAGGCTTGAGAAGAGCACCGCGTACAAACGTGCTCGTAGTCACCGCGAGCAGCTTTTAGCAGCGACGGCGGAGTGGCGCCGGCATATCTGCTCTCACGGAATAAGCAACAGCTCTAGTCACAACTAGAAAGATCAGCGATCAGGAGCTTCCAAAAACACCCCTAGCCATTTTCGCTATACTGCATTCTATATAGCTCGGCATATCTTCCCTCCCTATCCAGCAGTTCGCTATGACTACCTTGCTCAACAACCTCGCCATCTTCCAAAAACAGGATCTGATCTGCATTTTCAACCGTAGAGAGCCTATGCGCTATAACAATGCTAGTCCTATCTGCCATTAATCTTTCGAGCGCAGCGTGGACGTTATACTCAGACTCATTATCTAGGGCGGAAGTAGCCTCATCCAAAAGCAATATAGGTGCATCTTTAAGTATAGCACGCGCAATTGCAAGCCTCTGCCTTTGCCCTCCAGAGAGCATTACGCCATCCTGGCCTATCTGCGTATCAAATCCGTGCGGGAGATTCTCAATAAACTCTAGCGCATTAGCTGCGGCTGCCGCTCTGCGGACTTGCTCCCGCGAAATATCATCAACTGCCCCTACCGCGATATTCTCGGCAACTGAAGTGTTAAATAGTGTGACATTCTGATCAACCAAGGCTATTTGTTTGCGTAAGTCGGCCAGTTTATATTCGAATAGAGGCACGCCATCCAACTCAATAACGCCACTGGTAGGCTCATAAAACCGCGGAATCAGGCTTATTAACGTTGACTTACCGCCACCTGAGGGACCGGTAAGGGCAACTGTCTGACCAGGCTTCGCTTCAAAGCTAATTCCCTTTAAGACTTCACGATCAGCATCGTAAGAGAATTTAACCTGATCAAATACTATATGTCCATCTGCACGCCCTATTCGCTTTGAGCCATCGTCTGGCTCAGGTTTAATATCTACTATCTCAAATATGCTTCGTGCAGCGGTCAAACCGTTCTGCATAGTAGCGTTGAGCTTCACTAGATCACGTAGTGGACGATTCAGCATGGTCATAGCAACAATAAATGATGCTATTTGACCTACAGAAATCGCTTCAACAATCTCATCAACGGTGACTAAGAATATCACAATAGCTAAAGCCACTGAGATAATTAAGCGTATAGCCGGAACCGCGGCAAACTTAGTTGCCGCAAATTTCATAAACTGCCGCCGATTTTTTTCATTGTAACTATCGAAACGTTTCCTTTCGCGCTCATTCTGCCCAAAGAGCTTTATTTCCTGGTTAGCAGTTACAGTCTCTTCGGCGATAGCTCCTATGCCGCCAACAGCACCATGAATACGTTCGCTTAACTTTCTAAAACGTTTATTGATATAAGCAATCACCCCCCCTACAAATGGCAGCACCAGACCGGCAATCAGCATCAGCCATGGTGATAAGTAAATCATATAGCCTAGAATACCAATAACCCTGACTGCATCCTTGAACAAAGTCACGATGGCTTTCACGACCGCGCCTGCGGTTTTCTCGGCCTGATAAGTTAGTTTAGATACAAGCCGCCCTGATGAGAACTGATCAAAGGCAGACTCGGGCATGTTTAACAGTCGGCTGTGAGCATCCAGGCGCAGATTTTTGATCAACTGACGGGAGAGCCAACCGCTCAAGTAGTGAGAGAAGAAGTATGCTATGCCCTGCACGACCAGCAGCAGCAAAAAAACTAGGGCAAACATCCTGATGACGGCAGTATCGCGCTCCACCAAACCGTCATCCAGAAACGGTTGAACTGAAGCTATTATCCCGACTTGAGTGGCTCCGAAAGCCAGCATTGCCATAATCGCAAGCAAGCCGACCTTCCAATGCGGCAGCACATAGCTCGCAAAAAGCCTTTTAAAGACCGGCCAGGACCGCTTAGCAGCAACGGCCGAGTTGTCGTCACCTTCCTGATCGGCCTGTGTCACGTCTTGCGATAAGCTCCCCGACTTGGAGGCGTTACTAATATCTTCCGAAGTTGGCTGCTCGGATGCTGATTTACTCAAGGCTTACACCTTTTAACTGGACTCAAGCGAACAAATAGCGGGCGGCTTGGTGGCGTCCAAAAACTCACCCTGGAGCCACTCAACTACCCCGGCGTGGAGGACGCCGTGAATCCATCCCTGGAGGCTTCATGGCGCCATCCCTGGCGCCAAGACCTCCACACCGGGGTAATTGAGTGGCTCCAGGGTGGGGTTTTGGAGGTTCACTATAGTCCCCAAATCAGTTTGCGGCATATACCCTCTGCACTACATATTGCGTAATCTGCTCCAAACACTCTTCGACAGCAAGGCCATCCGTCTTCACTGCCAACTCAGGATTGTTGGGCGGCTCATAGGGATCATCAATCCCTGTCATCCCCGAAATTTCCCCGCTGCTTGCCATAGCGTATAAGCTCTTCGGGTCTCTTTGCTGACAACTCTGCAAGGATGCATCCACAAAGACTTCTACGAAATTCTCGGTTCCAATCAGCTGACGAACCCTATCCCTATCCTCGCGGTAGGGTGAAATAAAGGCTGTAATCGCGATGATCCCCGCATCGACAAATAACTTGCAGACCTCACCAATGCGCCTTATGTTCTCTTTGCGGCCGTGGACTGACAAATCGAGATCACTGTTCAAACCGTGACGGATGTTGTCACCATCAAGCAAAAAAGTATGATAGCCCTGCCGGTGCAGTTGGACCTCAAGCGCATTAGCCAATGTCGATTTGCCTGCCCCGGATAGGCCTGTAAACCACACTACTAACGGATTCTGGCTTTTAAGCTTGGCACGGTCGACAGCTGGGACATGATTTTCATGCCAAATAAAGATATCGTTCATAAGCTCACGGCGATTAGCACTCAGGCAAGCTAACCTTACACAAATCAACGGAGTCATCCAAGCCGACTTATGCCCTGGGAAGCCTGGCTAACAGCCGTAGTATTAATCACGTTGCTGACTATCTTGATCGGCACCAGAGCCGCTCCGGATATGGTCTTCTTGGCAGCTTTGGCGGTTTTGCTGGTTAGCGGTGTAATAGAGCCCCAGCAGGCCTTTAGCGGACTAGCTAATCCTGGAGTGCTCACGGTCGCTGTGCTCTACGTCGTTGTCGCCGGAATCCGGGAAACGGGTGGCATTCAGTGGATCAGTCAACGTCTGCTCGGCAAGCCCCGCTCGCTGCTGGCTGCTCAGCAGCGGGTAACTATACCGGTTGCTGGCTTCTCAGCATTTCTGAATAACACGCCCGTAGTGGCCATGTTAATCCCGGCAATCAGCGACTGGGCACGCAAAAATAATCTGTCTGAATCAAAGCTCCTCTTACCTCTATCATACGCCGCCATGCTCGGCGGTACCTGCACCCTAATCGGCACCAGCACCAACCTGGTTGTAAATGGCGCCTTGGAAAAACGCCTTGGCGAAGGGTTGATGTTATTTGAAATAGCCCTGGTTGGCGTGCCTGTGCTGATCGTCGGCCTGCTGTTTATGTTCATCACCGGACATTGGTTGCTCCCTGATCGCCGCCCAGCAGTAGAAACCTTAGATAACCCGCGCGAATACACGGTAGAAATGCTCGTCGAGCCCTCCGGTCCGCTTGTCGGTCGCACTATAGAGGCTGCCGGCCTACGCAACCTGCCTGGCTGTTATCTGATGGAGATTGAACGTAGCAGAGACATACTGCCAGCAGTATCACCACGAGAGAAACTACAGGCCAATGATCGTCTAGTGTTCGTTGGGGTAGTAGATTCAGTAGTCGAACTGCAAAAGATCAGGGGCCTCAAACCGGCAACTGAACAAGTCTTCAAGCTCGATGGCAAACGCTCAGATCGAAGCTTGGTGGAAGCGGTAGTAGCCGAGACATCGCCGGTGGCCAATCTCACGGTTCGTGATGGCCGCTTTCGCACCAGATACAACGCCGTGGTCATCGCCGTTGCACGCAACGGTGAGCGGGTTAGTGGCAAGATTGGCGACATCACTCTGCGTCCAGGCGACACCTTGCTGCTCGAAGCTGGTGAAGATTTTATTGAGCGTCAGCGCAACTCACGCGACTTTTTGCTAGTGCGCAGCATTGAAGGGTCAGTAACGCCGCGCCATGAACGTGCCTGGTTGGCTCTCACCATCCTCGGTGGGATGCTAGTTACGGTGGGATTAGGCTGGCTGTCGATGCTAGAGGGTGCTCTAGCAGCCGGAGCAATGCTGATAATTACCCGCTGTCTGAGCGTCAATTCAGCCCGCCAGGCCATCGATTGGTCGGTGATACTAACCATAGCCGCCGCTTTTGGGATTGGTGCGGCCATGGATACAACCGGACTTGCTCAGACCATAGCCGGCTCACTATTACAACTAGCCGGTGATGGACCTTGGCTAAACCTAATGATTATCTACTTTGTTACCGCCCTATTCACCGCGGTCATTACCAACAATGCCGCCGCTGTGTTGATGGTTCCCATAGCGGCATCTGTTGCCGATGACCTCGGCGTCAGCCTCATACCCTTTGCCGTAGCCATAATGCTTGCCGCCTCGGCAAGCTTCGCCACCCCAATGGGTTACCAGACCAACTTGATGGTCTACGGCCCCGGCGGTTACCACTTCACGGATTACCTGCGCGCCGGGCTGCCTCTAAATATCGTTACAGCGGCAGTCGCGCTTGCCATCATCCCCTGGGCATGGGGCTTTAATTAGCCAACTAGCCTTTGCCGAGCAGGGCTTTGGCTGCCGCACGAATATCATCTTCCTCTATGCCCAGCTCGCGTATCTCCTCTTTTACCCGTTGCTGCTTTTGCTCCGGGGCGACCGGGGCGAGTAGCAGACGACCCTTGTGGGTCAGGACCACTTCGAAATAATCAACATCCGAATAGTGGCCTGCGATCTCCGGTGGCAGCTTTACCTCGTTCCACTCCGTCTTGCGGGCCAACATCTTACGGGCCATAGCTCTAAGCCCTCATATAGTTATGACATCTCAATTCTAGCAGTATCGTTACCCAACTCGTACAATTGGGTACCTCAGATTGCCAAAAGACATCAAGGGATAATAACCCATGCAGATCAGCGAGGCGCGCCTTACCCACCTTAAAGAACTCGAGGCGGAGAGCATCCACATTATCCGTGAGGTCACGGCAGAGTTCGAAAACCCAGTCATGCTCTACTCCATCGGCAAAGATTCGTCGGTAATGCTGCGCCTAGCATTAAAGGCATTCTATCCAGGCAAGCCACCTTTCCCCTTAATGCATGTCGACACAACCTGGAAATTCAAGGAGATGATCGACTTCCGCGACCGTATGGCTGCGCAAGCGGGAATGGAGTTGATCGTACATATCAACCAGGAAGGCCTAGAACAAGGGATATCCCCATTTACCCACGGCTCGCGCATTCATACCGACGTCATGAAGACCCAGTCGCTCAAACAGGCGATGGAAAAGTACCGGTTCGACGCAGCCTTCGGCGGTGCGCGGCGCGATGAGGAAAAGTCACGTGCCAAAGAGCGAGTCTACTCCTTCCGTGATCGCCACCACCGCTGGGACCCCAAAGGCCAACGCCCGGAGCTGTGGCGACTCTACAACGGCCGCGTCCACAAAGGCGAGAGCATGCGCATCTTTCCGCTGTCCAACTGGACAGAACTGGACGTCTGGCAATACATCTACCTTGAGGATATCCCCATAGTCCCCCTCTATTACGCTGCCGAGCGACCAGTTGTAGAACGTGATGGTGCACTGATCATGGTTGATGATGAGCGCATGCCCCTTGAGCCGGGAGAACAACCCCGTAACACCAAGGTCCGTTTCCGCACCTTAGGCTGCTACCCGCTAACCGGCGCCATCCGCTCAGACGCAGATACGCTGCCCGAGATAATCCAAGAGATGCTGCTCACGCGCACCTCTGAACGCCAGGGTCGGGTCATTGACCACGACGCATCGGGATCCATGGAAGAGAAGAAAAAAGAGGGGTACTTCTAAGATGTCCCACGCCTCTGAGCTTATCGAAACTGATATCGAAACCTATCTCAAGCAGCACGAGCAAAAAGACCTGCTGCGCTTTATCACTTGCGGATCGGTAGACGACGGCAAAAGCACCTTTATCGGTCGTCTGCTCCACGACTCAGCCCTGGTCTACGAAGATCAATTGGCAGCAGTGCAGCGTGACTCTAGCCGCTATGGAACTACCGGCGATGAGGTCGATCTAGCGCTGTTGGTAGACGGACTTCAGTCGGAGCGCGAACAGGGCATCACCATCGATGTGGCTTACCGTTATTTCTCGACCGACCGGCGCAAGTTCATTATTGCCGACACCCCGGGACATGAGCAGTACACCCGCAACATGGCAACCGGCGCCTCTACCGCGCAGCTAGCGGTAATCTTGGTCGATGCCCGCAGCGGAATACAGGTTCAAACCCGCCGTCACAGCTACATCTGTTCGCTACTCGGCATCCGCCATGTACTATTGGCGGTCAACAAGATGGATCTGGTCGATTGGGACCAAACCACCTTTGAAGCCATCCGCACCGACTATGAAAGCTTCGCTAGGCGCTTAGGTATACCCAACGTGCGCTGTGTCCCCCTTTCAGCGCTCAAGGGCGATAACGTCGTCAGGCGCAGTAATAACCTCCACTGGTACGACGGCCCGACATTCATGGAGCTGCTTGAGACGATTGAGGTCAAGGCCGACCGCAACTTGGACGATCTGCGTTTGCCCATCCAGACGGTGATACGCCCCAGCCACGAATTTCGCGGCTTTGCCGGAACCTTGGCAGCCGGCATAGCGCGCCCGGGGGACCCGGTTGTCGCGCTCCCAGCAGGTACTCAGAGCCACATAGAGCGCATCGTCACCCACGATGGTGATCTTGACTACGCCTTTGCGCCGCAGTCGGTAACAATCACCCTGACCGATGAGATAGATGTCTCACGCGGCATGCTCCTGAGCAGCCCGAAACGCCCGGCAACCGTTGCTGATGCCCTTGATGCTCGGGTGGTATGGATGGCCGAACAACCTTTGCTGCCAGGTAGGCAATACGACATCAAACTTGCCACCGCGACTGTCCCCGCAGTCATCGAACAAATCCACCACCGGATTGATGTCAACACCCTGGAGAACTGCCCCACTGACAGCTTGGAACTGAATGAGATCGGGCTGTGCCGAGTACAACTCTCCGCCCCGGTTGCCTTTGACCCTTACGATGAGATTGCCGATACCGGGGCATTCATAATCATCGACCGCATCTCGTTACACACCGTCGGTGCCGGCATGGCTACTCGGCAGGCGACAGAGACACCGGGCACAGAAAAAGATGTGCCGCGGCGTCAACCGCTGCTCACCAAAACCCAGCGCGCCGGGCAAAAAGGCCAACGGCCGTGCACCATCTGGCTTACCGGCTTGTCTGGCTCCGGCAAGTCGACCCTTGCCAACGCCCTGGAGCAAGCCCTGTTCCGGCGGGGTTATCACAGTTACTTGATAGATGCCGGCAATATTCGCCATGGCCTAAGCCACGACCTTGGATTCAGCCGCGATGCCCGTGCCGAGAACATACGCCGTATCGCCGAGACGGCAACCATGTTTGTTGATGCCGGCCTTATAGTCGTCTGCGCCAGCCTCTCGCCCTACCGGGATGACCGGGAAATGGTCCGCGAGCGACTCGAACCAGGCGAAATGATTGAGGTCCACGTCGATGCCCCCGTAGAGCTATGCCGAGAACGCGACTCGGACGACATCTATTCGCGCGCCGATGCCGGTGAGATCCACGGCCTACCCGGAGTGGACATAACCTACGAGGCTCCCGCAAAGCCCGAGGTTCACATCGACTCCAGCGCGATCGATGTTGATGAATCGGTAGAAAAAATCCTTCAGGTGCTCAAGGAGAAAGGCGTCATTCGCTTATGATGCCTTGAGCTAACCGATGAAGATTCTCTACCTATTCGACACCACCGACCGTGCTGAAAGCGAAAGCGTAATAGAAATGGCCCAGCACGGCGTCGAACCGACCATCTGCTGTCGGCCTGATGCCCCTATGCGCAAGCGTTTCGAGCAGGCAGGACTGGAGGTCATACCGCTGCCTTTGCGCTCTAAACTTGATCTGCAATCTATTCGCATACTGCGCCAACTGCGCCGCTCACGACAGTTCGATATAGTCCATGCCTACTACAAGATCGCTCTAACCAATTACAATTTGGCAGCGGTCGGGTTGCCGCGAGTCCCTGTAATCGCTTACCGGGGCATCATCGGCAATCTCAGCTACTGGGATCCGTTCTCGTGGCTATCCTTTCTCGATCCACGCATTGAGCGGATAGTCTGCGTTTGCGAGGCAATTAGGCAGTATTTCCTCGGCAAACCCTTTTTTCTAGGCTTGCGCCTCTTCTCGCCTGAGCAAGTAGTGACTATCCACAAGGGCCACCAGCCGCAATGGTATCAGCAGCCTGAGCCGCAACTACCCGATGATCTGCAGGTGCCCAATGAGGCGCTAGTGATTGGCTGTGTTTCACGGATGAAAAAGCGCAAAGGCATAATCGAGTTGATCAACGCCTTTGAGCAAATACCCGCCGAGTTCAACGCTTATCTCTTATTGGTTGGCCCTATAGAGGATAAGATCATTGAGCAAAGCGTAAGGCGCAGCAGTGCTGCCGCGCGAATCCGGCTAACCGGTTATCGCACTGATGCACCTAAGATTGCCGGGGCATTTGACATCAAGACCCTGCCCTCGCTGCGGCGCGAAGGGTTGCCTCGCGCCGTCATAGAGGCCATGGCCCAGGGCATTCCTGCGGTTGTCTCGGATTCTGGCGGCAACCCGGATCTGGTTATTGACGGACAGAGTGGCCGGGTAGTCCCGGCCGGGGATACTGAAGCACTGCGAGTGGCCCTCACTGAGCTGATCGCCAACCCCGAGTTGCGTCAGCAAATGGGCAAAGCTGCGGCGCAGAGGATCAAGGAGGATTTCACCGTGGAGAAGACAGTAACCCAGACGCTAAAGCTTTATCGCGAACTTGCCCCTGCCGCTAGTTAGCCGCCGGATGCTCAGGGTGCTTGATCTGCAGCATGCGCCGCGTTGCTTCAGCCTCACGCGGGCGGCCTAGATTCTCTAGAGCCTCAGCTTGCAAGGCCAGAGCATCAGCCGCTTCCTGCTGCCCGGGATACTGCTCGGCCACCCATGCAGCGCGCTCAGCAGCTTGAACAAAATCGCCTTCATCCATCTTGAGTTGCGCCTTGCGTAGCTCTTCGGCAGCTAGGTCGGCACGCAGGCTATTCATCTGTCGCAGGGCGTCCTCTACCCGCTCACCCTCCGGAAATCGTTCAACCAGCTGACGGTAAAAGGCAAAGGCTTGGCGCGCGTAATCGGTATTCGGCGGGATATCTTCCTCATCCCACCGGGCGTGGGCGGCGGCAGCCCGCAGATAGAGCGCATAGGCTACATCTTCGCTGGCGGCATCCGGGCGTTCCTCGGCGTACTGCCTGACCAGCTCTATAGACTCTTCATAACGACCCAGACGATAGCTGACATAGGCCTTCTCCAGCGCCGCTTGACGCCCGTGCGGGGTGTTTTGATAATTCTCACGCAACTTCACGAGATGGGCTAGGCCGTCCTCCAACTCCCCGGCATCTATCACCGCCATCGCCTCGCCAAAGATCTCCCTGGCCTGCTGCTGATGAGCACCACGCTCGCCCAGGGAAGCGCAGCCACTGATGAAAATAACTACTGCTAAAAGCGCAAGGAAGGAGTAACCTAGGCGAGTGTCGATGATGTTTTTCATTGCAACTCTCATTCGGTGAACACTGTGCGCCAGCCTAAAAGTTTTCCAGTTTATCGGCTATACCGAGCCCGGGCAGTCCTACCCATATGTTTCCTGTTAGCTACGCTCGCGCTGGGCTTACCTGGCCAGGCCAATACCGCAAATAGCTCCGCCGACTGGGAAGCTCGTCCGAGTGGAGTAACGTTGAACTTTGAACGCGCCGATATCAAGTCGGTTATCGCCATGGTTGCCGAGCGCACAGGTCGCAATTTTATCGTCGACCCGCGGGTACGAGGTGAGATAACCATAATCTCCCAGAATCCGATTGACGAAGAACAACTGTACCAGGTATTCCTATCAGCATTGCAAATTCACGGCTTTTCAGCAGTACCGGTTGATGGGGCAACACGGATAATCCCCAAAAACCTTGCTAAACGTGACCATTCCCCGGTAGCCGATGATCAGACACCGGGACAGGGCTATGAGTTCGTCACCCGGGTCCTGCAGATTGAGCACGTCGAGGCCGCTGAGATGGTCCCGCTACTGCGCCCTTTGATTTCCGATGAAGCACAACTGGCCGCATACACCAAGACCAACACCCTGATTGTCTCCGAGGCAGCCGGCAACATTGCCCGTATAAAACAACTCATCTCGCGCATAGATCGTGACACTACCGGCGTTACCGAGGTCGTCTCCGTAGACCACGCCAAAGCCAGTGAAATAGTATCACTAATCAATGATATTGAACCGCAAGAGCGTGCTGGGCGCAGGCTATTGATTACCGCTGATGAGAGAAGCAACAGCGTGCTCATCGCTGGCGACCCCACCCGGCGTAGTAATGTCAAGGCCTTGATCGCCCGCCTAGACGAGCAGCTGCGCGACGAAGATGGCATCGCCGTCCACTATCTGCGCTACGCCGACGCCGAAGGCCTCCTGCCCATACTCGAGGGGCTCTCCGAGGGGTTATTGCGCGATACCGATAGTGCCGCGCAGATCACCATCCATGCCCACGAAAGCACCAACTCATTAATCATAAATGGCGCACCCGATGCGGTAGCGGAGCTGCGTTCAGTTATCAACCGGCTTGACGTGCGCCGTGCGCAAGTACTGGTCGAGGCGATAATTGCCGAGGTCTCGGCCGAGCGAGCCCAGCAACTTGGCATCCAGTGGGGTGCCTTGGGCAGCAGTTCCGTAGGCCTGATAAACTTCGGCGCAGCCGGCTCTGGTTCTGTCACCAACATCGCGGCAGCGGCTAGTGCCAATCGCGTACCCGACCTGGATGGCCTAACTACCGGTATCACCGACCGAAAAGGGGAGCTGGGCATCCTGCTGCGCGCCTTGGCCAGCGAGGCTGATACCAACATCCTCTCAACCCCATCGATCCTAACCATGGACAACGAAGAAGCCCAGATTGTTGTTGGCCAGAATGTGCCCTTCGTTACCGGCCGGGCAATCGAACAATCGGGCCAAGCCTTCTCCTCAATCCAGCGCCAGGACGTCGGCGTTCAACTGCGTGTCCGACCACAAATTAACGAAGGCGACGCCCTCAAGCTTGAGCTGGAGAAAGAGGTCTCCTCGGTTGCGGGCCGTCCAGAGGGGGCCGAGGATCTGGTCACCAGCATGCGTTCGATAAAAACCACCGCTATGGTGGATGATGGTCAAATCATCGTCCTTGGTGGCCTGATCGATGAGCAAGCCCAGACTCAAAGCCAGCAAGTCCCTGGCCTTGGCAGCATACCTTTTCTGGGCAGGCTGTTCCGCTACGAACGCTCTCAGGCGGAGAAGCAAAACCTGATGGTCTTTTTGCGCCCCCGCATAGTAGAGAACCGCAACGATGCTCGCGCTGTCACAAGCCCAAAATACACCTTGTTGCGCAATCGCCAACTAGCAATGCGTGAACGCGGCCTGCGTTTTCTTGATGGCGACGACATCCCGGTGCTCAAGCCCGCCAGCGATCTGATGCAGCTACCGCCGGCGTTCGAGGACCGGGTCAGTGCGCACCGCACGCAGAACAGCCGCGCGCAACTCGGTGCGCCGCCGCGCGATGCCGGACTGTTCTAAATGCTAGCGAACTGAGCTAAGATGCCTGCGTTTGAGTACCAAGCCCTAGACGCCAACGGCCGCACCCGCAACGGTGTCTTGGAGGGAGATAGTGCCCGCCAAATCCGCTCCAAGCTCCGCGAGCAATCTATGGTGCCGCTCGCCGTAGAGCAGGTAGGCGACCGCGAGCAGCAGAGCGGGGCAGAGGGTGGGATTAGCCTGCGCCTGCCACGCCGCGGAGTCAAAGCGGGTGATCTCGCCCTCATAACCCGGCAGATGGCTACACTAGTGCGCTCTGGCCTACCGTTGGAGGAGGTGCTGCTCACCGTTTCACGGCAGACCGAACGCAAGCGGCTAAAAAGCGTCATGCTCAGCGTTCGCACCAAGGTAACCGAGGGCTACGGGTTATCCAGCGCATTAGCCGATTTCCCGCACATTTTTCCCGACGTCTATCGCACCTCGGTAGCGGCAGGCGAGCAATCGGGCTACCTCGACGTCGTCCTTGAGAGGCTCGCAGAATACGCGGAAAAGCGCCAACAGATGCGCCAAAAGGTCCAGCTAGCCCTTTTCTACCCGCTCCTGCTGACCGTAATGGCCGTCCTGGTCACAATCGCACTGCTCGGCTATATAGTCCCAGAGGTAGTGCAGGTCTTCGACAACATCGGCCAGGAGCTCCCTCCCCTGACCATAGGATTGATCGCTCTTAGCGAGGCGGTTCAAGACTATGGGCCGTACGCCGGCCTAGCCACCGGCGGGGCCATTCTCGTTGGCAGCCAGCTGCTGCGGCGCCCGGGGCCGCGGCGCACCTACGACCTACTCTTACTGCGCACCCCGTTGCTCAACCGTTTAGTGCGCGGCACCAATACCGCCCGATTCGCTCGGACGTTAGCTATAGTGAGCGCATCAGGTGTCCCTATTCTCGAAGCGCTGCGCATCTCCAGCCAGGTAGTCGGCAATGTCGCCATGCGCGAGGCAATCGAAGATGCTGCGCGCCAAGTAAGGGAGGGCGGCTCACTGGCAAAATCCTTGGAGAGCAGCGGCTACTTCCCACCGATGACAGTACATCTGATAGCCAGCGGCGAATCCGGAGGTAACTTGACCGAGATGCTTGGCCGTGCCGCCGAGAGCCAGGAACAGGAGATGGAAACCACTACGAGCGTATTAGTGGGACTATTTGAGCCGGCACTTATCCTGATTATGGGAGCAGTAGTATTGACTATTGTCATGGCAATACTTTTGCCTATATTTGAGATCAACCAACTTGTCCAATGAAGCGAGAACAGTAAGCGCCATGTCTAGAAGATCACACAGCGGTTTTACCCTGATTGAGATAATGGTAGTGGTCGTAATCCTCGGGATATTGGCAGGGATTGTCGTGCCGCGCATCATGGATCGGCCCGACAGCGCCCGAGTAGAGGCCGCTAAACAGGACATTCGCTCTATAGAATCAGCGCTCAATCTCTATCGGCTGGACAACAACCACTACCCCAGCACTGACCAAGGCCTAGAAGCCTTAGTTGAAGAGCCTACCGGCAGCCCCGAACCGCGCAACTGGCAAGGCTACCTTGACCGGGTCCCAACCGACCCGTGGGGCAACGAATATCAATACTTGAACCCCGGCGAACATGGCGATATCGACATCTATAGCCTAGGCGCCGATGGCGAACCCGGAGGTGAGGGGGTAGATGCCGAGATCGGCAACTGGGAGATCGACTAAACCGGCAAACGCCGGCTTTACCTTAATCGAACTGCTCGCGGTAATAGCGATTATGGCTGTGCTGACCGGCTTGGTGGTGCTATCAACCGGCGACGGCGGCCGCGAGCGGGAGATTCGCCAGGAGGCGGAGCGGCTAAGCGCCTTAATCCACTTAGCCCGCGAGGAGGTAATGCTTGGTGCCAGCGAGGTTGGCGTAGCCTTTACCCGCCACGGCTACCACTTTCAACGCCAGCAGCTAGTCAACGAGCAGACTCTGGAATGGCGTGATATTACTGCTGACGGCCAACTGCGTTCGCGCTCTCTGATCGATCAAGATCTCGAGCTTGAACTTAGCGTAGAAGGCCGCCGAGTCCGCCTCGAGACCGACCCCGAGCACCCCGACCCGAATGTCTTTCTCGAGGGCAGCGGCGAGATCACGCAATTCGAGCTGACCATTTCCGATACTCGCGAGCGTGATCGCGGGGTGCGCATCAGTGGCGAGATGGACGGCACAATAAGCCTGGAGCGGATTAACTGATGCGCCAGCGCGGCTTTACCCTGATGGAGGTCTTGGTAGCCGTTGCAGTACTTGCCACTGCCCTCGCCGCTGCCATCCGTGTCGGCAGTCAGGCCGGCAGCAACACGGTTGAATTGCGCGAACGCGCCTATGCTGGCTGGGTAGCTGAGAATCAACTGGCCCGCATCCAGTCTGGTATCGACCCCTTGGACGGCCCTACCCAGAGGAGTGGGGCAACACAGATGGCGGGGATGGAGTGGGACTGGGAGTTAAATGCAGCGCAAGCCGCCCCGCCATTGCCGGTTAATCTCGATTTGCCCGGGTTACTGGAGATTGAAATCGAAGTCTTTCGCGAGGGAGATACCGAGCAGCCGGTAGCTGTGCGTAGTCTCTGGTATCAAGTCCCCCGCCAGCTGCAGGAGGAGGATGGCGATGAATAACCTGCAACCGGACCCCACAGCGAGAGTTGCACGGCCAAACATGCTGTATGCAGGTGCTAAGGGAACACCTGGGCGCCATGGGGGATTCACCCTGCTTGAGCTATTAGTAGCTGTTGCAATCTTCGCCCTAGTATCGGCCATGGCCTACGGCGGCTTGCAAACCGTACTCGAGACCCGCAATCGGGTCCAGGCTGAAGGGCAACGCCTCGGCGAACTACAGCTTGCCTTCGGAGTAATGAGACGCGACTTCACGCAACACTTACAGCGCGACTGGTATGATGACTGGGGAGACTCGAGACCATCTATCGGCTACGACCCACTTGATGCCGAGCCACGGCTTGAACTAATTAACACTAGTGGGCGGATCGGCACCCAACGCAGTGATTTGCGCAGGATTGGTTATGAATTGGATGATGGCATACTCTACCGCCTAAATTGGAATATACTCGATGGTGGCGGCCCTGAACCACAGTCACGGGCACGCATTGCCGGATCAAGCGACGAGGAGAGCCGCGCTCACATAGCTGAAATCTTCTATACCTTTTACCATCGGGCAGCAGGGGGCGATGCACGAGCCAGCGGCAATACCAATGGTACTGAAATCGAGCAGTTACAGCGTTGGCCTCCCGACGAGGCCCTAGGCGAAATAGGTGAACTGGTGGCCGTTGAGGTTACTTTAGAGCTCGGCACCGGCGAAGAGATAAGCCGCCTCTTCCCGGTTAGGGCATCCGCACAAGAGGCAGAGACAGATGCAGACGCGGATTGAGCAGCTAAAAAACCTGGCAACACCAGAAAAAGGCGGGCCTTGGGCTCGCCGGCTGGGCGCCATGCTCCTTTTTATTGCCATCATACTCATCGCCAACAGCGCTGCTCAAACCACTTGGCAGTTCATTGAGCCCATGGTTCAAGACGCCCCTAGTGAGGGTATACCAGCCTCCTCTGCAGCCTCCGCAACCGCCGCCCGAGAACAGCAAAACGGCCAGATCGACCAAAGGTCACTGAGCGCAATAGCCGATTACTATCTCTTCGGCCGCCCCCCTGAGCAAAGAGAGGAACAGCGCCGAGAAATCCCCACCGATGCCCCGGAGACCCGCCTTGACCTATCCTTGAAAGGCATCCTGGCCAGTGGAGGTGAAGGCCAGGGCGCAGCAATAATTGATGCTGGTGACGGCCAAAAGGTCTTTATCGCCGGTGCTGAACTACCTGGAGATGCTGTCCTAGAGCGGGTTCAGCACGACCGGGTCATTCTCTCGCGTGACGGTAACTTTGAGATGCTTCGCCTTGACCGCGAGACTCTAGAAATCGAAGAGCACGCCGCCCCTGCAATGAGTAGCGCAGATTTGGAGTCCTCCTTCGTTGAACGTGGGGAAGGCGGCCGCACGACCAGTGAACATATTGATTACGACGATCTGTCCGATTACTCGCCACCAGATAATGGCGCTACAGCCGACGACAGAGCAGACGAATCAGCTACCGACACGGATCACGTCACCGCAACTTTCGAGCGAGGCGAAGTCGAGTCTCTGCGCAACGAGTTACGTGATAATCCAAGCAAGATAGCCGACCTGATACAAATCCGCCCGGTACTCAGCGGCGGTTCGATCCGCGGCTTTCGCATTAGTCCGCGCAACGAACGTGCTGAGGCCTATTTCGAACGCGCCGGTTTGCGTTCGAATGACCTAATCCTTGAGGTTAACGGGGTATCCGCAGCCAATCACCACGAGATGCAGCAGATGGCCGAAGAGCTGGAAAACACCTCACAAGTGCGTTTGCGAATCGAGCGCAACGGCACTGAACAAGATCTGACCTTAAGGATCGACTGATGGAAGAGATCCCGTTCGCCTTTGCCCGCCGTAACGGCCTACTCCCTTTGGAGGCTGGCGAGGAGCAGGTGCGGGTGGCTTATCGCGGTGGGGTAAAGCCTAGCGCTATTGCTGAATTGCGCCGCCGCTTACAGCGCCCCCTGACCCTGGAGCGCGTCGATAACGAGCGCTTCGAGTCACTACTGCGCGAGGTCTACGAGCGCTCTTCCGGCGAAGCGGCTCAGGCCATGGAGGGCATCGGTGAAGACATGGACCTACAGCGGGTCGCCAGTGAACTCGCCGAGCCGCAAGATCTTATGGAGACCGAGGACGACGCCCCGGTTATCCGTCTGATCAACGCCCTGCTGACCGAGGCAATCAAGGAGGAGGCTTCGGATATCCATATCGAGACCTTC
This sequence comes from Halorhodospira halochloris, assembly GCF_002356555.2. Lineage (NCBI taxonomy): Bacteria > Pseudomonadati > Pseudomonadota > Gammaproteobacteria > Chromatiales > Ectothiorhodospiraceae > Halorhodospira > Halorhodospira halochloris. The sequence goes on from NZ_AP017372.2 coordinate 2,743,761, forward strand.
GAAAGCCGCCTAGTGGTCCGCTTCCGGGTCGATGGGGTGCTGCGCGAAGTGCTGGAACCGCCGCCGGGGCTAGCCCCGCTACTGATATCGCGGGTCAAGGTCATGGCCAGGCTCGATATTGCCGAAAAACGCCTGCCCCAGGATGGGCGGATTTCGCTGCGCATCGCCGGTCGGCCGGTCGACGTGCGCGTCTCGACTCTACCGGTGGGTCAAGGCGAGAGGGTGGTTCTGCGCCTACTCGATAAACAGGCCGGCAGGTTGGATCTCACCCATCTCGGCATGGACAGCGATACACTAGCTCGCTTACAGCGCATCATCCACCGCCCGCACGGTATCTTACTGGTCACCGGCCCTACCGGTTCGGGTAAGACCACTACCCTGTATGCCGCATTGGCAGCAATCAATGATCGCCAGCGCAACATCATGACGGTGGAGGACCCGATTGAATACTACATCGATGGCGTCAACCAGACCCAGATCAATACCAAGATCGATATGACCTTTGCCCGCGGGCTGCGCGCCATCCTGCGCCAGGACCCCGATGTCGTTATGGTCGGCGAGATCCGCGACGCCGAGACCATGGAGATCGGTATCCAGGCCTCTTTGACCGGACACCTAGTCCTCTCGACGCTGCATACCAACACCGCAATCGGCGCCGTAACCCGCTTACGCGACATGGGCATTGAGCCGTTCTTACTCGCCTCTAGCCTGATCGGGGTAATGGCGCAGCGCTTAGTCCGGCTGCTCTGCCCTCACTGCCGGAAGCCTTATACGGCGAGCGAGGCCGATCTTGCCAAGCTCGGTGTGAAGCGTTCTGGAACCGGCGAGCAATCCACTATAACTCTTTATGACGCGGTTGGCTGCGAGGCCTGCAACCACCTCGGCTTTCGTGGCCGGACCGGGATCTACGATGTCATTGAGATCGATGCCAACCTCAGGCAAATGATCCACGATGGTACCGGCGAGCACGAGTTGGAGAGGTACGCCCGCGAAAGCGCCCCGTCGATGAGCCAAGATGGCGCTCGGCGGGTGTTGCAGGGGGATACCACCCTAGCCGAGGTTTTGCGAGTCACTCAAGCCGAATAGGAGTGCCCTCCAAAACTTCCCTTGAGCCTATTGGCTGCCCGGCGTGGAGGCTTTGGCGCCAAGGATGGCGCTGAGTAGCCTCCAGAGATGGATTTACGGCGTCCTCCACTCCGGGGCAGCAAAATGGCTAGGTGGGTGGTTTAGAGGCTCGAGTAGAATCCAGCCTATCGTGGAAGCACTCGCCCCAACCGAAAACCTACGTCCGGGCTCCCTCCACCCCTATAGGAGTGTTTCTCTTCACCCGGCTGTGGCCCGGTGGAATAACTGGGACCTACGATGCCGACGTGAGGAAAGCGCAAATCTGGAGCCCTGCACAATTCGCTGACATTTCCTCCCAAGTTTGCCGCACCGATTGATGCCTCTGGAGATTCGGTTACTTTACGTACACCGCCATGGAGATTTTCCACGCAATCTTCTCCGCATTCAGGGTTATTCCCCCAAACATATTCTTGTTGTCCACCACAAGTGGAGACATATTGCATTACTGAGCAGTCAATAGTATCAAGTTCGACACCTGTTTGCTGAGTCATCCACTCGGAAAACTCCAGTGCTCCCTCCCATCTCACACAACGTATAGGATATTTGCCACCTTTCTCGGACTCACTTAACCTCTCTAAACAATTCTCATCTAAGTAGTTATCCATTTCTACATGCTGATCGTTGGCAAATGCTTCAAAAAGATCCCAACTAACCTCATGAGTCATCAATTCTATGTTGTCCTCAGCTCCCTCGTAATGGGTACTTCCACGCACCCTCACCGTCTCTATTTGGTGATTTTCTCCTCCAACTGTAAATTCATAGACTTCTCCGCCCAACTTCAGTTGGCCACAAACATCTTCGGGTTCAACCACAAAATCGAATGCAGCGACTACGCCGAGATTTTGACCGTCACTATAAGGTATGATTTTCACTTGGTCATAAACTGTATGTAGCTGATCAACCCGAACATCTTGCTCTAGGCCGGTTTGACCAAGGGTTCTATCTATAGTCCCTCCCGTTTCAACAGCCAGCGACTCTATCTCCCCCAGAATGTGCCTCGTAGTAAAATTTATCAACATAACATCGGCTACATCCATGGTTTCCAACTCCCTTTTGAAAACCATTCTATTTTTTACGCCTTCACTCGCTAACTGTTGTTGTTTATCTGACAGGTGTCTTGCCATACAGCTTAGATTGTTGCAGTCCGGAAAGGCCTCAGCCAACTCTCTACCTCTTTGTTGTGCAGACTCCATCTGCTGATTTATTTTTTCTAGTAACTCGGCAATATCATGTTGCTTCTTATTTATCTTTTCAGATTTGGCATCGAGATCACCGAAGTTGTTTTTGGCTTCAAACACCTTCTCCACACAATCCGATTGGCTTGAAAACACGCGTTCAAGCTCTTCTCTTAAACTATCTTCAGATGATTCAAGTAAGTTTTTTACCCTAATAGACCCGGTTCTGCCCTCAGTATCCTTCGTACGTTGTCCGTCATTAACAGCAGCACCGGACAAAGATGCCTGTTCATCACTCCTATCTGGCTGGCGAAAAGGGAAAAACTCAAATTCACCTAAAAAAAGATATCCGAGTTCACCCTCGCTAAACTCGTGACACTCATCGCGGTCCGTTACCCTAGATCCCAACGACCCGAAAGTAACTTCACGTATAGTTTCATCGTATTCCCATTCCGCACCGTGTTCAACCAAAGTCGATACGGCGTCTATATCTGTTGTTCCGTACTCCTCAACTATGCCGAAGGTAATCTTTTCCCGAAAACTCTGTAGCAGTTCTTGTCTAGCCTTTCGATCCCCTTTATAAACACTCAGCACCGGTACTTCTATAGACAAGTCATGGTGCGGCTGTAGTTCTCTTGCAAAGACATGCTGGGCTAACGCATCAGGATCAACCTTCTGATCTGGCTCAACTTCTAAAGATTCTTGTAAATAATCAATATGGCTGGCAAGCTCATTCAAGCTATCAACTCCAGCATCTACTTCAGCCTCCAGCTGTTCTTCGCTTAATCTTCTCTTCAGCTTCTCGGCCTCACCCTTAGACAAGAACTGCATTGAATCAACCTGATCTAATATTTCTACCGATGTCAATCTCTCTTGAACGCGTGACGCATCATCTAAATACTCTAAATCAACGACCAAGTGATTCTGGGAGCTATATACACACGTCGCTACTAGTGTAAAGCTGATGAGGAAACTTATTTGCAGAAAAGACTGGCGACTCCTAAGATTAGCAATTTGACGTCGCTTGTTATGTCGCTGACGAGGAATGAATTGCTTAAGCCGCCTCATAATCCCATAAAACGCATTATTGATAGCATACAAGCTGTCTGGATAACCAGGTTGCGTCACCCTAAAATAATCCAGCGTAGTTTCCGATTTTATACCCTTACTCATAGATCTCATCTCTGATCTTCTCCAGCTTTTCTCTATACTCCTCTGGATATCGATCTAGATTCGTGGTTGACAGCTCATGCCTAAGTCTTTCTAAGTCACTATCCAGCAGCAAGTCGATCTGCTCACTAACGGGATCTGCAGAATACTTATAAGTCAACACATCAGTCTCATCATTTTTTTGCATTGGTTGCCAGTAGAATTCAAAATCTCGATATTCCGACTGCACTCTGAACTCATTGCCATCCCCATCATAATCTTTTCCACTTCCGCTTATAGTCAAGCTATACCTAGCTGGGGAATCAATCATATAAACGCCTATCGGGCGAATCATGACAATCAATTCATTTAAGGGATCATTCCAAAAATAATCCGCACTTGGGGCCAGAATGCGCTCTAGCCCTGCTTGCTCAACACTTAATTCAACACTCATCACCTCGCTGAGGCTAGCAACCGGAATCCTGAATATCACAGGTTCTGCAAGCTCGGAAACCGCAACTTGTATCTTTGAGCTATCTTCATGTAGTTCTATATCGTGAAGTGGATCAACAGCATCTACAAACTCTCGTGCATCCTGCAAGCGGGCATATTCACGCTCCGTCAACTCTTCCTTTAGCGGATCCTCTTCTGGCTCTCTATCGAAAAGGCCACAGGATGACGCCAGGAGAATAAAAGTTAATGATACAGTAACTATGTATAGAGACATTAATTTATTCTTAAAAACGCGCATAATCGCCCTCAATCACACCTAGCTCGGCTTGGTGCCTAAGCAACTCAGTAATGGCAATTACGATAGATTGATAACTATCATCCTCGATGTCGAACGCACCTACCATACTGCCCCCTTCAATCTCTTCACTGGTCTCAACATCTATCGTTGTGTGCCCTCCCTCAACACCGAACCTACGCTCCTGCAATACATGAGCTACAGTGCAGTTATTTTCCTCCAGCCAGGCGGCTGTGGCCTGTAATTCTTCCCACTTACTCTCATCGCCTTGGATAATCCTTAGCTCATCGCTACCACCCTCATAGTACCTCAGCTCATCCCTTAGTCTTTCTTCTAACCTACTGGAATCAATTAAGATCTCAGGCTCCAGGTAGACGCAGGCCACTTCACTCGCTTGTACTACTGTTGGTATTGATGTAACTAATACTAGCACCAAAGAGCAGAATGTCTTGGTAATAAGGTGGCTTATTGATGATTTCATATTTTTTATCTCTTTAATCTTCAGCAGGGATCAATTCATTAGCGCTCAGGTAGTATGAATTATTAATCATAGAATCATGCCTAAGATATTCTTTGTGCGTAATCAAAAGAAGCGCTTTACTGCTGCCCTCTATATGCTCTTTCACTCTTGACCAAACTTGCTGTTCAGCATCGAAATTAAAAGATCGTAATAGCTCATCAGCGAATATGTAATCGACATCTAGCATCATACATCGAGCTATTGAGACAATTTCCTTCTGCCCATTTGAAAGCGCCTCTAGAGGTTTACGCTCTAGCTCCCCTAACGTCAAAAACCCCATAGGGTTGTTATCAACCTCTGCCCCGAAATCCAGCAGTTCCCGGACATAATTATAGCGCTTCATAACAGTTTTTTTGTTAATTTTGGCAAAGAGAGCTGGCAACATTACATTGTCTCTTATACTCAACCCCTCAAGAAAGAAGAATGTTGAGTGTATCATCGAGATATGGTTCGATCTCAGCTTATTAGCCTGATGGCACGATTTAACAGGTCCGCTCGGCCATGATACCTCACCATAACTAGGCGCCATCAAATATGACAACATTTTCATAAAAACAGTCTTTCCAGACCCAGAGGGACCACAAATCACAACCCTTTGTGAAGGAGCAAGACGAAAATCTACGTCTTTTTTGTAAAGGGTATCACCGCCTTTACCAAAGTACACATTAACACCATTAGCAAGTATACCCATGGGTAACTCCCTATGACCTCTCAAGCTGCCGGAACATAAACCACTCCGTCACTGATAATATAATCAGCAAAGCAATCAGATATAAAGCCGCTAATAACAATGAAAAAGTTTGGTATGGCAGCTCTGGGAAGTAGTAGGACTGCAGCAAATGATTCAATGCATAATGCGCTACAGCGTGTCCAAGTGCAGAAACGACGAAACTCACTAGCATGGCAACCGCAATTGCACTGCTAAACAAGCACCACCTAAAACCATTAAGCTTCAAAAAGTAGATTTGCTTCCCGTATGCATCATAAAACTTTTTGAGCCCTACAAACATCATGAATATCATTAGTGCGGCGACAGAAGCTATTAATGCATATATTCCAGTATTTATGTCTCGTGCATGCCTGTCAGCTGCACCGACCATTTCGCTTCTACTGTAAAGGTTTACACCATTTAGAGCGATATCTTGAGCTACAGAATCATAAATCAAAGCCACATATTGAATGTCTTCTGCTAAATCCCCAACCAACCGCTCGAAAGTGTTTTCATTAACTATCAGAAAATTTTCACTTGCAGCTAATTCACCATAATCCACATCAAGCGGAAAATTTATCTGACTGCTAATATATGCATCCTTTTCGGCACCATCGAATCCAGCTCTTACGACGGACAAAGCCCTAGCTGCGAGGAACTCATACAACGACTCCGAAGCCAAAGCGTAGTGCGCATCTCGTGCGGTGCCAATACCTAAATCAAGAATAGCACTAACTCCATCTCGTAGATGATTATCGAAATAGGCAAGCTCTCTGTCCTCATGACAGTCGAGTCCAGATTCACTCGGAGCAATGGGTATAGTATCTGAAGGCAGAATACCCTGCGCCATATCTCTAATCTCTAGATTAAATTTGTTTACACGCGCAGCATCTGCATCTGAGCACGATGAGTACAGCAGTTCTGCCTTTCTATCATGCTGGCGATGGATTTCTATAGGAACTTGAGCATCTCCCAGGACTAAGTAAAGGTCATTATAATTCTCAAAGTAGTCATCAAAACCATCAACCGCCATAATCCAACCAGTGCCGGTATCCCTCAGCTCAGTGAGACGATACTCTTCACCGGCACCTTGCTCTTTACTGCTCTTAATTATCACGTGAGAATGCTTGTCTTTAGCAATTTCGAAATCCAGGCCCAGAACCGCTGTATCTCCAACCCGTACAGTTCCACTTGGCAGGTTTATTGCTGCATCATCGATGATGGCTAATTTTCCAGTAAGATAATTATCGTGCTCTCTTTTAAAGTTTTGAATTTTTTCTTCTAGAGGCTCATCACTTACCGCTAAATTGTTTGGTATTGCCCCATAACGCAGTTGATGGTAGTAATCGTAAAATCCGCTGCCCGTGTGCAACAGCATGAGGAGCATCAGGCCGGCTGATAATGCAAGAGAGAAACCTAAAACTGTTAATGCATTAAGCCGCAGCAGGGATATACCAGCCTTTATGTAGCCGTAGTTAACCATTGTATTGAACAAGCCCACGGTAAAATTTATACGACATGTACCCTAGTGCAAGCATGGCTACAGAGGCATACGTCAGTAACACGATCCATAGGTAATCATAATCTGGTTCAGCATAACGGTGCCATTGCGCAATGGTTTCTCCCCAAAACCCTGTAGCTCCCTTAAACAAAAGCCAACTACCAAGCAGTACGCTTATGAATACTACAGTCAATATCCCAATTGTCCCTACCGCAGTCCTCAATGCTCCAAGGCCATAATGCGCAGATAAAGCCAACAAGGATGACAATTCACGCATAACGTCACTTGATATGATGATCAACGCCGTAAAGATCATAATCCCGAAAAGCACGAAAAACAGCACTGCCGAACTCTCTGTTACAACTAATGCGATCTGCCGCGGAAATGATATATCATCCCGCCATGTTCGCACGCTTATTCCATATTCTGAGTAAGTACTTACTAGCTCAGCACTCACATCTTGATGGAGGGGCCTTATTATGTGCGCGTTAGCCAAGCGCTCGGGAAATAGGTCTTCGGCGATATGATTACTGATAAGCAACCAAGCATGATCATCGACGAGGCCATCCAACGGTTTTATATCAACTTTTACCTCGTTAGCCCCGTATGCTAACGTTACCTTCTCAGCACCGAGCAGGCGATCATGGAGAACGTCATTGACATAAACCGTGGCATTTCTTTCGTTCCGCGAATCAACACCTCGCAACGCGTTGGGCTTGTAGTCACGTGAGTAACTACGCACGCCTGTACGCTGAATCACATAGTTTTGCTCACTCCCTTTAGGTCGGTATGAAAGACCCTCAATTTGAAACTCAAATATCACCCGATCGTGATAATACCCCTGAGGGGGATCTATTTCATCACCAGCTCTAAAGTAATTTTCAGGAAAAAACCCTCTAATCTTCTCAACTATATGTTCGTTATAGGCAACCGTGTGGCTATGAATAAACGCTGATCCACCAAAAAAGAGACAGACAAAAGCAAACAATATCACCTGGTCACTGCGTAAGAAGATATTGCGCGCTACCTCAGCGTAAACTCTAAGCCAGCTCACTACTCAAACACCCAATGTAATCCGGCACCCAATTTCCTCAGCTCCCGCATTTTTTGGTTGACTTAGCACTGCAACCATGCCTATGAAGCCTTCTTTTAGAATTTACCAGCTAATAACACGAACACCCCTAAAGCTCTGCTTGCTCTTCTGACTTTTCTTCCGAATCCGAATCCTCATAACCGAGCAAAACTTTCTTCAATTTAAGCACGATCCACTCGCGCAGCAGTTCTTCCTCAGATTCTGACCCGGCCACACCTAATCGCACTTTTTTGGATAAATGCTCACCTTCTTCACAGCTAAAGACATTCGCCTGCATCTCTAGAACATCAATGAAATCACTTTCTGCATGCTCACTAACGTCACCGAAGGACATTGGGCTATACGCCAATGAAGATACGCCCACACGTTCACAAAGCTCTTGTAAGTACTCCCCGCCTTCGTCGCCTTTGCGCTTATAAAATGTACTTATCTCATCCTTATTAGCCGGGTGCGGGGGGACAATTTCGTGTACAGAAATGATTTCATCGGAGCTATCAACACTACTGTTGTGTTCTGCGACGGCATCGCTCTTGATATCATAAAAGGATGAGCCGAAGTGCAATAAGTCATCCTCAACATCACCGAGCTGATTGTCTTCATTGTACTCGAACGAAAACAACTCTGAAGGAACCAGCAGGAGCGATCTTTCCGCAGCGATGCAGCCACTCCACGCGAGGCCCATAAACAGTACAGCTATCCCCAAACACCTTTTTCGCATCATTAAATCTGTTATACGCATATCTGACTGTTTTTCCTGTGCATTTTTTAATCCCACTTAGAACATATCGTCGCCGTCGCCTGCCTCGCCTCCCTCGCCATTCCCGCCTCCGGAACCACGACCGGCGTGGCTAGCCCCTTCAAGAACCGCTCTTACCGCGCTTGTGGCCTGCTCCTCAATCAGAAGCCGCATCTCTTCCATCTGGAAGGCATCGACAACGTCCCGAGGAATTTGTGCCTCTCTACTGGCTGTAGCCCCAGTACCGGTGTAATATGCGCGGACCAGGAAGCTTAGATCGTCAATCACGTTTTGCCTGAATAGCATCAGCGGCCTGGGCGGTATATCCGTCCAAACGACGATTTCGGCATCGTTATAGTCCAAGAAATCCCTTCGAAAGCCGTCGCCGTGGGCTCTTTCACTTTCGGTGAAGTGCTCAAGCGCAGGGGCATTCAATCTAGCTGGCAATAACCTATACTCGTCTCCTTCAAATTCGAGTACGCCGTCCTCAAAATTGAAATTTTCATCGCGCATCTCTGTAGCAAGCATTGAGCTTGTGTTGCGCAGCAGAGGATAGGTAAACCCTAATACCTCACTTATTATCGCTCCCTCAAGGTCGCCTCTCCTAGCGCCCTCCCCAATCGACTCCTCGTAGCCAGATGCGAAGACCACCTTGGTTTGCTCCTCATCGGCGCTAGCGGCTGCACACCAAACAAGGAGCAAAAGCGCGAGTGCTGCGGGCTTTAATATGGGAGATCTCGACTCATAAACAGCCATCTGCCCCCCCGTCCAACTTTGACCTTATTGCCCTGAAAGACACTTCAGTTCCGTCTACCTGAGGTTCACCGCTGCCCACTATGTCGATATCGGGATACTTATCGTGAACATTTTCAACCAGATCATCGGCTGATAAACCCGAGGTTACCGAAAAGTCGAAAGCGCAGAGATTGCCACTATGCTGGTAATCGATTTGGCTAGCACCCAGTCGCCTCTCTGCGTAGCTTTCGCAAGTATGCTGATTTATGCTTTCATAACTGGAGCTGAATACATATGTAGCATCTTTTAGGGTTTCGCCTGCACGCATCTCTAGGTCACCTGGCGATAAATCCCCCTGGTCAGCGTTGTAGCGGTCCACTAGGGCAAATACCGCCCCTTGCTGAATCTGTCCAGACCCAACCTCTTCGCGCCGCTCGATGCGTGCCGTTGTTCTCGGTGGGCCCTGTTCGGGACCAAATGACCTTATATCGACTTGAACAACATTCCCATCGACGGTCTCATTGATAGCTTCCGCTACCGCGTCTTGCCCCCGCTCCTGGCCATCACAGACAAAGGCTGCCGAGTAAGTGTCAGCCTCGCACTGCTGATAGCCACCAACACTCTCCAACAGTTCTCGTACCTGATGCGCGCGATAGGTTCTTTCCATGCGCTGGATCCGCTCAGTGCAGTCATCATTATACTCCCACTGTTGAATTCGTGGTTTCAAAGCCTCACAGGCTTCATGGTGGGAAATCTCAACCGCGATACCATCTCCACCCGAGTCCATATCAGCGGCTCTCCCACCCTCTAAAAGCGACCTAACGTAGCTTGCAAATTCTGAAGAATCTTTCGATGGGTTGCTGATATACCGCTCACCACTATAAGTGACCCTATATTCACCTCCTGGACGCTTATCGACACCCGCTAGGTGAGTAGCGACGCCTGTAGTCTGCGCATCAACTTTATCCTCAGCAGCTTCAACGATCTGGTCCTCGAAATCTATCCGCTTCTCTCCCTCTGTCCCAATACCCAGCAACTCTAACGACCAACGCCCTGAGCCGGCATTGACCTTGACCGGAAAGCGATCGTTATAAATCTTAAAATGCAACAACTCCCCTTGATCGCCCCCAGCACGCCTGTATACACTTTTATTCACTGGGCACTCCCCTAGGTGGGTTCGCACCGTGGTATTATCACCCTCTTCATGTTTTAGCCTGTACAACCTGTCGGCTATCGGGATGTAGTACATAAATTCCTGAAATTTTTCGCCCGTTAAGTGGCTCAGAATTAGCGCCTCGGTATCGGTAGTAGGTTTGTGTGACGTATAGTTATATATTGGTGATGAGCGTATTTCATCAACTATAATAGAGCTTTGCGCGATCTCATCTTCATTGTATAAGCCAGCGCGCTGCAGAAAGGCCTCATCTTTATCGCTGAGATCATAGTGAAAACTGATCTCCTGCTCGCCATCCTGCTCCAAGTAGCGAAGTCGAATTGGCTCTTCACTATCAACTTGAACGTTTTTATCGTCTGAGTAGAATGGAAGGCGATCGTCTTGGGTAACCCCATATAACTCGGTCTCTAATTCATCACCTTCCTTCAGCAAACGCATTACGCCTACCGTGTCGTTGTCAATAGAAATCAGATACCGCATCTCGTAGTCTTCATTCCAGCTAAATGCATGCGCCGCTGGCATAGCTGCTATGCCCACAATCACCATAGTCAGCACTATAAAAACCGGAACAGACTCGCTTCTCATCTTCACTCTCCTCCAAGCTTGACTCGCGGCGGAACCAGCGCAAAACGCTCTTGTGCTTCAATTCGTCCCTCCTCCCCAACGGCGGCATCCAGCTGCAACTCTTCTTTAGCCACCTCACCTTGACTAATGTCACCCAAATCAGCCACTGCCACTGGATCGCTCGAATCATTGCCAGTCGCGGTTCCAATCTCTACTGATAAACTAGTCAGATCAGCAACCGCTGGAGCCCCATCTGCAGCATGTCGCCCATTAGAAGCCTGAACCCGCAGCTGATCCGTCGCTTCACCATCGCCGTGGGGCTCTTCATTTGAACCACCAATATGTTCGACAACTATTACCGAGCGCGGCGGCATTGCCCGCCTGATAGATTTACCTACCTCGATCGGATCGTAGTCCAACTCCCGAGTCGTTTGGCGTGGCTCCCGACGCGGACCATGAGCTCCTGCTACCATCTGGTAGCAGGTCATGTCGTAGCTAACTTGCGCAGGCTCAGCACCAAGCTCTTCAATCGCGATCTCTAGGCTATCATTAGCCGCCTCGTACTCACCCTCTTCTTTCTTATCAGCAGCTTCCCAGTACGCACTAATGGCCTCACCCATTAGATCATCATTAAACTCACAATCCTCCGCTCCGGCAATACCTGCATGGAATAGCGCACTTCCCGCGTAAAAACACAAACAGCAGCCAGCCAGTTTTACCTGCGCAAAAGCTCCCTTTTTGAGTGCATGACCAAACTGAATCATGGCGAGCGCACCCAATTCATTGATATAGATGATAAGACTTCATCGTAGTCTTCCCCTCCAGCGATGGTATTCTCCCGCGCCTCGAAGGCAAGCTCTAAGCTCAACTCGCCGTGCTCCCGAATAGCATTAAACCCAATGCCGAGTGTCGCCCCATCAGAATCTATCGCGTCCGATGTTGAGCTGTAATAGCCACTCCTAAATGACAGACTACCGCCAGCTAAACCCAATTCTAGGCCTACGCTATTAGTCTCCATGTCATCATATTCTGTAGTAACCGCTTCATAACCCGTTTCTCTGTGCGATGCAGTCAGAGACACTAGGTATCCCGTGCCTTGGTAGTGCATTGCAGCACCATAAGAGACCTCTTCAGGCAGTCCCCATGGCTGTTTTGATACTGGACTGTCCATACTCCCATCTACATCAAATACTTCAGCCTCATCAAATGTCGCCTCGCTGCGATATGATCCACCCAGATCGAAACTAAATGTACGAGTATCTACAATGCGGGCTTTTAGACCTGCCACCCCAAAGAACTCTTCATCAGAATAATCGTCTTCTTCGTCTTCACGCCAGTCTGCTGAACTCTCTAGGTAACCAGCCGATGCTCCGAGGCTTATGAATAGGCCTTCGCCGTGCTCTGCCCTGTCGCTAATATCCCAGCCAAAACCGACCATATAGGCGTCTAACTCTTGAGCGTTTTCATCGCCGTGGGATACCTCCCAAATAGGGGAGTACATAAACCCATAGGACAGTGTTGGAGTTAATGCAGCCATCCCAAGCATGTAGTTATCAACCTTGTCACCTGTTGGGCCAGCTGCCGCCTGCACCGACTGTGAATATTCAAGGCTTGAGACCACCTGTTGTTGGGTTTGTATCTCCCCTTCAGCATCTTCCCAGACAAAATCAGGCCGTACCATCGCCGCAGGATTATAAAGGAGACTAGACACATTCCCTGGTGCCGCGGTGAATGCGCCGCCCATGCTCGTAGCCTTTGTGCCGGGATAACTAATCAAGGGGTCCGCGATGGCATCCCCCACCTTGCATGCCGTAATTACGCAGCCAATCACGAGGGCCTGTCTCACCTTGCTGTCTCTCATTGCGCTACCACCCAATAATAGACTGTCCCATCATCCGGATCTTCCCACTCTTCCTTTACCTCAACGCCTCCGAGCATACGATGGGAACGTTGTTGCACCTCGCTCCTGCGCTCACTTTGATCCCTATCCGAGCTAGCAACAACCTCTTCTTCTCCCTCAACCTGAACAGACCCCTGACGATTGATTTCAGCCTTAGCGCGCATCAGCGCGACTTCTTTGTCCTCATCGGCTTCTGCATAACCGACAGCAGCCCTTTTGCCCTTTACCCCGGGCTCTGTCACCCAGCGGGGCTGTTCTGCACTCGGGTCAGCGGCAGCTTCATCGGCTGCCTCGGCCTCACTTATTTCGGGTTGCCCAACTGGGGAAGCGCAACCGTACTGGCCAATACAGATCGCGCAACCTACAAGATATGCCGTAACTGGCTTCCCCCTAAGAACCGGTGTAATCATTACCACTACCCTCACCTACCAGAATTTATTGGTATGGCTTACACGGCGAGCCTATCAATCGCCTCAGAAGACATAGCGCAAACCAACAGTCGTTGAAATAACCTCTGGAACCTCGTCGTCTTCTTCGCTGTATATCATGTACTCAGCGGATACCCACAAATCCCTCAAAAGGTTCAACCCCACCGCAGCGCCGTAAGACGGACCAAAACTGGGATCAGTTACTAGACCCTCTGCACTGACCTGTACCGCAGCGACTCCAGCCAGCAATTCCGCTGACAGAGCGCGTCCGGATAGACGTGCCCGGTAGTGGATTGCGCTGAGTGTATCGATTTCGGTTTCACTGTCTTCATCAAGCTGGTAACCGATACGTCCTTCCAGTGCGTGGATGCCATCAGCACCGCCAAAATGCCCGCCCCCGCGAACTATAAGCACATCGCCGCTGTCGTCTTTCTCTCCATCTCCCTCACCAAGGCTAATATCTGTCTGTCCATAGTTTAAGTAAATATATGGGACAATCCCGCCCCTGTCATCGTTGTTTGCATAGGCCGCCGTAAAGCCCACAAAAAAAGCCCCAAGCAAAACCGACTTAGATACCAGCCTTGATGCCTCAACGCTCATCAGTGATTTCATGATATGTAATCTCAACTTTCAGACCTTCAAACGCCAGTACTTCTTAATCATCAGAAATACCGAACTACTCCAATACCGGAAGATTGAAGCTCCTGATCAAATGCATTTGCATTGTCCCCCCCCCAAGGATCATCAACCTCAAAGGCTTGAGTCTCGCTAAACATTGTTATTCCGGTGCTATCAGTAAGCGCCACCTGGGCACCAATCGAAAAACGGTAGCCGAAACCACCTCCTGTCTCATCATCTTCGGATCTAAATGATGCTGGTTCCCTTTCGGCACTCGCACTGCCATATATAAGCCCTAAGGTTCCAAATAAATCAAGGCCAGGGAGTATCTCGAAGGTAGCACGAGCACTACCGCCAAAGATTAAAAAATCTAACTCAAGATCTTCCGCATTAAATCCGGGAACGTAGGTCAAGTGCCCCTCGAAGCCTAACGTCCCAAGAAGCCCTATGTTAGTCCTACCTGGATAACCTACTAGAGCGGAAATGCCTGTCTCTGTCTGCCCATGGAACTCCCTTTCAGGTGGATCACTAGCCAACCGTTCAATACCCCCGGCTTCCTCATAGGTGGTTTCTAAGTAGCTCAGCCCCCAATATGAAGATGTCGTTCCGAATACAGCCTTAGCTACGCCTGTTGATAACAAAAAGGGAAGCAACGCCAAAGCTGAAAACAACCTGATAAACAGGCGCGCATGCCGCAAACTTCTTGTATCCATATAACTCGCCCACCCGTTGACTCGTTACAATAGTAGTTACGTAATGCACTGTACGATCAGAATTTTCAAACAGCTAATCTAGTACAGAAGGGGGTGTCAAGGTGAGTTCTTGTGATCACCCGTAACCGCTCAATAAGACGCCCTGTATACAAACAGAGGCCACTAAATGGATGCACCTAGCATCTTCCCAAGTTGTCAACAATTAAAGCCATGGCTGCTACCTAGCCCCCCTGCTTATGTCAGCACTTTTCACTGATAAGCGGCGCTGAGTAACTCGGAAAACTTTATTCACAACTCCCAACATCAGCAAATTAGTCAAATAAAGACGGGGCCTTTCTAGATGCTTTGCGGAGGAACACCGCACACCCGAGGCTACGGCACCTCTAGAATATCCACAATATCAAAGTGAGAATTGAAACCGTCAAGCAGAGAAGAACCACACGCGCGCGGCGTTTTTGCACATGCCATCTGAGTTAACCTCTTGGGAGCTTTACACAATTCGGCTAATCGCTATGGCCAAAGATGCAATGATGGTTAGCGGCTGAAAGGTGTTATTGAAGGACGCTTCCAAAACTCCCCCGAATCCCCCAGAGCCACTTGCGCCCCAATGTGGAGATCTTTGCGTCATCAAGCCTTCTGAGATAGATTAACGGCGTATCGGCGTCCTCCACTCCGGGGCAGCAAAACGGCTAAGTGCGTAGTTTTAGAGGTTCCGAGTAGTATGCAGCCCACACTCTTTATGCTCCGGCGCCTCCCACCACCATCTTCCGGCCCGGGCATCCTCACCGGCAGCTACCGCCCTGGTGCAAGGGGCACAACCGATGCTGCGATAACCCTTATCGTAAAGGGCGTTGTAGGGAATGGCGTTATCATGGATATACTGCCAGATATCCTCCTCTTGCCAAGCAGCCAGCGGGTTGAACTTCATCAGCTGATTAGCTTCATCGAACTCCTCAACCGGCAAGTGCTCGCGGGTAACAGCCTGCTCGCGCCGCATGCCAGTCAGCCAAGCACGCTGCCCGGCCAGAGCCCGGCGTAACGGGGCGACCTTGCGAGCCGCGCAGCAGGCCTGCCGCGCCGCAATGCTGGCATAAAAACCATTTATCCCGTAATGCTCCGTGTACTGCTCCACGTCCCCCGTCTGCGGATAGAAGGTCGCTATGATGGCGCCGTAGCGCTCCCGCACCAGCTGATGGAGTGCATAAGTCTCGCTATTCAGGCGCCCGGTGTCGATCGTGAATACAGTGATCCGTGGAGTATTTCGGTAAATAAGATCGAGCAGCACCATATCCTCGGCACTCAGGCTAGAAGCCATGGATGCGGGCAGATACTCCGCCTCGATCCGTTGCAAGGTAGCCACTGTGCTCTCGATTAACTGTTGCAGATTATTCCTATCTGGTCGCCTGTCGGGCCGTCCATCGGGCTGTTTGTTAGCCCTATTAGTAGTGACTTGTGGATCGCGGCTTAGCGTGTAGACAGCGTTAGCTGACATTCTCCTCTCCTCCATAAAATGTTTCGTTTCGCGCTTCTAAAGCCGGGCCTCCAGCGCGTTATGTAGGCTTTCGCTCTCTTGCGATGTGCGTGCGTTGATCGCCTGATCGACCACCTCAGGGGTTAAGTGCGGGGCAAACAGCTGGATAAATTCATAGATAAAGCTGCGCAGGTGGCTGCCACGCCGAAAGCCGAGATTGGTAGTGCTCGGGGCGAAGAGGTGGCTGGCATCCAAAGCGACCAGACCGTGATCCTGATCAGGGTCAAAAGACATCCGAGCTATTATGCCGACCCCCAGGCCGAGGCTGACGTAGGTCTTGATGACTTCAGCATCGGTGGCTGTAAATACCACCTGCGGCGCTAGCCCTGCGGCCTGGAAGGCTTCATCGAGCCGCGACCGCCCGGTAAAACCGAATAGGTAGGTCACCAGCGGATAGGCGTTAAGATCCTCCAGGGTCAAGGTCTCCTGGTGGGCCAAGGGGTGGTCGTGAGGCACCACCACACTGCGATTCCAGCGATAGCAAGGCATCATCACCAGGTCCTCGAAGTGCTCAATGCCCTCAGTGGCGATAGCCAGATCGACTTGGCCCCGGGCGGCCAGCTCGGCTATCTGCAGCGGGGTCCCTTGGTGCATCTGCAAGGTCACCTCGGGGTAACGCTGGCGAAACTTGCGGATGACCGCCGGCAAGGCGTGTTTGGCCTGGGTCTGGGTAGTGGCAATAGATAAGTGACCGCGCTCCTCGGCGGCGTAATCGGCGGCGATCGCCCGGATATTGCGCTCCTCTTCCAGCAGCCTGATGATCGCCTCGAGCACCTTCTCACCGGCCGGGGTCAATTTGGCTAACGACTTGCCGCTGCGAATGAATAACTCCACCCCCAACTCGTCTTCGAGCATGCGGATCTGCTTGCTGATACCCGACTGTGAGGTGTACAGCGCCTCAGACGCCGCGGAGATATTCAGGTTGTGGCGAACGATTTCGTGGATATAACGTAGCTGTTTGAGTCGCATAATATTTCCCTTTTTGGCTGGGCATGCAGGGCGCTGCGAAACGGTTTGACGCCGACCCGGGCCACTACAGCGGAGAAGCTCTCCGACGGCCGCAGCCGCAGCTCTTGGTAGCGCTCAGCCAGTGCCTCTACCACGTCCGGCACCTGCTCCTGGGGTACCGCTGGACCCAGCAGCTGGCCGAGGCGCAGATCGCCCCGCGGCGACCCGCCAATCACGAACTGGAACCAATCATGGCCATTCTTGCTAACACCGCGGAGCCCGATCTCGCTTATCGCGTGGTGACTGCAGCCGTTCATGCAGCCAGAAATAGCCAGCTGCGTATCGCCAAGCTCTTTGGCCGCTGGCGAGGTACTGAGTCGCTCATGGATAAGCTCGGTGACTGCGCCGGTCGCGGTATTGGCCAGTTCGCATGCACCCTTACCGGGGCATGCCAATGGGCAAGAGGGGGAGCCGGCGATTGGCTCTGCTAGCCCCGCATTGCGCAACTCCTGCCATAAGCCGTAAAGCCTGTTCAGAGGCACATGGGGAATGAGGATGTTTTGCTGCTGCGTGCAGCGCAGCTCCCCACCATTCACCCATTGCGCTAAGCTGGCGAGCTGCTCCAACTCGGCGCTTGTTATATTACCCGCAGCCTGCCCGCGCCCGCGCAAGCAGACAGTGACCGCGCGGCGCTCTTCCCGGCTTTGGGGCTGACTATTCCACAGCAGCCAGCGGCCGAATTCGGCATCTGCCCGCGCCCAGACATCGAGCAAATCCGCAGTCAGTACCTCATACTCACCGGATCGGGGATTTAATCCGGGGAGGCTGGCAACGGCTGCTGCATAGCTTGAGGCATCAATGCTTAGCTCAGCCAGCGCCTGCTCGTCGGCGGCTATTGCTTCAAGTTCCGCCGCAACTGCACTGCGGATATTAGCGATGCCTCGCTCTTCGACAAAGCTCTTAAGCCGAGCGCGCTGTTTGTCGTGGCGCTGACCATCGCGGTCATAGACGCGCAGAATGGCCTCTAGGTAAAGCAGCAACTCGGAGCCTGGAATATCGGCGTAGAGGAGCTTCGCTAAGGCGGGCCGGCGCCCCAAACCGCCCCCTATCCAGATCTCAAAACGGGACTGCTCAGCACTACCTCCGGTAATCCGTAAACCGATATCGTGCGCGCGCAAGGCGCTGCGGTCATCAGCCCGGGTGCTTATCGCTATCTTGAGCTTGCGCGGCAGGTTGGCAAAACCCTGATGGAGGGTAGCCCAGTGGCGCAATAGTTCGCTCCACGGACGAGGATCAGTGACTTCCTCAGCCGCCAGCCCGGCTAGGGGGTCGATAGTTACTGCCCGAATGCACGGCCCGCTGGTTTGCATGGTGTAAAGGCCGCTTGCAGCAAGTTCCCCTATTAGCTGCGGAACTTGCTCTAGCCGGGCTTGGTAGAGCTGAATGTTTTGCCGGGTAGTGAAATGGCCTCTGCCATCGGCAAAGCGCCGTTGCAGGTCTGCTAGATGGCGAAGCTGGGAGGCGGACATCACCCCGTCGGGGATGGCGATGCGTAGCATCGACTCGCCATTTTGGAAGAAGAGTCCGTTGCGCAGCCGCAGTGGCGTAAACTCCGTTTGATCCAGTTCGCCGGAGAGGTAATCACTGATCGCTTGTTGAAAGTGAGCAACGTTTTCGCTGATTAGGCTTCTTTTGGAGGCGTTCAGCACAGACATGGCGGTACCCGCTTTACTGTTGACTAAGGTCAATATAGCGGCTTATGTTTGCGCCGTGAAATAATAAATGGACATGTGCTTATGCCGATATAGAATAACGGCGGTTAAAAAGAGGCTCAAAAACTCCCCCAGAGCCACTTGGCTGCCCCGCTGTGGAGGACGCCGTGAATCCATCCCTGGAGGCTTCATGGCGCCATCCATGGCGCCAAGACCTCCACAGCGGGGCAGCCAAGTGGCTCTGGGGGAGTTTTAGGGGCGCCCAAGCAGCCTGCCGAATCTCAGACAGGTAGCTTGATTTACATAAGCAACAACAAAAGGCCCGCAAGCGCGGGCCCTAATTGATAGTCCTTTTTGTTGTTATAGCGCTTCCTATTGCTGCTCTTTTTGGTTACTCCTCCTCAATTTCGTTATTCAGATTGAAGTTTGAGTAGGCTTGACCGGGCGGAGCCACCCCAGGCGCTACCCCGCCTCGGTACCAGATATGCTCGCCGACAGTAACGCCATCAAATGGCGGTCCCCCGGCTCTGTTTATCACACCGTCATGGCAAGAAGTGCATACCGAAGAGATCGGGCTCATTTTACGGTGAACGCTAAGATCGTCTATCTCTGCGTCACCGATCGTCCCATGATCTCCTCCCCAATCGCCGGTCAAGGCTGTAGAGCCGATAAGGTCGGCCGGTAAGTTTTCCAGCATATAAGTACCGCCGTCGAGGCCCTCCACATGGCAGCTTAAGCAATTACTCACGAAGCCGGGATAGTTGGTGTTGTCGCGGGTAGTTGCACGACCCTTAAAAGATTCCTCCCTATATCCACTTCCGTCGCGACCGGAGGCATGGACAGCGTGAATTAGGCGCTTGAAGTCCATGGCTTCCTCATACTTGCCATCTGTATATACGCTGGGATCCATATCCAATTCCACTACTTCTTCGCGCCCAGGAGGCGGTCCTTGTAACAAGTCCGTTCCAATCGCCGGACGATACGCCACATCCGTCATCTGTGGATTGTGGCAGGTTACGCATACTTGGGGATTATTCGTCCGGTTCTCACCGTGATAGGAAAGCTGCATGTGACAGCTGCGACAGCCCTGAACACCTCCGTGTCCAGCAGACTCATCTCCCAGTAAAGGATCTGAGTTAGCAACGCGATCGAAATCGACAACTTGGCGCCTCCCATCATCATCGGCGAGTAGCTCGCCATTACCGGTAAAGGCAAAGTCTGCCGCGGCGCTGGGCAAACGGACTGTTGATTCATCATCGCTCTCAATCGTCCCTTCTACTACTACTGTCGCTGTGCTCGACTGCGGGGAGTTAAAGTCATCCCAGTCCGTGCGGGTAATCTCCGACCACGGCAGACTGACAGTATAATTACCTCCCTGGTTGCTACCCTCTATTAAATCGACCGTTTCCGTTGGCGCTGCGGGCTGTCGCGCATCACCGCTTGAATGGTTATAGTCCGGTGAACCGTCAGCCATCCACCCGAAAAAGATACTGACATCGCTCAGGTCTAGATCGTCATCGCCAAGTTCCCCAACTTCATCGTCGTGCACCAAGAGGTTGCCCGTATTTCGATCCCTAATGGCAACCTCGGCCTCAAAACCGTCCTCATCGACCTCAGCTCGGTTGATCTCGACTTCGAAACGGTCCGCAATGAGGCTTTGGCGGATTAGCATTAAGTGGGCTCTGTCAATGTCATTATTACCACCATCACCAAGATCACTGGAATCCCAGCCTGCTGGCGTATGACAACCCCCGGCGCAGCTCTCAGATGATTCATCGGTACCGGGGCCATGCGCTGTCAGCCACTCTTCTTTATCATCCAAATCCAGATAACCATCTCCGTAAATCCTATACGCCGGATCACCATCATCATCCTTATGCCAATAGCGATCATCATGGCAGGAATGGCAGGCCTCTATACTCACCACATCGTGCCAATTATCACCTTGCGGGGTTCGTTCAGCTAAAAAGAGCCGCTCCAGGTCATCTGCCCCGTTGCCCGGCCCCAGCTCTGTCGCTAGATCGCTTAGAGCGCTGTAACTCTCCTCGCCCATGTGGCACTTGACGCAATTTGCTACGCCCTCTGAATCGCCAGAACTTGGGCCTTGCGGGAAATTGACGCTCGTCCAGTCCGTAGCCTCATCAGGTATAAATCCATCAACGCCGGCACTAGGCAGATCTGACCCCCTGTGGATCCTGTGTGCTAACTGTTTAAGATCGAGGCTGCGGCCACTAGCTGCGTCCAGGTTCCCCGGGTTATGGCAGGTTACGCACATCTGCACCTCAGAGCGGTTACCTCCATGCGCCGAGATCTGATCATGACAGGAGTTACAGCTCGCTGTGTCGACTATCTCGCGGGCCGCGGGCGCGGTGTGATCTGTATCAGCCGGATCATATTGCTCGGCATCAACTCTGCCATCAGCCATAACATGACTGTAATTGCCCTCATCACCGGCTGGCACGAAGTCGTACCAGACGTTATGGCCCGGATCACCATTAACCTGTAGAGCCAGACGATGGGTTTGTTCTTCCTTATAGGCAACAATCAACTCGTTATCGTCGCTTACAAAGACCCCTGCCGGAAGGGCCGTCCCATCCGGCCACCAGCAGACTGGTTTATCACCATTATTTCCATTTGGATCTATCTGGCTGTCATCGTAATCAGCCTCACTACACTCTATATGATCGCTAAGATCTGGCACCTCAGAGCTGAAGCCCTTTATTTCATACTCTGCATCATCCGAGCCATCCAATGAAACATCAAAATCATGCTCACCCCACTCATTCAAGGTATTATCGTCATCATCTTCAATAACCTCATCATCAATTTCAATAACCACCTCGTTGCCATTGATACTGACATGCTCCCCATCAGCAGGTTGTGGGCGTGGCGGATGGTCAATTAGTGGGTCTCCTAGGTCATCCCGTGGCGATGGGCCAACCTCGTTGAAATAGCTCTGCCAATCGTGGCCATATTGGTTTTCATCATCCTCTCTTACCCTTGGGGCTAGGCGCGCAAAGGTTGCAGAGACAGAGGCATCGCTGGGAAGTGCCTGATTTAACTGCGCTGTAATAGTTATGCCGTCTTCACCATC
The DNA here is from genome assembly GCF_002356555.2 of Halorhodospira halochloris. NCBI lineage: Bacteria > Pseudomonadati > Pseudomonadota > Gammaproteobacteria > Chromatiales > Ectothiorhodospiraceae > Halorhodospira > Halorhodospira halochloris. The sequence continues at coordinate 2,765,934 of NZ_AP017372.2, forward strand.
AACATCTACGTCCACAGTATCGATAGCAAGCCCCTCGACCCCCAAATCAGCCGGTGAGTCGTTGCCCGCCAAACCGACGTTGTGCACCTCCGGGTCGCCTATGTCCTGCCATTCATGTTCGCCGTGGCAATCTATACACGTCTCTCCTAAGGGGTCGAGGTTCTGGATACTGGCCCACTCATTTTGGTGGAAACTCGTCTCAGCATCTTCCGTCCAGGCAGCCTCATGTTCGTCATCCGCCTCATCGCAGCCGGCTAACGACAGCATGGCCAGTCCTATGGCTATGATCAGAGAACTGAGAGGCCTTTGCTTGCTACCGATCGCCCAATCAGCTCTGCCGACATCTCCCGGCGAACTTACTGGCCCCCTAACCCCGCTACTCACGGCTTTCTGGGGAAATGTGCCGTTGCCGATCTGCCAATCGCTTGTGTTTATCATCTTCATCTTTGAGTGCCCTCAACCGTCAGAACCGATAACCGAGCGAAGCGACCATCATGTGCGCGGTGTAGTCGTAGGCTTCACGCCCCATGAGAACCATGTCGTCGTCGAAATCGTCATCCCAGCCCGGCCCGAAACCGCGGCTCCAGTCCTGCTCCTCAAAGCTCTGGCCTAAGTACGCCAAGCGCAGCTGCAGTTGCTCGCTCGCGGCATACTCGCCGTAGAGCTCCAACTGCGTCATGCGGATTTCCAAGGTCGGGAAATCGCCACCATCACTTACTGAGATATCGGTATCCGACTGTAGATAAAAAACCTCTGCGCCCAACTCCAGCCGCTCATCCTCAAGCAGGCTAAGTGTCCCGCCTAAGCCGACGGTCAGGACTTCCTCATCCTGGGTCAGATCGCGCTGAATACCGCCTTGATCACGAACATGATCCTCAAAGACCACAAAGCTGTATCCAGAGATCATCTCATCTGGGAAGTAATCCACGGTTAACGTGTATGCATATCGTTCGTCGGAGAGCATGCCGACTGCAGATTCGTGGTAGTCGTCTTCGGTGGCAGTCAACTCCAGACCTATGGCCAATTCCGGGATAACCGCATAGCTACCTATGGCTCCCGCCTCGATCCGACGCAGATCAGCCAAGTGGTACATGCGCATAGTTGGAACATTCGAGGCAATCCCAGGCTGAGTCGCCTCAAGGCCGTAGTAATTGGCGCCGTAACGGTCCAAGTAACTGGCGTAGATACTGCCGCTAAGTGAATCGGTTACTTGGCTGCGCACACGGGTGTGGACGGTGTGATCCTGCGTGTCATCGTCGGCCAAGTCCCGCTCTGTCTGCTCATATTCGTAACCCAAGAGCAGATTGGTGCGTGCCGGCAGACGGATATCGGCATCCAAATCTGCCGTATGGCGTGTCAATGAGTGTACCCGGGTTCTCTCGTTGCCCTGCAACTCATAGTGCGGAGTGCTATTGTCCCGATCGTCGTAGCGATAACCGCCGCGTATCTGTACCCGCGGGGTAAAGCGATGGGTACCGCGCACACCTATGCGAGTGGTATCTATCTGACCATTTAGTGACTCATCGAGAATACTAAGATTCTGCTGATATTCCGTATCCTCAACAAAATCCTCATCCTGCTCAGCCCGGCCTATATCCACATTCATGTGGAGCGTAGTCTCCGGCTGAAAGGAATAGGCCGCCGAACCGTAGACCCGCTGATAGGTATTATCCGGGGCAAGCGAAAGGGTATGGACATCAGGATCCCCCCAGTCATCCGAATGGGGGTCCTCAACCTCAAAATAGTTGGCCTGATCAGCATCATCACGACGGCCATAAGACCGCACCCCGTCAAGGTGATTGAACCGTGACAAGTGGTAGCCGAAGCGACCTTGTAGCTCCTCTCCAGAGTATGCAGCGCTGATGTCAAATTGATCGGTTCGGTGGTCGACTGGCGCCGGCATTGCGAAGCCCTCTTGGCTGATCCAATCGCCGTAACCACGATAGAGCCGCCCCTCCTTCTCCTCGCGGCTGAAGGAGGCATCGACCTTCCAATCCTCATCCACATGGCGTTGGACGCCAACGCTTAATTGTCTCCGTTCTCTATCAACTTCCCAGTCCCGGGTCCAATCTTCCAGGTCAGCCGTGCTTCCTCCCTCCGGCAATCGCAACCGGTCGCGACCATCTGAACGCAATGGGCTCTGCAAGTCCTCGTCGTAATAGCGAGTCCGCTGGTTATACTCCATAAATACGCCGTAGGTCCCCTGCACCCCATACCGGCCTTCCACCCGCCGCGATCCTATGCCCAAATCCTGACCTTTCAGCTGCATATATCGGGCGTCGTCTTCCCCCTCCCCGCGATAGCGCAAATCGAGTTCAATATGGGGATAAAACCCTTCCTCCTCCGGTCCCGTGTACCGATTTATGTGGTAGTTGTCTTCACTCAGATACCCGGCACCGAACCAGATTTGGGATTCCGCTGGGCCGACAAACACTGATGTCCCTGCTGCTGATCCTGCTTGTGCAGTTGTCTGCAAACACAGCGCAGATATCACCATGGCGCTGCTCATCAGGCGCGTGTTATGCATATTTATTCTCCTTTTCCCCAGCCATCACCGTTTAACGCTGAAACAGTGCGCCGCCCGGGTGATTTGAGCCGTGCACCTCGGAGTGACAGTTCATGCAGCCTTGGCCACGCACCATAAATTGGCCCTGCTGTGGAATGTCATCGCCCGGATCGGCTCCCAGGACGTCCCCCGGGTGCCCCAACGTCACGTGACACGACTGACAGACCTGTGCGGTGCGCGACTCGAGCATGCCGGGATGGACCGAGCCGTGCGGATCGTGGCACTGAGTGCAGTCTTCGCGCACCGGCTGGTGTTCCCACAGAAAGGGGCCGCGGTACTCGGCGTGGCATTGGTAACAGGTCTCGTTGACCTCTCCTTCGCGCAGCTGTGCCGAACCTACTTCACCGTGCGGGTTATGGCAGTCAGAGCACTCAACCTGGCCCTCTCTGACCGGATGGTGATGTGGCCGGTGGAAATCGACGCGCCGCTCCTGATGGCAGTCACTGCATAGCTGCAGCTGGTCTTCGGCCCGCAACAGCCGTTCGTTATCGCTGTGGGCGTTATGGCAATCGATGCAGGCCATATCCTGGAATTCGTGTGCCCCACCGTGCCAGTGCATGCGCTCACCGCCGCTATGGCAGTCGAGGCAGGTTTCGTTAGCCTGGTCGGTAGTTATGTCATCACCGATGTTATAAAAGTGCTCAAAGCCATCGCCGTGACAGGCGTAGCAGAACTGCTCCCCCTCCGCGGCCTGTCCAGCGGGCGAATTCGGATCGGCTTGAACAGCGTGGGCGGTCTCTTCGACCCGCTCAATGTGCTCACGCAGATCTTCCATGCGGCGCTCAGCAACAACCGGTGAGATAGCCCGCACCTCCTCGATTATCTCTTCTACATCTTCTTCGAGCAGCTCTTCTAGTTCATCGGGCTTCTGATCAGCAGCGGCCCCTGCACCTATAGCAACACTCACAATAAGTGCTAGCGAGATAGCCAGCAGAACCGACCAGACAGGTGATGCTGTGCTCGGCGATTTGATTGACAACGGTAGCCCTCCACTCCTGGCGCCATCAGCTGACATTTATCAATTTGATTCCCGTCAGCCTCCAAATAGCAATTCGCGTGCCAAGCACACATCGAGGAATCCTTTTGCACTAAATCAACTGGATGTGCGATTGATTGTATTTGATACAAGTCAATATCGATGGCCAGCTGCTCAATTACCGCTCAGCCCTGGTAAAAATCTGCGCAGTTGTACTCTCAAGCGCTGCCTTGATATTGCTCAAATTCTGCGTGCATAATCCAAATTGGGGTTCCAAAATTGAGGCAGGGGTCCAATGCAGGGTCGTATTCTGGTAATTGATGACCACCGCGAAGTCGTCTACGCCGTCCGCCGCCTCCTGGAAAGCCGCGGCCTAGAAGTGCTTAGTGCCGCCACAACACAACAAGCCCAGGCCCTGCTAGATCAGGCCGATGCCCTGATAATAGACATCCGCCTAGAACAGGAGAGTGGCCTGGAACTATTACGGCAACTCCGTAGCGAGGCATATGAGACGCCGGCGATCATCCTCTCCGCCCACACCTTTCCGGATAATGTCGTTGAAGCTAGTAAGCACGGGGCGCAACAAGTTCTCGCCAAGCCCATCGACGCTGAGGCCTTGATCAACGCAGTACATGAGGCCCTTGCTCAGACGCCGCAGGATACCGACGGGCTCGCTATCGACCACTTTGGTAACGATATACTCGGCTCATCCGCAGCGATGATGGAGGTCTTTAAGCTGCTCGGGGTAGCAGCCAGCAACGACCTCAATGTCTTGATTACCGGCGAGACCGGGGTCGGCAAGGAGATCTCCGCTGAGCTAATCCACCGCCACTCAGCACGCGTTCAAGGCCCGTTCGTCGCCCTCAACTGCACTGCAATGCCGGAAAATCTGCTTGAGGCCGAACTCTTTGGGCATACCGCCGGGGCCTTTACCGGGGCAACCAAAGCCTCTACCGGTAAGATCGAATCGGCAGCAGGGGGAACCCTCTTTCTCGATGAGATTGGCGACATGCCGCAAGCCTTTCAGGCTAAGCTGTTGCGCTTTCTGGAAGATAAGAGTTTTTACCGGTTAGGCGACTCTACCCCACGGCAGGCCGATGTACGGATTATCGCCGCGACCAATCGTGAGTTGATGAGCAATTGGGACAACTCCTTTCGCAGTGACCTCTATTTTCGTCTCGCCCAGATACCCGTCGAGATACCCCCACTGCGTGACCGCCAAGACGACTTACCGGCTTTGATTGATTTCTTCGTCCAAAGCGCCAATCAAGAGATGGGGCTTGAACTGCAGGGAGTCAGCGATAGTGCCCTTGCTCAAGCAGGCGCACACAATTGGCCAGGCAATGTTCGCGAGCTCAAGAACACCGTTTTTCGCGCGGCTGCTAAAAAACAACGCGGTATTATCGAAAGATTTGAGCTGATCGAATCAAATACTGACGCTTCTGCGCCTGATGCCGAGCAACGCCAGACAATAGACCAGCAAATCGATCAGGCTCTGCAAGCCGGTGACCTCGGCCAGTTCCTCCATGATGTCGAGCAGCGGGCCCTGCACCGCGCTTTGCACTTTCACTCCGGTAACAAGAGCCGCGTTGCTGAGGCACTCGGCGTATCGCGCAACACTCTCCGCGCCCGCCTCCAGCAAACCCTAGAGCGCAGCGAGGCCGAATGATGACATGGCGCCCTCGCAGCTTAGCCATTCGGCTCAGTGCCACTTTTCTAGCCCTGACCTTGGCCATTGCGGTGCCGATTACCTTGATCTTCGATCACTTTGCTCAGCACCTAATCAAGGATCGTGTCGAGCAGGTCATTGAGCAATCCCACCAAACCGGCGTCTTAGACTCCGATGACCTCGCCGCCGGCTTCTCCTCAGTAAGGTTCGCTGCAGTCGCCATGGTATCCCTAACCTCTCTGCTAGCAGCCTTCTTCGGGGCCTGGGTTGCCTTTCGCTGGCGCAGCAGCCTGCAAGCGATAGTACAACGTGGCCGGCGGCAAGCAAATCTAGTCCAACCCTCGATTAGGCCACCTGAGAACTGCTCATTCGTTGATCATCAGCCGCGCCAAACCGACGAATTAGCGGAGCTAGAAGATCAGCTTATTCACACTTTGGAGCGGCTGAGTCGCTCGCAGTGGCTGCTTGATAGTGTCGATGACATAGTCATCCTCGCCGATATTAGTGGCTATGTCCGCCACGGCAACGCCGCCATGGGCACAGCCTGCGCCTGCTGCCCGGTGCCAAACTGCAACAGCGTCCATGTCGCCTCAATAATCGGCAACCGGCTTTGGCAGCGCATCCATAGCATCCTGAGTCAGGGCCGCTCAGCGACGATAGAGGATGAAGTCAGAATCGCTGGTCGTGACTTTCCAGCACTTATCTCTTTACGGATGCAGGACGGCCATGCCGTTATTAAGATCACCGATCTGACCGAGTACCGCCGGCTTAAAGAGCACATGGAAAAGTTGCAGGCGCTATCAACCTTGGGGGAGATGTCGACGGAACTAGCTCACGAGATAAAAAACAACATCGTTCCGGTCAAGCTACTCTGCGAGCTCGCCCCCATGAATGAGAGCGATAGAGATTCAGTGCTGCGCTCGCTCGATCACATACACAATCTTGTCCACGATTTCATGGACTTCGGTTCCGGCAAATCGAGTAATAGTAAAGTCCTCGCCCTCAGTAGTGCCCTAGAGAGCTGGACTGAGGTATTGCGCACCAACGCCAAAAGAAAGGGGGTAAGACTCGAGGTCGACGCTCCAGACACTGAGGTTCAGCTACCATCAGGGTTGCGAGTGGTTTATGCCAATCTAGTCCGCAACGCTATCCAGGCTGCACCTGCAGATGGTTATGTTAAAGTTCATGCCTGTTTGGATGATCACGGCACCCTGGAGCTGAGCATTGCTGATAACGGCGAAGGCATACCAGAGCACATTCGCGAGCGGATCTTTGAGCCGTTCGCGACTACTCGCGCCGAAGGTACCGGCCTGGGTCTGGCCCTGGTTGAACGCTACGTCCATGAGGCCGGCGGATACGTTACCTGCGAGTCGCAGCCTCAGCAGGGCAGCACCTTCCGTATCTCCTGGCCACAGGCGGCACGCGCTGATGCTGACAGTGGCGCTGGCAGTTTTAGCAACTCTAATCACCATAGCGCCGGCAAAAGCCGAGGATGAACAACTCGGTTACGGCCTCGTTATCGATGACAGCTGGCGACTCAACTTTGGTTACGGCACCATGAAGGTGCTTGATGGCAGCTCAAGCGGCCGAGCCAACTCCATCTCACTGGCCAACGGCGCCCGGGTGGTGGCAGACAGCGGCGCAACTTGGGATTTTGAAGCCGGCTTGAGCTATGCCAAAACAGATGACCATCCCCTTACCCCAGCGGGTGAGACCATACGCATCGGTCAAGCTGAACTCTTTAGCCAGGCGCGCAGGCTTTTCGGCTCCAGCGGTTGGTTTATGGGCTGGCATATTGGCGTAACTCGGCTAACGTTACGCCCCGACGGCGACGATAATGAACGTGACATGGATACTTCGCTGGGGGTAATCGCCGGCTGGATAAGCCCATGGGGCATCTCTTTGCAACTCGATGCCATCACCACCAGCCCCTCCCCGGATATATCAATTCCCGAACATCTGCGGGTAGAATATGAAACTCTGCAATATCGGGGCACCATAGGGATCCGCTTCTAAGTATGCGCCTTCGTCTCCACTGCACCGCGGTTGCGGTAATCTTTTATGCCCTTTGTGCTCCCACGCTGGCTATTGCATCTGGGAATGAGTCACAGCCGCGCAGCCACAGTTTCGTCCAAGCTGGTCTGGGCAAAGCATTCTTTGACCGCACCTTGGCTGCTTTTCCCGGTGGTGAGAAGCCACAAAACGAGAACGGTGATGATGCGCCAGAGCCCATAACGTATCGTCGTACACTTGGTGTAAACCTGCGCGCCTCGTGGCAAGCCGAACATGGCACCTTTTTCTTTTTCGATTACTTTGGTAGCGAAGGCTGTGTTGACGATTGCTACCGAGATGACTCTGCCGAAGGCACCAGCACCGCCTTGGAGCGTTACTTCTACGGCGCCGGCTTTAATTTGCCTGTGAGTGAGCAGATAGATCTATACGCTACGGCGAGCCGCGAGCGACACACCATTGAGAGGTGCCATGACACGGATGATCGCGACGAGCAGTGCACTACAGATCAACGCCGTGGCTACACCATAGGCGCCGGCGCAACTGCACAAATCAGTGCAACATGGTCGCTTGCTTCGCACTATGAGCGCTATTTCGGACTGAGTGATGATGATGGGTTACAGAAGCTAGGCAATGGCAGATTAACCACCCGCCTGGAAGCAGCACTCGATGACGGCAAACGTAGCCGAGCCTATGTTGAGTATCTTTTTGAGCGCAACCGGTCAGCAAGGATCGGCTTTAGGTTTTATTACTAGACTTTCCGAACTGCAACATTTTTCTGCTTAGCTGCAGCATTGTACTTAAATTTCACGGCGCCCTCCACACCACCGGGGTAGCTAAATCGCGCACAAAAAGGGGGAGGCAGATGAAGGAAGAAGTCAAAGAGATTGCTCAAGGAGGGCCATTATAAGCTCCCTTCAAGTCCGATATGGACACCGTCATCCTGCCTAGGGCCAGCCAATTCTAAGCTGCGGGTAAGAATATCGGCGGCCTCTTCACGGGTGTCCACAATAGCGTCAACTTCATAACTGCCGCTGGCCAGATCGAGCCACCAGTTTCCTGAGAGGACTAGCTCTCCTCCCGTATCCCCCAACTCCCCGGTCACCCTGCCATCGGCATCGGTTACCAAGGTTGTCGTAATACCGCCTAGCCGAGCGTGTTGATCAACCGTTATAGCCGCATCATGCCATGCCAGCCGCCCATCGGCACGGTGTATATCGCCGCTATAGTCCAACTCAAGCTGATCTATTGCAAAACTAAAGGTACCCTCCAGGGCAACCTCTTCACCCCCAAATTCAGCAGCCAAGGCGCCCCAGGGTGAGGCCGGTAAGCGGCCATTCAGATCGAGCACAGTTAGCCCACCGCGATCCAACTCTGCCCTCCCTTCAGCAAAGCCGTCGACCATCGTGCCTTCGATCTCTACTACCAGGCTACCTCGCAACAGGGCGGTCGGCTGTACGCTCCAGCTAACCTGTTCCGCTTGCACCTCGGCTGTACCTAGACCCAGGACGCGTCCGTTCCAGATTGTGCCTTGCAACGAGCCGACTTCAACCTGCTGCGGTATATCAACATAGCGTTTGGCGAACTCCCAGGCTACAGCAGATGGCAGTCCAGCTATTAGAAAGGCCACATAAGCCGATAACCCCAATAGTAGCAACAACCAAAACCGCCACCCCGGCAGCCTCAAGCGCCGGCGCGAGGCTGCCTGACCAGCCCCGCTGCGCAGCCGCGACTTTCCCCCTCTTCGCAACGGCCTCAAGAGCCAACCTCTAGTGTCAGCCGCGCATCCACCAAACCCTCCTCACCGGTTCTCTCAACAGTAAGATCACTTACCACAACGCCTCCCGCGCCTTCCAGATTATCCAGCCACTTAACCAAATCATTAAAAGGCGCCCGATCAAGCCAAACCCTTACGCTAGATTCGCCGTCAGGCTGGACACGACTAACCTGATCATTAAGCCCAGAATGGCGGGCGCTGCGATCTACCAGCCCGAGCAGTGAGCGTCCATCGGTCACCGGCTCAGTAGCACCGGCGCCACCCTCCCCTGCGGCTTTGATTTGCTGCGCAGCATCGCGCATCCACGCCAAATCACGGCGCTGCTCTGTAACCTCCGCTCGGAGCCCTTCGGCTCGCTCGACCAACGGCTCCCAAAACCAGACATAGGGTAAGACGACAAAGGCTATAACCGCCCCACTACCAACTATCCAGCGCTCGCGAGTATTCCGCGCTGACCACCAACGCGAGATTTGATCACGAAGCTCAACTACCAGACTCGCGGGCTTCATGCCGCCTCCTGACGTATCACCAACCTACCCGCTACCCTCCCCTCACGTGCCGATGCCGAGCGGATCTCCACTGCCAAATCACTATCATCTTCCAGGGCCGCGCGCAGCATCTCCAGAGACTCTATATCTGCAGTATTCAACTCGACTTCGAGGGCACCATCGCGCAGACGCAGACTGCGCAAATGTAACCTATCGCTGGCCAAGGCCGGTGCAGCTTGGACCAATAAGCGACTGAGCAAGGCCTCATCATTATCCTGCTCACCACTGCCCTGAATACTGCGCAGGTGTTGCTGCATTTGCACTCGCGGATTGACCACGCGTCCATCGGGGAATGTATCACGGTAGACAGACTCGATTTCATTGCGCAACTCTTCGCGCTCTGCTGCGAGTTGATTCACCTCTACTATCTGCAGCACGACCTGTGCCAGAAGCCAAATCCCGAGCAGTGCTGCGGCCGGTCGCAACGGCCGCCACAACCAACCCCAACGCTCACGCTGTGCATAAGGCCCCTGCATAAGGTTGACTGCCCTGCTTAAGTCAAGCCGTTCGGCTAAGCGGACAAAGAGCGGCCGGTCACTCTCCTGGGCCTTGACTGGAGGCGGCTCAGGCTGCGCGGCAGGCACTGCCTCGAAGCGCTCCAGCAGCCCCTGCGGGGCCTCTATCTCGATCGCCTCCGGCGGCTGCTCAGCAGTTGCTAAAGCCGCTTCCAGGGTGATTGGTGCCGTTGCCGGCTCAAGGGCGAAGCCATCACCGCCCAAGGCCATTACCACTTGATTGCCATCAGCAATGACCTGCCAATGAGGTTCTTTCGCAGCCAAAAGCCCGTTTTCTGGGACTATAGCCGACACATCAAGACCCAACTCAGCTAGTTCCGCTTGCCAGCGTTGCATAGCGGCATGCTCGACAACCGCGGCATGGACACCGCCGTCACTGTCTATTCGACGGATAGCAAAGTGCAGATCTTCGATGTCGCTGGTAAGTTGCTCTTCCAGTGCGTATGGCAAGGCCTGAGCAACCCTCGCACGACTGCGCGTTGGCAGCTTGACCCGGGTAATAAGCACATCAAAGCCGCTAACAACAGCAACACAGCGCCTGTTGCCGGCCAGCTCAGCTACCTGCTCAGAACTAACTACGCCTTGCTGGGCTCCATCTGAGCCCCCGAGAGCGGTTAGCGCATATTCATAGTTGCCATCGGCCTGAGCCGGCAGGCGCAGACAGAAGATCTCAGCCATCTTTCCGCCAGCCTCGCGCGTCTTTAAATCCTATGCGGCAACTAGCCATCACACCCCCTTAACCGCCGCATAACGATATCGCCACTAGGGATATGGATCATGCTGCACTGCTGGTAAAGCCTGTCATCTTGCTCGATCAAGACCTCCAGTTGAGCATAATCACCTAGGCCGTACTCATCAGGATCCATTTCCGCAGGCGGCGGCAAATCATAGGCCTCACGCAACCTCTCCGGCGCCAAAAAGGCGTTAAAGCGGGTTCCCTGAGCCGGCAAGGCAGTTACATACCTCGATAATGCCTGATAAGCCTCTGCTGTCATACCCCTGACCATGACCAGCTCGCCCGCACTTGCCAGACGCCGGTTGCCGGGGCGGTACGGTGGATCCTGACGCGAATACCAATCCTCTTCAACTTCAGGATCAGCCCAGGCCCGTAGAGCATCTATCAGATCCGCAGCGTCTAGTGAGACCTCACCGTATTCGCGATTAAGGGCATCTACTAAGGAGATAAACGCCTGTTCAGTCTCTTCATCCTCTGCGTCTAACAGATTATTGAGGTTTATTCGGCAATGCAGGTCTTCCAAACGCGCCTGCACCCCCGCGCCATCGATCTCAAAGCTCAATGGCTGGGTGCGGCAGTCATCATCGAGTTGCTCTAAGGCCATCTCCTCGTCAACCCCGATCTCAAGTAGCATCTCCGCAGCGAGCGCTTCAAGACTTGCGGCGTGGAGCTGGGCCTGACCAAAGTTCTGGCTGGTTTGGGCGCGACGCATATCCAGCTGGTGGCTGGAAGTCAGCGAAACCGCGGCCACACTTGCCAGAGCAACAACGAGCAGTGCCGTAATTAAAGCCACTCCGCGCTGCTGTGTAGAAGGCCCTTGATGTCTTAACATGCTATATTCGATCTAAATTCTCAAAGATGTCAGCGACTGGCTGGATAAGGGGCCTGGATCATTTTGCCCACCAATAACCTAGCTAAACTGGCCATGGCAATTATACTGCTGTTGATTTTTTTGCTATGGCCGGCCAAGCCGCTATGGGCGTCGGAGCCGGGCAAGACCCAATTCAGGCTCTCAGCCTGGACAGTTTTTAGCCAGATAGATCTTGGCTGGTCTGATGCCAATGGCAATTCCGGCACCTGGAGTGATACAGGCGTCGGAATAGGCGCTGACTTTGCAGTCACCGCTTCAATCTTTGACCAAGCAGGCCTACAGCTAAGGCTATCAGCCTGGATAAGCAATGCCGAAATAAGCTCTGCGGAAGACGGCGCGCGGTTCACAGCCCAAATTCCCTTTGGCGGCGAGGCCGTATCACTTCTCACATACCGTCCCACAGATACGGCCTCTCTTGAAGTAGGCATAGGGGTTGCCGGGGCACGCCTTGAGCTTGAGTCCCATAGCAATCAAATGAGAACCCTCTCATCTTGGACCAATACCTGGGGCATAGCCTACACCGGGGCCATCAACATCGACATCACAGAAAATTGGCGAACAGGCTTGAATCTGCGTGTCATGCATTATGAGTCCCAAACCTGGCAGAACAGTTTCAGATTGGAGCCCGATCACACCTTGATCGACATTGGCCTCGGCTACCGCTGGTAACCGCCGCTCACCTGTTTGGCGAAAGGTATAAAACAGATCCAAAACTCCCCTGACCCAGGCCTTCAGGGTGTCGCTCTCGGCCACCCAAGCGGCGAGCGGTGGGCTGACCCTATAGTAGGCAGACACTAAGGCCCTTCCCAGTCCATGTTGAATTAAGACCGCATCGCGGAACTCACGCAATGATTCCACTTCAGCAGCATAGGGGCTACCGTAGGCAGCTGTCGCGATGAAACAGCGTGAGTCACTGTCCGCGTTATCAAATCCTTCAAAACTCTCCACTAATTCCGCTGTTCCCGAGCCCACCACTGAGACCTGCTTCTCGTTAGACCAGTTTGAGCAGTTCTTCTCACCTTCGCGTTCATTAGTGCAATCCAGACAAGCGCGGACACTATATGAAAAATCACCACGCCCCGGTTTATCCGTATAGGTTTTATGCTCCCTTGCAACTTGCCACAGCTCGGTGCCATCTGCACCGTGACGCCGCAACTCATAGCAGCCTTGCTCGGTCATCGGGTATTCATACCAACGTAAGCTCACACTGTCATTTTTGGCTTCGGCGCTCGCCAACACTGGATCAGGGGGGTAAGCCTGGACATTAGCTACTCGGTACAATGTGCCCGGTTTTTGAGGCTCGTTATCTGCAAAACTGTGCGCGCCAATGGATGCCTCAACCTTAGCAATCTCGGTGAACTCATCCTCATCACTGTAGCGGCGCTTGATGCTGTACCTGTCGGTTGTCGGGCTGCTGCCCAACCAATAAAGTTCGGCCCCACCACTGGCATCATTATCGCTGACGCTAAGATGGCTCGGTGGCACCGCACGCATTTGGGCAAGATTACCTTCCTCAGCTGACCAAGCCGACCAGGCATCCAGGCGACCACCGAGCAAAGTCCGCTCGGCGTAGTCGCGGGCATTCTCCTTGCCACCTTTCAGTTCACCGCCATAGCACTCATGGCCGAGTTCGTCAGCTAACTCTTCATTGCAAGCAACGGTGCCCAAGATCTGTTCGCGTACTTGCAGCATACGCTCCTGGCGCTCCTGATCAGTCTGCGGTTCACCCTGTTCGGCGTTGTGCCTTTGCATGAGCAGCGCAGCAAGACCTGAGACCATCGGTGCTGCCATAGATGTGCCATCAAGGCGTTTATAGCCATCATCCAGATAAGTGCTGTAGATACCCTTGCCCGGGGCAGCTAGATGGGTGGTAAGGCGGCCGTAATTGGTGAAGCTGGTGAGCCTATCCTGCTCCTTAGCGGAGGCGGCCACTGATATTACATTTACCAGCGGCAAAGATGCCGGCAGTGTCATCTCGGAAGGGTTATCGTTGTTGCGTTCGTTATTCCCAGCGGCAGCGACCACCAGCACGCCCTGCTCTCCGGCCGCTGCGATCGCCTCGCACTCAAGCTTACCATCGTGATTGGTCAAGTCGGCGCAATCTGTCGGCAGACGGTCCTGATTTGTCGAGGATACGGTACTAACGTAGCTGGCATTAATGACGTCCACATTATGCTCAAGGACGTAATCCTCAATCGCCCTTATGGCATCAGCTACATTTCCGCTTCCACTACTATCCAGAAACTTCAACGCCATTAGCTGGATAGTTCGGGCCACCCCAGAGACACCGCCATTATGGCCACCGTGGGCGCCGATTATCCCTGCCACATGGGTGCCGTGGCCGTTATCATCATAAGGCTGGCCCGATTTGTCCCCATCACTACCGTCAAAGGTAAAATCCCAGCCAAAATCATCATCACACGGCAGGATGTTGCCGTCATCGTCGGTCTCATAATCATCTGAGCACTCCTCAGCTGAGGGGTTCTGCCAGATGTTATCTTCTAGATCAGGATGGTTACGGTCGATCCCGGTATCCAATACAGCGACGACAATATCACCGGCATCGCCGACGTCATCCGCTGAGCCATCTTCGCCCATTTGCTCCCACACTTGCGGCATACCGATGCGCTCCAGGCCCCACTGCTCATCATGCAACCAATCACTGTCGTTGGCAGCTGTTGAGTAACTACCTTCGCCGTTCTTAGCCGATCCCGCTGCACCAACTCTAAGCACCGTCCGGTTGCGCTCGACGTGTTCGACATGAGGATCATCGATATACTTTTGTCTGATCCGTTCACGGTCGGCGTAGGGCGGCAACACCACCACTTCCCAGCCGTTAGTGCGGCTGCGCATGCGCCGATAGTTGCCGTAAGCTTGATGGGTGGCGCGCTTGACGTTGGCCTGAGTGCCACTAGCAAAACTTACAATAAGCTCGTGAGGATCGGCACCCGAACCGGCATGCTGAGGCGGCGGGCCACCCATAGGTGCCTGCAGAGCTGCAGGCAGCATAACGGCTAGACCAAAGACGACCCGCAGCGCCGGCAGGTGCCGGATGGCAAGACCTGCTTTACTCAGGGAACGAGCACGCAACTGACTCTATCCCTCCTTCAACAAACAGCGCTATCAACCATGGTCTTGTCATCACTGAGCTCGCCGGTCCCTCGGGAGGCCGTGACTCCACAACCAGGCGCTTGTCATCAAAGGCCCGCAGTTGCAGGGTATAGCCCCCGCTAGGGCGCTGCTGATCGAGGGCGGCGATCGCCCGCGCTCCGTCCGGCCAGTCCTGCGGCGGAGACTCACCGACTTGTTGCCAAATTTCCTGCCACTTCTGCTCATCAGAGATAAGCTTACAGGCCGTTTGCTCGGCTTGATGGTTTTGACCGCGCCAAACCTCGCCCGCGCCAAACGGTTCAGCTAGCACCGCCTGGCCATAGCCGAGTACACCGATAAGCAACACGACAAAACAGTGCTGGCATATACTCGCCAAGGATTGGATAATAGGCGGTTTACCCTGCGAACCGGATACCCACCGGCAACCTACCGGAGTCTCTGAATAATGAAGCGACACGTGGCTAATCTCCTCGATCAGGCCCTACAAGCCATGCGCGCTAACGGCGAGTTAGCGCAGGATTTGGAGCTGCCCGAAATCCAGGTTGAGCGCGCCCGTGACCGCGCCCACGGCGACTACGCTGCCAACACGGCGATGTTGCTCGCCAAACGGGCGGGCCGTAACCCCCGCGATCTAGCCGCAACGATTCGCGCGCACCTACCCACATCAGATGTAATCAGCGGTGTCGAGGTAGCTGGCCCCGGCTTTTTGAACTTCACCTTGACCCCTGCCGCTCGTCATGCGGCAGTACGTACCGCGCTAAGCGAGGGTCGCAATTACGGCAAAAGTAATATCGGCCACGGCCATAGCGTCCATATCGAGTTCGTCTCAGCCAACCCCACCGGCCCACTCCACGTCGGCCATGGTCGCGGTGCAGCCTTCGGCGACGCCCTTGCAAGTGTCCTGGAGGCAGGCGGCTACACTGTCCATCGAGAATACTACGTAAACGACGCCGGACGCCAGATGGATATCCTCGCCATCTCCCTGTGGCTACGCTATCTTGAGGCAGCCGGCGAGCTGGTAGCATTCCCCAGTAAAGGCTATCAAGGCGATTATATCAAAAGTCATGCCGCGCAACTGCTAAACGCCGACGGCGAAAAACACGTGCAGCCCTTTGCCAAGCTCAAAGAAGGTTTGCCAGCTGACGGTGATCAACCAAACGGCGATGCAGAGGCATACCTCGACTGCATGATCCATCGTGCCAAGCAATTGCTCGGCGAAAGCTCTTATCAAAGGGTTCTAGACTTCGCTCTAAGCGCCATTTTAGGCGATATAAAAGAGGACCTCGCCGCTTTCGGTGTCACCTATCATAGCTATTTCTCAGAGCGCGAGTTGGCTGATAACGGCCATATTGAGGCGGCTATAGACAAGCTCGCCAATGCTGGGCAGACCTATACCGCTGAGGGGGCGTTGTGGTTTCGTGCTAGCGCCTTTGGTGACGACAAGGACCGGGTACTGCGCCGCGAAAATGGGCTGACCACATATTTTGCTGCCGATATAGCTTACCACCTGAACAAACTAGAACGCGGCTATAACACCCTGATTGATGTCTGGGGGGCCGATCACCACGGCTACGTGCCGCGAGTTAAGGCCTCATTACAAGCCTTGGGTCGCAACCCCAGCGAGCTAGATGTCCGCCTGGTTCAATTCGCAATCCTTTACCGCGGCGGTGAAAAACTGCCCATGTCTACTCGCTCTGGTGAGTTTGTTACCCTGCGCGAACTGCGCGAAGAGGTAGGTAAGGATGCTGCGCGCTTTTTCTACGTCATGCGGCGCAGCGAGCAGCACATGGACTTTGACCTCGATTTAGCCAAGTCGGAGTCGGCCGATAACCCGGTGTATTACTGTCAATACGCCCATGCTCGGGTCTGTAGCGTCTTCCGCCAGCTCTCTGAGCGCAACCTGGAGTTCGACCGGGACCAGGGGCTCACTGCCCTACCCCGGCTCGATACCGAGCACGAAAGTATAGTGCTCGATCTTATTGGCCGTTATCCTGAGATCGTAGAGGCAGCTGCCATTGCGCGTGAACCCCACCAGCTCGCCCAGTATTTGCGGGAGCTCGCGGCATCACTTCATACCTATTACAACGCGGTGCCGTTTATAGTAGAGGATAGTGAGCTACGCAATGCGCGTCTCGCTTTAATCGAGGCAACCCGCCAGATATTGGCCAATGGCCTTGGAATACTTGGCGTTGACGCCCCAGAGCGAATGTAAACGACAAAGATCATGGCCCAACAACGTAAAAAACCGACAACACGCAGCACAAAATCCAATGCCAAGGGGTCGGGTGCGAGCGGTGGCCCGGGTGCCAGCCGACGCAATGACAAGCCCGCGCCCCCGGGCTGGATGTGGCTGCTTGGGGGGACCGTCATTGGAGGCTTGGCCTTTTCCGCGCTGCAGTTTATTCAAGATGGCGAGGACGACCCTGAGATACTTCAGCCGAGCACCGAGCAGGTAGCGGCTAGAAGCCGCTCTGAGCGGGAAGAAGAGAGGGATGAGGAAGCGGGTCCCGAGCAGGAGGAGCGCTCCTATGAGTTTTACGATATCCTGATGCAGGACGAGGTCGCAATTCCGGAGGACGATCCGCCTCCTGCTGAGCGCCGCCGCACGGCTCACGAGGAAGAGGATGTCAAGCGTGCCCCCACCCTTGAGGAAGGCTACAGCTACCTGTTACAGGCGGGCTCCTTTCGCAACAAGGATGACGCCGAGCACATGCGCGCTTCGCTTGCCCTTGTCGGGCTGCCAGCCCAAATCCACACGGTTGAGTTAGATGATGGCCAGAACTGGCATAGAGTCAGGGTCGGCCCGATTGATAAGCACGATGAGATAGAGAAGGCCCGCAAGCGCATGGAGGACAACAACATCGAGCCGCTACTCCTGCGTACTGAGGGGTAGTTCTATAAGAGACTCACCGCGCCTTCTTGCCTGCTGACTCTAGATAAGAAGGCTGCTGGAGCGCTTTTGCAACTAACCTATTTCCTCTTGCCGCAACCTAAAGAGCGCAGAGATGTCTTCATCGCCATATCCCCGCTCGATCAGATTGTCATAATCGCTTATGGCGCGCTCTACAAGCTCTATGCCCTTACCTTGCTGCGCCAACTCAGCCCGGACTATATCTAGATCCTTGCGGTGCAGGGCCAGCTTAAAACCCGGGGGGAAAATGGCGCGGGCGATATTCGGGCCGCGCTGAACTAGTTGCCAGTTATTGCCTGCTCCGCCACTGAGCACCTCAATCACCTGATCGAGCTCTAAGTCCTGTGCCTTGCCGTACGCTAGGCCCGCCGCAACCCCCTGCATAATCCCGGCAACCATGATCTGATTGACCGCTTTAGTAGCCTGTCCCGCGCCTACTGGCCCCATATGATGAGCTGCAGTACAGATTGGGTCGAGTAGCGGCTGGATGCGCTCCAGGACTCGCTCATCGCCTCCCACCATCATCACCATAGAGCCTTGCCTGGCCCCCTCCGGCCCCCCAGAGACCGGGGCATCGAGAAACTCAGCCCCGGCCGAGCGCACCCTCTGCGCCGCTTCTCGCGCAGTATCAGGAGCAACAGTGGAGGTGTCTACCACAACCGAACCGGGCGAGAGGCCTTCACTTAGATCATCAATCACACCGAGCAGGTCGTTATCGGCACTGACACTGATAAACACCACATCAGCAGCTGCTGCCACCTGGGCCGGAGAACCGACAGCCGCGACATTGTATTCAGCGCTGAAGGCATCAGCCTTTTCCTGCGTCCGATTCCATACAGCACTCAGCAGACTGGAATTAGCCAGGTTGGCGGCTATCCCATTACCCATTGCCCCTAATCCAATAACTCCTGCTTTCATGGACTGCTTCCCCCTTCTAGGTAAGTGCCACCCAGCAAACCTGCTTCCAAATCGGCTATGCAGGCGCGGCGTGAGGCCTCATCAAGCTCAGAGCCGGCGACACGCCGCCGGTAGGCGCCGCTTAACTCACGCTCATCGAAGCCGACCGAACGCAAAACGGCGCTTACACTGTCACCTCTACTGACCACAGTAAAGTGGTAGCCATGCTCATCGACCTCGACATTGACCGAGTCGGTCTGTCCGAACAGATTATGCCGGTCACCGAGGATCTCCTGATAGGCACCGATCATAAACACACCCAACCACAGCGGCTCACCCGGTTCAGGCGCAGGAAGGGCCAAGGTGTTCTCTATCCCATCGCCATCGACATAGAGCGAGACGGTTCCGTCCGAGTCACAGGTCAAATCCTGCACGACTCCGCGGCGCGCTACCGGTTGATTCAGGCCTGCTAACGGCACTATCGGAAATATCTGCTCTATCCCCCATACATCGGGTATAGACTGAAAGACAGAAAAATTGGCGAATAGTTTGTCAGCAAGACGCTGGTTGAGTTCATCCGCAGCCTCGCGCTGATGGGGGCGCGAAGGGTTGAGCCGGGGCAGTAGCAGCTTAGCCACCGATTCGTAACAGCGCTCGCAGTAAGCGCGTTCTACCAAGCTTAATATACCGTGCAAATAAAGGCTCTGTGCCTCTTCAAGGTAGTATCGGGCATCATGATATATTTCCGTGGCGGGGCGCTCGGCGTGCTCGCACAAACAGCGATAGAGCTCCCTGACCACACTAGGGGCAGTCTGGGCCGGGGGATCCAAGTCATCTTCCGCCGGCACGGCGTCGGTATCAATTACCTGGGTAATCAGCACCGCGTGATGAGCCGTCATGGCCCTACCGCTTTCGGTAATCAACGTCGGATGCGGCAGATCGTTTTCGGCACAAACCTTCTGTAAGGCATTAACCACATTGTGGGCATACTCCTCGATACTGTAATTAATCGAGCAAAACGAGCGGGACCGAGTGCCCTCGTAATCGACCCCCAGCCCACCACCAACATCGACTTTGGTAACCGGTACGCCGAGCTTGTGCAACTCAGCATAAAAGCGGGCACCTTCTCCCATGCCCTGACGGATATCATGGACATTGGCGATCTGCGAACCGAAATGAAAGTGCAGCAATTCAAGGCAGTTGAGCAAACCGCCGTCGCCCAGTTCATCTACAACCGCTAATGCATCAGCAACCGTCAGACCGAACTTAGAGCGCTCACCCCCGGTGTTCTGCCACTTTCCTGCCCCGATCGACGCCAGCCGAATCCTGATCCCTAAACAGGGCGTAATACCCAAACGCTTGGCTTCGCGCATCACCAAACGCGCTTCAGAGCGCTTCTCCAGCACCAGGTGAACCCGCAGCCCGAGTTGTAACCCACGCAGCGCAATGCGCACATACTCCGGGTCTTTGTAGCCATTGCAGATTATGGTTCCGCCCGCGGGGGCCATAGCTATAACGGCGAGCAGTTCGGGCTTACTGCCAGCCTCCAGGCCGACCCGGCCATCAGCGACGATCTCCTCAATCACAGAGCGCTGCTGATTGACCTTTATGGGATACACCGGCTGGTAATCGCCCGCATAACCGACCGCCTGCATCGCCGTGCTAAAGGCCGTACATAGGGTATCAACACGATCGCGCAGGATGGCCGGAAATCTAACCAATACGGGCGCCGCAAGCCCTTGGCGCGGCAATTCCTTAACGATTTGGCGTAGCTCTACCGCTGGCCCTGAATCACGCTGCGGGCGAACGCGCAGTCGCCCCGCAGCGGAGATATCAAAATACCCCTCACTCCACAGCGGCACATTGTAAAGTTGACCTGCTGGAACATCTGCCGAGTCAATTTGCATCCCGGAATGGTAACATTAGTAGTGATAAACTTTGGAAAAATTGGAGGCATGATGGGCGACGGCTGGTTTAGAGAAGCAGTCGAGAGTGAAGGTGTAGCATTCTCTCTAGCTATAGAACAGAAGCTGCACGATGAAACAAGCGACTTTCAGCACATTGAGGTATATCAGACCAGCCACTGGGGCAGGCTACTAGTCCTGGATGGCTGCGTTATGCTTACCGAGCGGGACGAGTTCTTCTACCACGAGATGATGTCCCACCCAGCGCTTTTCGCCCATCGCGAACCGCGAAAGGTGGCAATCATAGGCGGCGGAGACTGCGGCATCCTCCGTGAGGTTCTGCGCCACTCCAATGTTGAGCAAGCCGTGCAAGTGGAGATTGATGAGCGGGTCACGCGTGTATGCGAGCAGTACTTACCGCAGCTATGCAGCGCCAATAATGACCCGCGCGCCACGCTACTCTTCAGCGACGGGGTGGAGTGGATACGCAGCATTGAAGAAGAGTCGCTCGACCTGATCATTGTCGACAGCACAGATCCAGTTGGGCCGGCTGCAGGCCTTTTCACCGCGGAATTTCTCAGCGCTGCGCGCCGGGCAGTGGCTCCCGGGGGCATTGTTGTACAACAGAGCGAGTCACCACTGCTCCACCGCGATACGGTTATAGCGCCGCTGCACCAAGCGGCTACAGAGGCCGGATTTGATGGCATCCACACTATTACCTTCCCGGTTCCCGGCTATCCATCCGGCTGGTGGTCAGCAACCCTAATGGCCAACGGCGGTGACCCGCGCAACTTCCGGGCTGAAGATTCTGCTGATAAGGATTTCCCAACCCAGTATTACAACGCCGACATTCACCGCGCAGCCCTAGCAACACCAGAGCTCTTGAAGTTTTGAGGCGCATCGGCGTAGCCACACAGCCGATAGCGATCATCTGACGGCCGCCAATGCAGCAGCAGTAAGCCGGGTAAGGGCCCGCAGCGGCTGCTGCATTGGGGCCAACAGATGGTGGCACCATTGGGCTTTTGAGGTAGCAATTCGCAGCGGCTGCCACAGTGGCAACGGCATGGCTTAAAGCTCTCAGCCGCTCACCCAGAAGCCGCTCTACACAAATAAAAAGCGGTCATACGTCTTAATGCCCCACTCACAGCCGCCAGTTTAGATTCACGCCTGCCGAGAGGTCCGGACTATCATCGTATATGCCGATCCCCATGTACGGGCGAACATTAGCTTGCCCAAACTGCAGTGATGCCCCGAAGAGCATATCCATATGGTTGTCACCGGTCGGGTTTTCGTCACCGACAAATTCGAGGTTTAGACTAACACCCTCTTCGATATGGTGGGCATAGCCAAAGCCCCAGTTTAGATAGTTTTTTACTGACACGTCTCTATTTTCCTTAATCGTATAACCGACCTCGCCGTAAACAAGGTTATCGCCAAGAGCCCGCTGCATGGGTAGATTGACAAAGAAGTCAATCCCATCATTTGGGTAGGGCTTTATTTCGTCATCACCATTTAGCGTAGTACCGAACTCCAACGCCATGTTTTCGGTCAGTTCCAGCTTACCGTATGCAGTCAGGCCTTCGTGGCCTGAATCATCCGGGGCATCTTCGTCCTGTTCGTAGTTGCGCACAAAGGTAAAGTAGACCCCGTACTCAAACTGATCTGTCAGACCATGGCGTACCCCTACCGGCCCTACTAAGAGATTATCGTATTCATCTCCATCGTCTTCCCGGGCGAGCTGGTAAGCCATGCCAGCGAAGATATCAGTTTGGTGAGAACCAATAACTGTTGCTGGACTAAGCAGCAGTGGCCGCTGATCTGCTTGTGCAGCCGCTTGTCCTGCAAACGTTAGGCCAACACCTAGCAGCGCTCCAATAACCTTCCGGGACATGTTATTTTCCTTTCAATCAAAGCTTTAGCTAATCATACCACGTCAGCTCAACGAGTCGAGGATACCCGGCCTGAACCATTTGGCTGCCCTAGGGCGGTGATCTTGACTCCATGAAACCGCCCTGGATGAATACATGGCCTCCTCCATAACGAGGCAGCTAAATGTCTCAGGGTGTCTAGATATGCATAAAAAAACGGGCGCCGAAGCGCCCGCAAGCTTTCCTCTAAGGAGGAGTATGGCTACGCAAAACTCTAATATTCAGTCTGTAGTGCCTAACCTTTTGTTATATTGCTACACCACCTACTTGGAGCGCCCGGTCGTAAAATCGGGGTAGGCCTCCATACCACACTCACCGACATCAAGCCCTCTCTGTTCATCTTCTTCACTAGCACGTATGCCCATTGTGAAGCGCAGGATGGTCCACACGAGCAGACTGCTTAGGAAGACGAAGCCGAAGATCGCAGCAATCCCAGCCAGCTGACCGGTCACTGTTGCATCTTCATTCGACAGCAGCACTGCCAGGATGCCCCAGATACCTGCCGTACCGTGTGCTGAAATAGCGCCTACCGGATCATCAATGCGCAGCTTATCGAGAGCAACTATAGAGAAGACCACTAGGACACCGCCAACACCACCGATCGTGGCTGCCAGCAACGGCGAGGGCGTATCTGGACCAGCGGTTATTGATACCAGCCCGGCTATAGCGCCGTTCAGTGCCATAGTCAGGTCGGCCTTACCAAACAAGGCCCGGGCCAGGATCAAGGCAGCCACTACGCCACCAGCTGCGGCAAGGTTGGTGTTCATGAAAACTGTCGCCACAGCATTAGCGGCATCGGCCGACGAGACCGAGAGTTCAGAGCCGCCATTAAAGCCGAACCAGCCCAGCCAGAGGATCAGCGTTCCAAGCGCCGCCAGGGGCATGTTAGCTCCAGGTATCGCCCGCACTTGGCCACCAGGGCCATATTTGCCCTTGCGGGCACCTAAGACAATAACGCCGGCAAGTGCCGCTGCAGCACCGGCCATGTGGACTATCCCAGAGCCGGCGAAATCGGCATAGCCTAACTCATCAAGGAAGCCGCCACCCCAGCTCCACATGCCTTGAATGGGGTATATAAAGCCTGTCAGCACCACTGCAAAGATGAAGAAAGACCAGAGCTTCATCCGTTCTGCGACGGCACCAGAGACGATCGACATTGCGGTAGCAACAAAGACTACCTGGAAAAAGAAATCAGAGAAGTACGAGAAATCGGCCTCTCCTGCCCGGGCCATTTCAGCTGTAACTGGCTCGGTTGCTGGCAGCAGAAACTGGATGGTCGGCAAAAATCCGAGGATGCCACCGTCACTTTCATACATTATGTTCCAGCCGATAAGCATGTACATGATAACGGCTATCGAATAAAGACCGACATTCTTGGTAAGAATCTCGGTAGTATTCTTCGCCCTTACCATGCCCGCTTCGAGCATCGTAAATCCTGCCGCCATCCACATTACCAAAGCGCCGGATAACAGGAGGTAAAACGTATCCAGCGCATATGCCATTTCCATTACATCTTCCATCGGACTAATCCTCCGCTAAGCGTTATATGGCGACCCAGTTAGAGTGCATCATTGCCGGTGTCACCCGTCCGGATACGCACAGCCTGCTCGACGTTGAAGACAAAAATCTTACCGTCACCAATCTTGCCGCTATTTGCGGCATTGGTAATGGCATCGCAGGCGCGGTCGACTAAGCCGTCCTCTACCGCAACCTCCAGTTTCATCTTGGGCAAGAAATCGACTACGTATTCAGCCCCACGATAAAGCTCCGTGTGCCCCTTCTGCCTGCCGAAACCCTTAACCTCAGTGACAGTAATCCCCTGCACGCCAATGGCTGAGAGGGCCTCACGGACATCGTCGAGCTTGAAAGGCTTGATAATCGCCGTTACTAATTTCATGATTGACGTCCTCATTGCACGTTATGCGGAACCTCAGCGAGAAATAATCGCTGCGATCATCAGGGGATCTGCATAAGGCATGCCAGGCCGGAAAATTACGCCAACATCACCCCTGGGGGTCGATTCACGGCTCGAAATGCCCCACAATGGATGAAAATGCATTCTCCGCTGCACCAAATCGGTGCGAATCGATGAGGGTTAAGGCAATGCTCGACAACAAAACTATCGATGATCTAGCACAAAAACTGACCGCCAGCCTGCCGGCGGGAGTAAGGGAGTTTCACGAGGAGGTAGAGAAAAATGTCCGTGCCTCTCTCCAGTCTGGGTTCTCACGCCTGGACCTAGTCACCCGGGAGGAGTTCGACGCCCAAGCTAAAGTACTTGCTCGGACTAGAACGCAGCTTGACGAGCTAAGCCGCCGGGTAGCAGAGCTGGAAGCCAAACAGTCAGAGGGGAAATCTTCTCAAGACGGGCAAAACTAGCTGGACATCTAGGAGCCTACCACCTATAGTCCAGGCAACGGCAAGGAAAGCCAAACGCCCTATAGGGAAGATACAATCCCCTTCAGGGGGCTAGGACTGCCTTCATGAGCCACCTGCGATAACCATGCGCAGATCTGTGCGTATGGTATCGCGCTTGGTGCGACTCCATGAAGGCAAACACATAATGTATTTGATGCGGCCAAGGAGGGCCTGATGACTCTTGCCATTGCATGGGCGCGCGCAGCAGTTGGGATTACTGCTCCAGAAGTTCGAGTAGAAGTACATATAGCCATGGGATTACCATCCCTGGCACTAGTTGGCCTGCCCCGAACCGAAGTGCGCGAATCGCGGGCCCGGGTATATAGCGCAATAACCAACAGCGGTTTCCTATTCCCATCCGGGCGCATCACAGTCAATATGGCCCCAGCCGATCTGCCGAAAGGCGGAGGCAGATTCGATCTCGCCATCGCCATGGGCATCCTCGCTGCATCGGGCCAAGTCAACGGGGACATCGAGCATCTTGAATTCGTTGGTGAGCTTACCCTCGGCGGCGAGATACGTTCAGTAGGTGCCGTACTTACTGCCGCTTACGCCGCTCGCGAGGCAGCACGGGAAATAGTCGTCCCCGTCGCTGATAGTCAAGAAGCGGCGCTTGTCCACCCCTTTGGCACATACCCCGCTACCAGGCTTTGTGACATCCTAGAGCACTTGTCTGGACGAGCCGCATTAGCCCCCGTAGGGCCCTGCCTAACTCTCAGCCCAGCACCGCTCAATTTGCCTGATCTCGCCGCAATTCGGGGTCAGTCAGCCCCTCGCCGGGCACTTGAAATTGCTGCAGCCGGCGGGCTCAATCTCCTTCTCAGCGGCCCCCCAGGCACCGGCAAGAGCATGCTAGCAGAAAGGCTGCCGAGCCTGTTGCCGGACCTGAGCGAAGAACATGCTCTCGAGGCAGCTGCGGTGCGCTCGGTCAGCGGTGAGGGGCTCGACATCTCCTCATGGCGCCGACCTCAAATGCGCGCTCCACATCACAGCCTGTCAACACCCGCTCTGATAGGTGGCGGAGCACATCCACCAGCGCCTGGTGAGGTCTCCTTGGCTCATCGCGGAGTACTGTTTCTGGATGAACTCCCTGAACTGCCCCGAACCGCACTTGAGGCACTAAGGGAGCCTCTTGAAGTGCGTCGAGTCACTCTATCCCGCTCTAAAGGATCGGTTACTTATCCCGCAGCATTTCAGCTGATCGCAGCAATGAACCCGTGCCCATGCGGTCATTACGGCGATCCGACTCGCCAATGTCGCTGCTCGCCAGAGCAGGTTCAGCGCTATCGGAACAAGCTCTCCGGCCCGCTGCTAGATCGCTTTGATATTGCAGTAGAGGTACCGCGACTAGCACCTCACGAGCTGATTCAGACCCCAGTCGCCGAATCAAGCTCCAGCGTAGCAAGCCGCGTAGCCACGGCCCGTGAGCTTGCAATAGAGCGCTGCGGCGGGATCGTCGCCGATCTTGACGGTGAGCAGCTCAACCACTACTGCTATCTTGCAAAAGATGCGTCAGAGCTTCTCGAGCAGGCAACCGATGCCTTAGGCTTATCGCCGCGTGGCTTGAACCGCCTGCTCAGGGTAGCGAGAACGATAGCAGATCTTGCCGGTGGCCAAGACATAGACGCCGCCCATCTCGCCGAGGCCATAAACCTAAGGCGTGGGCTTGATAGTGGTCAGTGGTCGACTTGTAGCTAGGCACCATTGAGCCGATAGATAAGATCATAAACCGTGTGGCCGCGCTGGAGTCCGCGCCGTTCAAACTTGGTCTGCGGTCGCGGAGGTGGGTACGGCAAATACTGCCCTGGGCCGGCGGTATTGGTATATCGTCCGTCTGCCTCAACAACCTCAACCATCCATTGCGCGTAATCCGCCCAATCAGTCGCCAGATGTAGCAAAGCTCCCCTCTGCAGCCGACTAGCGAGCAGTTCGAGGAAATTTGGCTGGATGAGCCTGCGCTTGTGGTGGCGTTTCTTGGGCCACGGATCAGGGAAGAATATATTTACTGCGCTTAGACTACGCTCGGGTATATGATTGGTCAGCAAATCCACGGCGTCCATGCTAATCAAGCGCAAATTACTTAGCTGCATCTGTTCGGCGTACTGCAAACAGTGGCCCAACCCCGGTCGATGCACCTCAACGCCGATATAGTCACGCTGCGGGTCGTTGGCGGCCATCTCAACCAGGGCTGCCCCATCACCAAATCCTATATCCAGCACGCGGGGAGCCGCCCGGCCAAAGACCTGATCCAGCTCCACAACTCCTCGTGGCTCTAACCCATACACCGTCCATAGCCTCTCCAGCGCTCGAGCCTGACCGGGAGTCAGGCGTCCTTCACGGCGCACAAAAGAGCGCAGCTGCTTGCTGAATTCCGTAACCTGAGCAGTCACTCGTAAAAGGTTCCAGTCTCAGGCGATGATGCTGAGGCGTAGCGTTTTTTCGGAATCCGTCCGGCTAAATAGGCCTCTCGCCCAGCCTCAACCCCTTTGCGCATAGCCGAGGCCATCAATACAGGGTCTTGTGCCCCGGCGATCGCAGTATTGAGCAGGACGGCATCGCAGCCAAGTTCCATAGCTACAGCAACGTCAGATGCTGTGCCCACACCGGCGTCGACGAGTACCGGCACGCTAAGGCTCTCAACAATCTCAATGATATTGTAGCGGTTCTGAATGCCCAGTCCGGATCCGATCGGTGCAGCTAAGGGCATAACCGCGACACATCCGATCTCCTCGAGCCGACGGGCCACAATCGGGTCATCACTGGTATAGGCCATCACCTCGAAGCCCTCGCTGACCAGCGTCTCAGCCGCCTCTAAGGTTCCTGTCACATCAGGGTAGAGAGTCTTCTCATCGCCTATGACCTCAAGTTTGACTAGGTTGCCCCCGTCAAGCAGTTCCCGGGCTAGGCGGCACGTGCGCACGGCATCTTTGACATTAAAGCACCCGGCGGTATTGGGCAGTACCGTGTACTGATCCGGCGGAACTGCATCGAGTAGATTCGGTTCGTTAGGATCCTGCCCTATATTGCTGCGCCTGAGGGCGATGGTTACTATCTCGGCACCGCTCGCCTTGATGGCATCGCGAGTCTGGTCGATATCACGATACTTACCTGTACCAACAAGCAGCCTAGAATTGTATTGTCGTCCGGCAATTACTAGGGGATCGCTTGAGAGTCCGCTGGTCATTTCGCTTGCAGGCATATGAGGGCTGGCTCCTAGAGTAGATATTGATGGATGGATTATAAGATATACCAGTCAGATCAATGAGGATCGTGCTGAGTTCCTTGCATCGAACCATTCAACCACCACCGATTGCCTGAATAACCTCAATGCGATCACCTTCCTCAAGAACAACCGTATCGAGATGGCTGCGTGGGACTATCTCCTCGTTGCGCTCGACCGCAAAACGCTCTCCGTTTACCAAACCGAGTTGCGTGATTATATCGGCACAAGTCGCCCCCTCAGGCATAGGTTGCAGTTCGCCGTTTACCTGCACGTTGATCGCACCAGCTTGGCTCGTTAAATCAGTTTGCTGAGCAGTAGTTTGGGTCATATCCACCTCTGTATTTACCGTGTCGCACGTTGCTACAACCGTCTGCCAAGTAATTGGAGACTTAAGGGAACCTCTAAAAACTCCGCCGGCGCCACCATCCGCCCCGGTGTGGAGGACGCCGTGAATCCATCCCTGGAGGCTTCATGGCGCCATCCCTGGCGCCAAGACCTCCACACCGGGGCGGATGGTGGCGCCGGCGGAGTTTTTAGAGGCCACCTTAAGAGGTCAACTCCGGTGTGATGGCTTAATGTGCAGATAATCTTGCACAGCACCGGCTACAAGATTAACATTGGATGCGAGATGAAGTCGTGCGTCTCAGACATTAAGCGGGTGTAGTTCAATGGTAGAACTCCAGCTTCCCACGCTGGCGGTGTGGGTTCGATTCCCATCACCCGCTCCAAATTAATTTAACGCCTTCACCAAGGCTACCCTCGGCCTGTCCCGCGAACCGCTGATGGGGATGCTACCAACCCCCTCCCGGGGGACGGAGCAGTGCCCCATATCCGCGCAGCACTTCACAGGAATAACAGAGGTTGGCGGGTAATGCTTACCAGCAGCACATAGCCAAATACCAATATGGCGCCCAGATAGGCCTTGGCTCTGATATTTCGTCCCCTCTCACCACTGCCTAAGGCTATAGCCCCCAGCACTATGTAGCCAACCAACCCAATGACCTTGGCCGTAAGCCAATGATCGACAAAGGGGTACTGTTGGACTACAAACATTAGCGCCAGTGCACTAACTAGGAGCACTGTGTCTACCGCAGAGGGGATGGCACGCAACGCCCGGTGGTAGAACCACTCAGACCCATTAAACATCAGAAAACCGCGGGCTACGAACAGCCCGATACTCAGATACGCGGCAAGGGCATGGAAGATATAAAGCGTCGAGTGCATGGTTAGTTCCTTATCTTGTTATTAGCTATCCGGGGAGCCTTTATTCCAAATTCTGCCCGCCCAGCCCCGTCGTCGACCATACTTGCCTGATATTTATAAATGCAAGAACGCTATCTGCACCATGATGGTGCCTAAAACGGCGCTGGCAAGCGGCATGATTCGTGCAGACCTTTAGTCAGGCCTGATAGGTATATTGCTTGATCTGTTCGGCCCTATTCAATCCAGGAACCATGACAATTTAAAGGTGTAGCAATCATGAAAAGATCACTCCCCCTGTTGACCGCAAGCGGCATCTTCCTCGGCCTTTCTCAATCTGCCAGCGCTGGCGAGGAACTCGGAGCCGGCTTTACGCTTAGCTCAAACGTTGCAATTACCACAAACTACGTTTTCCGTGGTGCCACTGAGAGCGATGAGGAGCCCTCAGTCCAAGGTGGTTTCGATTTCACACACGAGTCGGGGGCCTACCTTGGCACATGGGCTGCGAGTGTCGCCGGATATGGTGGCGGCGAGGTGGAGCTGGATTATTTCGCCGGTTACGGCTTTGACGTCACTGACACCATATGGGCCGATGTTGGCATCTACTACTACGGCTATCCAGACGCTGACGGTGACCCCGACACAATCGAACTCTATGCCGGTTTAGGGACTGCATTTGGAGATATTGAGGGTGACTTCTACATCCACTTCTCGGACGACTACTTCGATCTTAATGAGTCAGTCTATCTAGAGACCAACTGGACTATGCCGATCGCCCACGGATTTTACGGCATGGCCCACCTCGGTTATCTAAACCTGCTTGACGCTGATGATGAAGTGGAAGACGATGCCTATGACATACTAATTGGGGCCGGATACGAGTATGGCTCTCTCGATCTTAGTTTATCATTTACCTACACGGATGATGGTGATGATGATGAAGATTTTGTTTTCTTTACCATCGCTCGAGACTTCTAAGGCCTAGGTTAAAGCTTCAAACTGCATCTCTTAAGGTTCGGCTCCCGCCACCAGCATTTGAATCAAACCGGGAGCCGAGCCAATCTCCATCCAGCAGCTATAGAGTCCTTCTCGCCAACGATTTATTGAATGGCCTGGCATGATCAATCACTCCCCTCTACACCAGATCAACCTCTAGCGCTAAAGATAGAATTCTTTTAAAATCCTCCAATTAGTGCCCACGCGGAGGAGCAGTCAAACCTGACTGCTCGGCTTTATTCACGCTCTCTGCCCGGCTAAGGCAAGTGATTTACTAAAGGGAGCTGTTGGGGAACCCTAAATCTCCCCGGGGCAGCTAATGGCACCGGGTAAGTTCTTAGAGACGCCCTATTGAGCTGGATTCAAACCAAAGCCTAGTTGATTGGACGAAATGACTGAGAAATACGATCTTATTGTTGTTGGCGCCGGCAGCGGTGGTATCGCCACGGCCCGACGAGCGGCCTCTTACGGGGCCAAGGTGGCAGTGGTAGAGAAACAACACCTCGGCGGCACTTGCGTCAACGTCGGCTGTGTGCCCAAGAAGGTGATGTGGTATGCCAGCGCAACGGCTGCATCCATTGAACACGCCGATGATTTTGGCTTCACCATCGACAAGAGCGGTTTCGACTGGAGCACGCTGCGACAAAGACGAGACGCCTACGTCGAACGCCTCAATTCTATATATGCCACCAATCTAGAAAAGTCTGGTATCGAGCTTTTTACCGGCCACGCTCGGCTAAGCAGTCCTACCAGCGTCGATGTAGGTGATAGGCAGTTACATGCTCGCCACATTCTACTTGCCCCCGGTTCACGCCCACGCAAGCCAGCCATACCCGGCGCTGAGCTCGGCATCGACTCAGATGAATTCTTCCAACTAAGCCACCAACCAAAGCGGGCCGCGGTAGTTGGAGCCGGATATATTGCAGTAGAACTCGCCGGTTTGCTCCAGCACTTAGGAACCGATACCACTTTAGTAGTCCGGCGTGACACCCCTCTCCGCGGATTCGATCCGCTGATGCGTGACAGCCTAATAGAGTCCATGGCCATCGATGGACCAATGCTTCGTAACAACTTCACAACCGCCTCATGCGAGCAAAGGGGCGAGAGTCTGAGCTTGATTGGCGAAGATGGAAAACATCTGGACGGTTTCGATACCGTTATCTGGGCAATCGGGCGCGACTCAGCAACAGATGATCTCGGGCTTGAGAATGTAGGCATTACAGTAGATGAAGAAGGCTCTATCCCTGTTGACCCCTATCAACAAACCTGTGTTGAGAATATCTTCGCTCTTGGCGATGTTACCAATAACGGTTTTCCGTTAACTCCGGTCGCTATTGCTGCCGGCAGACGCCTCGCTGACCGGCTTTACGGCGGCTTTACCAACCGTCACCTCGAATATCGTGACATCCCAACCGTAGTCTTCAGCCATCCACCTCTGGGCACGGTAGGCCTTACCGAACCTGAAGCAGAACAAGAGTTCGGAGCTGATCAGGTTCGTTGCTACCAAACCCGTTTTGTACCCATGAACTACGCCCTTACCGCACCAGAAAACAAACGACGCAGCGCGATGAAATTGGTGACAGTAGGACCAGAAGAACGGATTGTTGGTATCCACATATTCGGCGAGGGCGCCGATGAGATGCTGCAGGGCTTTGCGGTCGCACTGCGGATGGGGGCGACCAAGAGCGATTTTGATAACACTGTGGCTATCCACCCAACCAGTGCAGAAGAGTTAGTAACACTGACCTAAGGGGGCAATCGCCAAGATAGCCCTTAGGAAACTCTCTACCGTTCCTCCGTGGGTTTAGTTGCCGCTTAGCGGCCTTAGTATGGAGGGCGCCGTGATTCCATCCTTGGAGTCTCCCCTTGGAGCCTTCATGGCAACCGCCCTAGCGCCAAGTCTTCCGCCCAGAGGCAGCTGGGCCCATGGCGGGTTTTTAGAGGGGCCACCATGCCGTGAATCAAGGATTCAGCAAGGTGTTAGCAAAGACCACCACTATTGCAACTGGAACCACGTAGCGGACTAGCAGCAGCCACAGCCTATACCAACGCTGATCGCTAAAGGCGAGCTCTTTTTCGCTGAACGCCCGCGGCATCACCCAGCCGGCAAACAGTGCGATCAACAAACCGCCTAGGGGGAGCATGATGCTGGTCGATAAATATTCGGTGAGCTGCATGAAGTTAAGGCCGAACAGCTCGTAGCCAGCCCACACATTGAACGAGAGCAATGCGCCAATGCCGACAAACCAGGCCGCACCTGCCACCGTAGCCGTAGCCGCAGGGCGTCGCCAGCCGCGAGATTCAACCAAGTAGGCGGTAGCCGGTTCCATGATAGAGATGGCTGACGTCAAGGCAGCAAATGAGAGTAGCAGGAAGAATGCCGTCCCGAATAGCAGCCCGCCGGGCATCTGACCGAAACCGTATGACAGGGTAACGAAGACCAGTCCTGGGCCTTGCTGCATATCGAGCCCGGCAACCAAGATAATTGGGAATATGGCCAATCCGGCGATCATGGCAATCAAGGTATCGGCGCCGGCTATCATGGCGCTGTTTCCGGGGATCGAATATTTACTGGACAGATAAGATCCGTAGGCCATGATCGCGCCCAGACCCAAGCTGAGGGTGAAAAAGGCCTGACCCATGGCAACTAGGATGGCCTCACCACTCAAGGCTCCGAAATCCGGAGTAAACATAAACTCTAGGGCGCCAGCGAAGTCACCAGCCCCCATACCGTAGCCGACCATCACCAGCAGCAGGAAAAACAGCACTGGCATCAATACCCTAACCGCCTTTTCCAGGCCGTGTTCAACCCCTCTAACTACGATAAACGCGGTTAAGGCCATGAATAGGGTGTGCCAGCCCAGCAGCTGCCATGGCGAAGCCTGCAGATCATCGAAAAAGCCTTCAACAACCGCTGTCTCCGCGCCGGAAAAGTTCCCTGCCGCGGTAAACGGCACATAGGCAAGTGACCACCCACCTACCACAGAGTAGAATGAGAGCACCAAGAAGCCCGCGACCACCCCGAGCCAGCCGAGGATCTGCCAGGCCTGACTGGCACCATAGCGCGCCGGTAAAGTACGCATGGTGTTGATAGGGCTCTGCCTGCCCGAGCGCCCCAAGAGGATCTCGGCAATCATCACCGGCAGACCGATCAGAACAATGCAGCCGAGATAGACGAGGATAAAGGCCGCCCCACCGTACTCGCCAACCACGTATGGGAAGCGCCAAATATTGCCAAGGCCGACTGCTGAACCAGTTGCCGCAAGGATAAATGCCCAGCGCGACCCCCACTCACCATGGATCGATGATTGACTCGACAAGCTCATCGGCACTCGCCCTCATTATTTGCTCGACTGCAAAAGGCTAATACAGTGGCGCTCTCACGAGAACCCCTTGCGGCAACTCACGCAGCCATATTTACCGCGCCGGGCAGCCCTAACTCCATAGCAATCGGTAAATGGTCCGACAAGGGGAAGTCGAGCACCCGTGCACGCTCTACCGTCAATGTCTCACTCACTAGTATATGGTCGATATTGCGCTTAGGTCGCCAGCTAGGAAATGTCTGCAAGCCATGTATCGGCTCACTCAACCTGGTTCGACGACCCAAGCGGACAAGCTCGCGACTTTTCGACTGGCAATTAAAGTCACCCATGACAATTACATGACGATGGCAATTGACTAAATCAGCGATATAGTCCAGCTGTCGCATACGTGCCCGCCTGCCCAAGGCCATATGCAGCTGAAAGACGTTAAGCGCTTCACTACCTGACCCAAATCGAATCTGCAATGCACCTCGCCCAGGTATGACTCCTGGCAGCCGGTGTTCGCGAATTTCCGCCGGTCTATACCGACACAACAGGCCATTGCTCTGCTGAGCAATTTGACCCATGTTGCGATTGGTCTGGATGTACCAGTAAGGGAAGTCGGCCTTATAGGCAAGGTATTCAACCTGGTTCATGAAACCAGTACGGAAGCTACCACCGTCAACCTCCTGTAGGCCGACAACATCATACGGAGCAATCCACTCGCCGATACGATCAAGATTAGTCTGGCGGCGCTGGTCAGGCAGTACGTGCTTCCAGCCTCGGGTGACATAGTGATGGTAGCGTGATGTTTCGATGCCGCCCTGGATGTTGTAACTGAGCAGCCGAATGCTATCCGGTGATTGCGCCGAGTGGGTTGGCTTGAGGGTAGCGTAGGCACCCTCAGGTAACCGATGGGAGAGGTTTGTCATCTACCAGCCGCTGCCGCTTGAGTGGGGGCCATTGTTGGTCCCCACCACCCGCGTACGTATTTGCCCATTTGCCCAGCGGGCATCACCGGCTGATGCCCGCAAGCAAATAGATCTTTTAACTTAGTCGTCCCGATCGGGACCGAGGCTGCTCATAAAGGCAGCCACTGCCTCTATGTCTTCTTCAGACATGCGGCTCGCAATGTCGCGCATCTCGCTGTTGCGATCGCTGTCTCGGTCACCGCTCTTGTATCCCTTCATGGCGTCAATCATGTACTGCTGTTCCTGCCCGGCTACTCGCGGGTAAAGTGCTCCCTCTACCCCCTTGCCTTGCGGACCGTGACAGCCGGTGCATGATGCCACATTACTTTCCCGGATGCCGCCGAAGTAGATCCTTTCGCCCCGCTCGGCTAGTTCCTCATCCACATCCTGCGCCGGCGGCGGATCCTGCTTGACAAAGAAGGCAGCGAGATTCTCTATATCTTCATCCGACAACCCTACGGACTCGGGCGTCATCAGTCCCTGCGGATCGTAGCGTTCTTCGTCCCTGAACATCTCCAAATGGTAGCGGACATAATCGGCATGCTGCCCAGCTATGCTAGGCCACTCCGCCACATCACTGACTCCGGTTGCACCGTGGCATGCCACGCAGGAGTCTTCGTTAAGCTGCTCAGCAGCCTCAAGGTCAACTTCACTGGCTCCTGCTGCACCTGCTGCCAGGGCAAAGGCAGTAACCGCTGTAACTATCTGGATTCGATGGTACATAGTCTTCGTTCTGCTCCGCTGAAGGAGTGGGCTCACTCTCGTGCGTCCGCGGACGCGAAACGGCAAATACTTATATCAACACTTACCGCAAGCGTCAATTTTATTGGCAAAATAGTGGCCAAATTCACTAATCAACAAGCTTATATGGACAATCAGATCATCAGCAAACTTTATCGTGGCGCTCGTTTTCGCCTTAGCGCTCCTACTCCCGACGACCTCTGTCCTGATACGGGAGCTGAGGTCGCTTTTGCCGGTCGCTCCAATGTCGGTAAATCAAGCGTTATCAACACTCTAACCGGCCAACGCAAGCTCGCCAGAACCAGCGGCACCCCCGGCAGGACACAGGCGATTAACGTCTTCGATCTCGATGAACAGCGTCGTCTCGTCGATCTGCCGGGATATGGATACGCTAAAGTGCCCGCGTCAGTCAAGCGGCGCTGGGAACAAGCACTGCCAGCTTATTTCCAATACAGGCGCTCCCTATGCGGGGTAGTCATCATAATGGACATCCGCCATGCGCCTACCGATCTGGACATGCAGATGATTGACTGGTCCCGCAGTGCACATATCAGGGTTCACGGCCTGTTAACCAAGTCCGACAAACTAAAACATGGTGCTGCTAAGGCCCGCCAGGAGGAGACTATACGCGAGCTTTCCAGGAACAATCTAACCATAACCAGCATACAGCGTTTTTCCGCCCCGAAGGGGGAAGGGGTTGATGAACTGGCCAAAACACTAGATGGCTGGCTCGAATTAGGGAACTTTTAGCGCGTCTTATGGTCGCACCATATGAGAGGCGTAGTTACCCGGCGCTTTCAACCCGTTCATACCCCCCCCATGATCGGGTTGTCGCTTGGCCCCGGCTTGTCCCCCCAGCAGGTCCGGGGCCCTTTCTTTTGCTCAGATATCGCCGAACGCCACCCGCCGCTGATGAGCCGGCGCCGCCGCAGGATCGTGGCTTACTATCACCACTGTGCGCTGGCTAAGCCAAGGCTCTATCCGCCGCCTGACCTCATCGGCCGTGGCGACATCCAGCCCCCTAAAAGGCTCATCGAGTAACACGACTTGGGCATCGGTTAACAGCACACGCGCCAGTGCCAATCGCCGCGCCTCACCTCCGGAAAAGCGAGAACCAGCCTCGCCGACCCACTCATCAAGGCCATCAGCTGTATTGGCCACCACCTCGTCAACCCCTGCCATATTCAATGCACGCCAGAGTTGCTGCTCATCGGCATAGGGTGCTGCGATGCGCAAATTGGCGGCTACCGTATCGGCAAACAGCTCAGAACTTTGCGCCAGGTAGGTTATGCAGCCAAACCGTTTCTCCTCAGGCCATTCGTCGACTGCTTCATCGCCCAGCCACACGCGACCCGCCTCAGGCTCGACAAAGCCGGCTACAAGATTCAACAAGGTTGACTTCCCACTCCCCGAGGGACCGAAAATGGCTACGCACTCCCCCGCTTCGATTCGCAAATCAGCCCCTTCCAGGACGGGTTCAGCATAAGGGGAATGGCGAAATGTTACGCCCTCCAAAGCAATCGACAGGGGGCCATCAGGTTGCTGCAGCTTTGATTGTTTTGAATCTTGCAGCGTTCTATTAGCACCTGGCTCTACCTCTCCAGCGCTACCTGTTCCCTGGTTACGAGCATCATACTCAAGCAGTCGTCGCGCTGCGGCCCGGGTCCGTCCAAGCTGTTGCCAAGCGCCTGGCAATGCGCTCAGGGCCTCACCCGCGCCCAATGCTGCCAGGGCTGCTAGAGCCAGCAGTGGACCACTGATCTCCCCCGCTTGGTACTGTTGCACCCCTACTAAGAGGGCAACAAACAGAGCACTATGACCCAACAAACCGGTAGCGGCATCGCCCAGGCCACTCAAGCGCAGCGCGCGCGCCCGTGCATCGCCCAGCCCTTCTGCTGCACCCATCAAATGGCGTTCATGGCGCTCAACGGCTCCACAGGCACGTAGTTCAGCAAGCCCTTGAACCGCATCAAGGCCAGCCCCTCTAAGAGCTGGCAGGTGGCGGTCAATCTGCTCACCATGTGGTGATCCGAGCCGCCAAGCGGCTAGTGGCAAAATCACCCCACCGAACAGCAGCACTGCCCCTACTGCCCAGCCTACGAGCCCTGTCAACCAGACCAACACAACTACGGTTATCAGAGATGTCACTGCAGCCGCCAGGCTTGGGCCCATGATGCGTAGATAGAGGCTATCCAGCGCCTCGACATCCGCAGTCATGCGGTTGAGCATCTCGCTGCGCCGCATACGCCCAAGTTGCGGCAAAGGTAGCGGGGCCATGGCTCGAAACAGTTGGCCACGCAAACGAGCTAAGGCCCGCAGCACAGCATCGTGGTGAACTAGGCGTTCAAAGTAACGTGACACAGTACGTGCAATAGCAAAAAAGCGTATTCCCGCACTAGGCCGATATACCTCAAGTGACAGCCCGGCCAGTCCAGCTAGCGCAGCTGCAGTAATAAGCCACCCTGACAAGCCCAGTAGCCCGATTGCAGATAGCAGGCTGATTATCAGCAGCAGCGTTCCGAGCGCCAAGCGACCTCTCTCGGCTCGCAGGTCACGAATGAAAGGTAATAACTCACGCACGACGGTCCTCCACCAAGCGCCCCTGCTCTATCACTAGCTGCCGCTCACCCGAGCGTTGAGCAGCAGCATCGTGGGCAACCATAACGATGCTTCGCTTGCCATCGGCTAACCGCTCCAATGCCTTGAGAACCCGCTGAGCGCTATCCGGATCGAGTCCCGCGGTAGGCTCATCAAGCAGCAATAAGGGTGCCCCGGCCAGCAGCGCTCGCGCTAAGGCTAAACGACTTGCCTGTCCCCCAGACAAACCGTGCCCCTCTTCGCCAAGAGGGGTCGCCATTCCCTCCGGCATGCTTCGTACCACTTCGGCCAAATCGGCATATTCCAAAGCTGCCCAGAGGGTCCGCTCCTGTGCCTGTGGGGCAGCCAGGGTTAAATTTTCTCGCACACTGCCATGGAAGAGCCACGGCCTTTGGCCTACCCAGGCAACTCCTGCCGCACCGGGAGGGAGCTGACCATCAATCCTGACCGCACCTTGGTCAGGCTCTAGGAATCCTGCTGCAAGATGCAGTAATGTCGATTTACCCGCCCCGCTTGGGCCGCTGATAACTACCTTTTCGCCTGCCGAAATCTTTAAGTCTAGGTCTTGCAATCCCGCTGATGTGCCGCCCCTGTGGAAACGCACCGAAACCCTATCGAAGCTCAGTGCAACCGGCTGTGGCTGCGGCAAGCCACTATCCGGGTCATGCTCAAGCGGTTTGAGATACTGACTGCGCGGGGCATCTTCTGCGAGAACATTTGCGGGTAAGGGCTCGGCGAGTAGCTGCGTTATTTGCTCAGCCGCGCCGATCGCGGTCGCCCGATCATGGTAATGGACTGCAAAACGGCGCAGGGGCTGAAACACCTCCGGTGCTAATATCAGAATCGCCAAGCCGCTCAGGAGCCCCAATTCCGGACCCGGGCCAAAATCGAGAAACCCAAGCAAGGAAAAACCGATGTAGATGGCAACCAGGGCTATCGAGACCGCGCTGATCAGTTCTAGTGCTGCAGAAGAGAGAAAGGCTACTTTGAGTACTCCCATGCTGCGCGCTCGATACTCCTCCGCCGCCTGCTCAACATCAGCAGCTGCCCGCTCGGTTGCACGAAAGATCCGCAATGTTCCCAGTCCCCGCAAGCGATCGAGAAAATGGGCGCTAATACGACTGATGCTCTGCTGCTGCTCCTGTGACCTGCGCTCTGCCTTCATCCCTATGAGTGCCATAAACAACGGCACCAACGGTGCTGCCAGCAGCAGTAGCAGTCCAGCGATAACATCAAGAACAAAAACTACGGCTATCAGCCCCAAGGGGATAATGGTGGCCAGCACCATTTGCGGTAGGTAGTTGGCGTAATAGCCCTCCAAGGCCTCGACTTGCTCAACCAGGGCGCTTGCTACCTGGCCACTGTGATATCCCTGCAAGCGAGCCGGCCCAAGCGCTGCGATATGCCGGTAGAGGCGCCGGCGCACAGCAGCTGTTATAGTTTTCGCGCTCCAAGCCCCTGCTGCAGCCCTAGCCCATGTGCACACCGCGCGCAACACAAAGACCGCGCCTAGACCGGCAAAAGCCGGGAGCATGTCTTCTAATGGCTGCTTGGTGATCAGGGCAGCATTGGCTATCCAAGCAATCAGCAGGGCTTGTGCAACTATCAGTACAGCATCCACTAGCCCCATCCCAATGCTTATGGCGAAAGCACCGCGTGCTCCCTTAGCCTGAGCATTGAGCCACCGGGCTGGACTAACATCATTACTCTCGCTGTGTTGTTGCTCCAGATCACTCATTCAGTGGTATCCACCACTATGTTGAACTTTGCCGCGAAATACCCAATAGGTCCACGCGGTATAGCCCAAGACTATCGGCAACATGAACAAAATGCCAAGCAATAGGAAAAGTTGTGACTCCGGCGCAGAGGCCGCCTCACGGAACGTTATTTGCGGCGGGACGGCATATGGGAGCTTGCTGGCCAGGATCCCAGCATAGGCAGATAGAAACAGTCCTATTGCGCTGAAAAAGGGCATAAAATCGCTGCGCTTTACTACACCCCACATAACAAGAACGGTGGACACAAGGCCAATAAACGGCATGACCCAAAGTCGCTGCCACTCTTCAAGCCAGCGTTCCATTACCGTGGGCTGCGTCAGGGGGGTCCATATACTAACCACAAACAAGCAGACTGCTGTTGCTCCCAAAATCCAGGGAGTCGCCCCATAAAGCCATTTCTGCGTCTCTCCTTCGGTCTTCATAATGCCCCACGTCGCTCCCAGCAGGGCGTAGCCGATGACTAGCGATAGCGCCGTAAACAGGGTAAACGGAGTGAACCAGTCGAAAGCCCCACCAACATAAGTAAAGCCCTCGACCTCAAAGCCCTGGACATAAGCGCCTACAACAAAGCCCTGCGCTGCAGCCGCGACCGTTGAGCCTCCGGCAAAGGCTATGTTCCACCAATGCCGATAGCGCTGCGACTTGAACCGAAACTCGAAGGCAACGCCACGGAAAATCAGACCGGCAAGCATCAGGAATACGCCGATATACAGAGCTGGCAGAAAGATCGAGTAGATAGCCGGAAATGCCGCTAGTAGCCCTGCCCCACCTAAGACCAGCCAGGTTTCGTTGCCATCCCATACGGGTGCCACGGAACGCATCATATGATCACGGGCTTGCTCGTTAGGCAGCAGTGGGTAGAGGATGCCCACCCCCAGATCGAAGCCGTCCAAAACCACATACATTATGACTGCCAAGCCGACCAGCCCTACCCAGATCAAGGTAATGTCGATCAGTTCCATGGTCTTTACCTCTGCTCATTTTCCTCAAAAGGAATATTTACTAGCGACATCGGCCTTGAGGGGGCCACCTCAGTGGACGCATATTTATCTACACTTTCTGGGCCCTTAACCACTATGCGCGAGAGGTAGTAAATGCCAGCCGAAAAGATAATCGCATAAACGGCGACATAACCGATTAGCGTAGCGAGCACCATGCCGCCGGTAAGGGACGGCGTGACGCCCTCCGCCAAGGTCATGTGCTGATACACCAGCCACGGATAGCGGCCGGTCTCGGTTACGAACCAACCGGCAAGCACGGCAATAAACGGCGCCGGGATCATCCACTGCAAAACCCTCTGCAATCCCCGACTTACGAAGAGTCGCCCGCGGATACGCAACCACAAACTCCAGACCGCTATGGCGATCATTATTACTCCAATAGCCAACATCACCCTGAAAGACCAAAAGACCACTCCTACCGGTGGCCTCTCATCTGCGCTGACCTCCTTTAGTCCGGGGACTTCGCCATGCCAATCATGGGTTAGGATAAAGCTCGCCGCGTTAGGAATACCTACACTGAAGCGATTTTCCTCGGCCTCGGAGTCCGGCCAAGCAAAAAGGTAGAAGGGGGCGCCCTCACGCGTCTCCCAGTTACCTTCCATCGCTGCGACTTTGATCGGCTGTTGCTCAAAAGTGTTCAGGCCGTGCAAGTCGCCGACGAATGCTTGTGCCGGAGCAGTAAATAGGATCATCCACAGCGCCATTGATAGAGCTCTGCGGTTAGCTTCCTCTTCTCTCTTGCGCAGCAGGTAATATGCGCTTACCCCAGCTACGACAAAGGCCCCGGTGAGTAACGAAGCCACAGCCACGTGGGCGAAGCGATACCAGAGTGACGGGTTGAATATGGCCTCAATCCACGAAGTCACATAGAAGATACCGTCGCGCAGTTCGAATCCTGCCGGGGTGTGCATCCACGAATTGGCGGATAGAATCCAGAACGATGAAATAAACGTACCGATAGCCACCATGCATGCGGCGAACAGATGGGTGCCTCGCGGCACTCTATCCCGCCCAAATAGCAGTACACCAAGAAAAACCGCCTCCATAAAGAAGGCTGTCAGCACCTCGTAAGAGATAATTGGTCCGATGAAATTGGCCGCAGCAAAGGAGAATTCACTCCAGTTAGTACCGAACTGGAACGACATTACGATGCCGGACACAACCCCCATGCCAAATACGACCGCGAAGATCCTTGTCCAAAACTCCGAGAGCTGTCGGTAGATAGGGTCGTCGTTGCGATACCACTTGGCCTCCAGGAAGGCGATGTAAGCGGCAAGTCCGATTGTGAACGCCGGGAATATCGCATGAAACGAGACCACGAAGGCGAACTGCAGACGGGACAGAAAAACTGGATCTAAGACTTCCATTTTAGACTTTTCACCGTTAATTAAGCTTGTTCAAGGGTAGCTAAATTTCCCCCAATATGCATCCGAGAGACCACTCAGTGAGCCTCATCCCAGTCTCTACCAACCCCTATCTCGACCTCCAATGGCACGGTTAGGGCGCCTTGATCAGCGGCCGCCATCAACTTCTGGACTCGTTTGCTAACTGGCTCTATCTGTTCCTGCGGTATCTCTAGTACTAGCTCATCATGTACCTGCATCACCATGTGCACTCCAGGGTACTTATCACTCAGCATGGCATCCACATCGATCATAGCCTGCTTTATGATATCTGCTGCAGTCCCCTGCATAGGTGCGTTTATTGCGGTACGCTCCGCATATTCGCGGCGCTGGCGATTACGACTGCTGATTTCAGGCAAATAAAGACGACGGCCAAAGACTGTCTCAACGTATCCCCTCTCGCGTGCCTGCTCGCGGGTCTTTGCCATAAATTCACGCACTCCGGGATAGCGCTCAAAATAGCGGTCGATATACAGCTGTGCCAATTCACGCTCAATATTCAGTTGACGACCTAGCCCCCACGCCGACATGCCATAGATCAGGCCAAAGTTTATTGCCTTCGCTGCGCGGCGCTGCTCATCACTCGGGTGCTCCACCCCAAATACCTCAGCAGCGGTGCTACGGTGGATATCCTCCCCGGCAGCAAACGCGCGCTGCAAGCCTTCATCCGCAGATAAATGCGCCATTATGCGCAGCTCTACCTGGGAGTAATCGGCCGTAACCAGCGAGTATCCTGGCTCGGCTATGAAGGCTTGTCTTATTTTTCGCCCTGCCTCACTACGAATGGGAATATTCTGCAGGTTAGGG
The DNA here is from genome assembly GCF_002356555.2 of Halorhodospira halochloris. NCBI lineage: Bacteria > Pseudomonadati > Pseudomonadota > Gammaproteobacteria > Chromatiales > Ectothiorhodospiraceae > Halorhodospira > Halorhodospira halochloris. Next base: position 2,808,791 of record NZ_AP017372.2, read on the forward strand.
TCAGATGAGGATAGTCTACCTGTAGCCGCAACCGCCTGATGATACGAGGTATGAACCCTGCCGGTTTGCGGGTGAATCAGGCGCGGTAGCTTATCTGTGTAGGTCGATTTGAGCTTTGCCCAGCCGCGGTGCTCGAGTATTAGACGCGGTAATTCGTAGCCCTTATGGCGGAGCTCTTCTAAGACAGCCTCGGCTGTGGAGGGCTGTCCTTTCGGGGTGCGATGCTCAACCGGCAAGCCCATGCGCTCGAAAAGAATCTCTTGAATCTGTCGCGGCGAGTTCAGATTAAACTCTTCTCCAGCTTCGCTGTGAGCTAAGGACTCGACCTCCGACATACGCTCAGCTAGCTCTTTGCTTTGCTCGCCGAGCATTTCCTGGTCAACCTTTACCCCGCCTCTCTCCATGCGCGAGAGCACCGGAACAAGCGGCATCTCTAATTGCGAAAAGACATTAAACAGGCTTGGCTTATCCTTAAGTCGCGGCAGTAGTTTTTGGTGCAAGCGCAGCGTTATATCCGCATCTTCTGCGGCATAATCCTTTGCTTTGTGGACATCAATTGAGGCAAAAGGCTTCTGCTTGGCCCCTTTCCCACACAAGTCTTCGTATGTCGTTGTTGATACGCCAAGATACTTCCACGCTAGGGAGTCCATGTCGTGGCGGGTTGCCGTTGAGTCAAGCACATATGATTCGAGCATGGTGTCGTATGCAACCCCGCGCAGATCTATTCCGTAGCGGGCCAAAACGCTCATATCGTACTTTAGGTTCTGGCCGACCTTAAGTTGATTATCGTCCTCAAGCAGAGGCCGCAGTCGTGCTAATACATAATCGAGAGAGAGCTGCCTTAGCTGTCCCAATGTTGAATCATAATCATGTGCTACAGGTACATAAGCTGCCTGGTGGGGCTTAACTGCCAGAGCAAAACCGACTATTGCTGCATCCATATAGGAGAGTGAATCGGTCTCCAAATCAAAGGCAAAGGCCTCTGCTTCTTTCAGGCTAGCAATCCATACGTCCAACTCCTGCTCATCAGTGACAAGCTGATAGTCTGGCGACAAATCTTGTTCACTTGATGTTTGGTTAACCCCATGCTTCTGATTACCCGCAGACTCGGGGCCCTGCTGCATATCCGCTTTAGCATTATGCTCAGGGCTGTCGGGTTCCAGCTCCTTTAACAGCCGGCGCATTTCATAGCGCCGGTAGAGTTCTCTCAAGCGCGAATTATCAGGGGACTGGCGCAGCAGTTGGGGAGGTGATACATCAAGATCTAGATCACAACGAATAGTAGCCAGATTGACCGATAGCTCAAGCTCATTAAGGTGAGCCCGCAGACTCTCGCCTACCTTGCCTTTGATTTCGTCGGCATTTTCGCGCAATGCAGCAATATTGCCGTACTCTTGCAGCCACTTCGCGGCCGTCTTCTCACCAACTTTGGGAATGCCAGGTATATTGTCCGACTTGTCGCCGACCAGGGCTAGGTAATCGCGCACAGCCTCGGGCGGCACGCCAAACCTCTCTTCAACGCCCGCAGGGTCAAGCCTTCTGCCAGTCATTGTATTGAGCAAGGTTACTCGCTCATCAACAAGTTGAGCCATGTCTTTATCACCCGTAGAGATAAGAACCGGACCAACAGAGCGCCTAGCCAAGGTGCCAATGACATCGTCAGCTTCAACGCCAGCAACTTCTACAACAGGGATTCCCAATGCACTAATTATCTCCTTAAGGGGATTAAGCTGAGAACGGAGTTCATCCGGCATGGGCGGCCGATGTGCTTTGTATTGTTCGAATAGATCATCGCGAAAGGTGCGCCCTGGAGCGTCGAAGACAACGGCAATATGTTCATCAGCCTCCTCACTGAGCAGCTTGTGGAGCATATTAACAACACCGTAGAGCGCCCCTGTGGGTTCGCCACTGCTGTTACTTAGTTGTGGCAGTGCATAGTAGGCTCGATAGAGATATGAGGAGCCATCTACCAAGACTAGTTTTTTATCTCTTACACACATCGGTTTGCCTTAAGTTGCAGTGGTTGAGTATTTCGATGGCTTTAGGGACCACGCATAATGGAACCCCTAAGACACCCCCAGAGCCGCTTAGCTCCCCCCATCTTCGTTGGATGATAACAACACCCATGAAATATTGGTTATCATAGGAACTGGACAGACAAAAAGAACATGAGTCTCTTTATGGATATCAAAAAATTCGATCACCAAGATAGATCTTCTACCAACGGAACGCTGATCCGCGAGTCCTGGAAGATCTTCCAGATCATTGCTGAGTTTGTCGAAGGTTTTGAGAGGCTGTCATCTATTAAACCCTCGGTAAGCGTTTTCGGGTCAGCCCGTGTGCCCCCGAGCAGTCCCTACTACAAACTCGCTGAGGATGTTGCACGGCAACTATCGGATGCAGGCTTCTCAGTCGTCAGTGGTGGTGGCCCAGGGATTATGGAGGCCGCTAACAAGGGAGCTCAAGCTGGCAAATCGCCAAGCATAGGGCTAAATATTGAACTGCCACGGGAACAGGTAGCCAACCCGTACCAGGATATTGCTCTTGATTTCCGTCACTTTTTCTCGCGCAAGGTGATGTTCGTTAAGTATGCATCGGCCTATGTTGTCCTCCCGGGGGGATTCGGCACACTCGACGAATTAGCCGAGATTTTGACCTTGGTCCAGACCGGTAAAACTCCGAAGATACCTATAATACTCGTGCACCGGCCGTTTTGGGAAAAGCTGATCGACTGGTTTAAAGAGAACTTGGTAGCCGAGGGGGCCATAGATCAAGAGGATATGGAACTGTTCCAGGTAATTGATGAGCCGCGCGAGGTAGTAGAAGCTATCTTCACTTTTTACGAGGACCGCGGCTTTGAGCCTTCATCACGTGAACGTGAAATACTGCTTGATCTCTGAGCCCTGGTCTTGACGTAGCCCTGGTGCGAGTGGATTAGGCAAGCCTCACTTGTAGGAGTCACAGCGCCTACGACAACTAGGTGAGAGGCTGGAGAGTGGGACGTGTGCACCCCTCTTAAGTTTAGGCATTCTAACTTGCTTAGTTCATAACCTCGAGCTTGGCGAACCCAGCAACCAGCCACTTCGTGTCCCCCCCATCAAATCTAACCTGCAGGCGAGCGTTATCGCCTCGCCCTTCGCTGGACATTATCACTCCCTCGCCAAACTTCGAGTGGCGAACTCTACTCCCTATACTAAACCCCTCTGGTGGCTCATCGCTAAATTTTGGTGAAACGGGTGAAACGCTAGCCTGACGTGTATCACCACTATCACGCAGTCCATCATTTCGGCTAACCCGCATATGCGGCCGGATTAATTCGATATAACGATCCGGTATCTCGGACAAGAATCTTGACGGACTCGTCATCTGATCCCGCCCATGCAAGCGGCGGCGCTGGGCATGGGTTAATAAAAGCCTTTGCCGCGCCCTTGTCATGCCCACATAACACAGACGCCGCTCTTCCTCGAGCCGAGCTGAGTCTTCTCTAGAAAGATAATGCGGGAACAGCCCCTCTTCCATGCCGGCTAAAAAGACGACCGGAAACTCCAGTCCTTTAGCAGCATGCAAGGTCATCAGTTGGACAGAGCGCTGCCAATCGTCCGCTTGTGCTTCTCCCGCCTCCAGTGCTGCATGGGTCAAAAAACTAATCAGTGGGTGCTGATCTGTTTCGATATTCTCATCGCTTTGTTGAACAAAGCTGCGAGCGGCTGTCACCAACTCATCAAGATTCTCCAGCCGGCTTTCATCTCTGCTGTGGTGATTGCGCAGTCCTGTTGAGGATATAGCATGCTCAACCTGGTGATGCAGTGGTTGTTCCTTGACCCGGTCTTCCAGTTCATCCAGCAGATTTATGAAACTAATTAGTGCATTGCGCGCCCTGCCCGAGATGCTTTGAGTAACAATCAAATCGCGCGTTGCCGACCACAAACTCTGTGCGCTCTCGCGGGCGTAGCTGCGCACAATTTCCATAGTCTTAGCACCAATACCGCGTGGCGGGGTAGCAACCGCCCGCTCGAAGCTGCTGTCGTCATGGCGATTGATAGTAAGACGCAGGTAAGCCAGGGCATCCTTTATCTCGGCGCGTTCAAAGAAGCGCAACCCGCCATAGACTCGATAAGGTATGCGTTGAGCTACTAACGCCTCCTCAAATGCCCTTGATTGGGCGTTGGAGCGATATAGAATGGCAAAATCACCAGCATGATAGTCCCCTTCTTGAATCTGCGCGCGTATCCGCTCAACTACCCAGCGTGCTTCATCGACCTCATTGAAGGCTGAATAAAGTGTTATCGGTTCACCACTAGCGCCCTGGGTCCAAAGGTTCTTGCCAAGCCTGCTTGCATTACAGGCTATTAAGTCATTTGCTGCCGATAGAATAGTTGCGGTCGACCTGTAGTTCTGCTCCAAGCGCACAACTGCCACATCGCCCATCTCCCGGCAGTAACGCTCAATATTCTCAACGCGCGCTCCGCGCCAACCATATATAGACTGGTCATCATCACCAACAGCAAAGACCTCTGAGTTTGGCCCGGCAATTAGCTTCAGCCAGCGATATTGCAGACTATTGGTGTCCTGCAACTCATCGACAAGAATATGTTGAAAGCGTCTCCGGTAGTGTTCTAGCAGTTCCTGGTCGAATCTTAGCAACTCGTAGGCGCGCAGCAGTAGCTCCCCAAAGTCAACCATCCCTGCACGCTGGCATGCCTGCTCATAGTCGGCATAAATAGCGAGCATTTCATCCGCTATATCGCCATTCCCGGACTCTATATCACGCGCCCGTAGCCCCTCATCTTTGCGACTGCTAATAAAGTTGCGTACCTGGCGCGGCGGATAGTTCGATTCGTCATTGCCACGGCTACGCAATATGCGCTTTACCATGCGCAGTTGATCATCAGAATCAAGAATCTGGAACCCTTCCGGAAGATCTGCTCGATCGGCGTGCTGGCGCAACAGGCGGTGGGCAATACCATGAAACGTTCCAACCCACATGCCAGCTGTGGCTATGCCAAGCAGGCTGCCTATGCGCCCCCGCATCTCACCAGCCGCCTTGTTGGTGAAGGTTACAGCTAGAATCGAGAAGGGCGAGGCCCCCTGGGCCGCAACCAGGTACGCTGCCCTCCTGGTTAGCACCCTTGTCTTGCCGCTACCTGCACCGGCAAGCACGAGGGTTCTCCCAGCATCAACACAAACAGCACGCAGCTGATCATCATTAAGGTCACTGAGCAGATCATCCAGATCCATTTTTTTACCTACCTTGGCAAGTTTGGTTGACGAATATCAGGCACCGATCGACTATCTTCGTTTTGGTGTCCTAATCCTGACTTATCACTCCACTGTGACTGATTTAGCAAGATTGCGCGGTTTATCTACATCGGTACCACGCAAAACAGCAACATGATAAGCAAGCAACTGTAGTGGAATGGTATGGATAATCGGTGAAATGGCTTCAACGGAGGCAGGTACAGAAACAACGTTGAAACCGCCAGAAGATTTCAGCGAGGTGCTGTCATCGGCAAACACGTACAGTTCACCGCCGCGGGCCCGAACTTCTTGGAGATTGGAGCGTAGTTTGTCGATAAGGTCGTCTTGCGGAGCAACTGCGACAACCGGCATATTTTCATCGACTAAGGCTAGAGGACCGTGTTTAAGCTCTCCCGCAGGGTAGGCTTCGGCGTGGATATAGGATATCTCTTTAAGCTTAAGCGATCCCTCAAGGGCTACGGCATAATGAGCACCCCGGCCTAAAAATAGGGCGTGCTGTCTATCAACGAAATGCTCCGCAAGCTTGGCGACACAATCTTCCGTTTCGAGTACGCGCTCAACGGCACCGGGTAATTGCTGCGCTGCAGACACCAGTTCGAGTTCACTCTCTTCCCGTCCCTGACGGCGCGCAAAAGCGGCGACAATTAACAATAATGCAGTTAATTGAGTAGTGAATGCCTTCGTAGATGCAACGCCTATCTCTGGACCAGCTCGAGTCAACATGGCCAAGTCCGCTTCACGAATAAGCGAACTCTCGGGCACATTACAAATAGCTAAAACCCCAACATACCCCATGTTGCGCGCTTCGCGCAGCGCTGCAAGTACATCGGCTGTTTCCCCTGATTGGGAGATAACCAATAACAGCGTGCCTTCGTCTACTGCATGAGCCCGGTAACGAAACTCACTAGCTACCTCGACATCACACGGGAGTCCAGCGTACTGTTCAGACCAATAGCGAGCAATCAGGCCTGCGTGGTAAGAAGTGCCGCAGGCAACAATTTGCAGCCTTTTGGCTTTATCTAGCAATTCCCCAGCCCCAGGTCCAAACGCTGACTCCAGGACTCGCCCTGAGGAATAACGACCCTCAAGGGTGTCGCTTATAGCAGCTGGTTGTTCATGTATCTCTTTATGCATGAAGTGGCGGTAGCCACCTCTTTCAACTGCCTCTGGACGCAGTTGAGACTCTTTTACAGGACGCCTAACTACACTACCATTCGAATCGTAGATGATTATTTCATCGCGGTGCACATCAGCAATGTCACCTTCTTCCAAGAAGATGAATTGATTTGTGACCGGCAACAAGGCTGTTACATCAGACGCTACGAAGTTTTCGCCAATACCTACTCCAACGACCAGTGGACTCCCCTTACGACAGACCACTAGTCGCTGTGGGTCATGCTTGGATATTACCGCAAACGCGTAAGCCCCCTCTAGGCGTGGCAACACCTGCTCAACAGCCCCTAGCAAATCGTCCGATTCACTGAGTCTGCTCTGAATAAGCGCAGCAGCCACCTCGGTGTCTGTCTCTGAGGCGAACTGGTACCCGGCACTTATCAGTTCATCGCGCAGGGCTTCGTAGTTCTCAATAATTCCATTGTGGACCAGAGCCAATTGTTCATTGGCCATATGGGGGTGGGCGTTTTCATGGCTTGGCTCACCATGCGTAGCCCATCTGGTGTGCGCCACGCCCACATTTCCCATTGGTACTGCGGGGCCTAAAGCTCCAACCAGATCAGCCACTCGTCCTGCGACCCGTGTTCTCTTAAACTCTCCGTCAGGGTCAATTAGTGCTATGCCGGCCGAATCGTAGCCTCGGTACTCGAGTCTGCGAAGGCCTTCCAGCAGTAATGGGGCCACATCTCGTTGTGCACATGCTCCTACGATGCCGCACATATCTAGCGCTGCCAGATTCCTTGTTCATTTGGAACAAGCAGAACTGAGCAGGGACAATTGCGACATATTTGCTGCGCAGTGTAACCGAGTGCCATCTCCCGTCCCGGCCCGGATCCTCGTTTGCCTGTTATCAGCAAACTGACATTTTCTTTCTCGACCACCTTGCGAATTACCCTGGCGGGAGTGCCGGACTCTATCCTAGTAGTGACTTCAACTCCTTGTTCTTTGGCTTTATTAGCTAGTTTTTCAAGTTGTTCTTGACCTTCTACCCTTTTATCTTCCTCAGTTACATGCAGGATATAAAGCTCTCCGTGGCTTTTACCAATGTCAAGAGCAAGGTTTTCTGCTGCCGCCGCTTTGGGGGAAAAATCAGTCGTCAGCATTGGGCGCGTAAATACTTCCCCGTGCGATACGGTATTGGGATCAGGGTGAATTCGCTCCATAAGCACCGGCAAGGCGGTTTGCCGAGCCAATTCGAGCACTGTTGAGCCGTGGTAAAACTCACGCAGTAGCCCCTCTCCGCCAGACCCTAGCATAATCAACTGGGCACCGTAGCCACGTCCAATTTTGGCCAATTCGGGTGCAGGAAAACCTACTGGCTGCTGTATATCTACTTTAAAGCCAGCCTTTTCAAGGTCATCCTGCTTTTGCTGTAGCCGTCTTCTAGCCTCTTCCCGATGTGATTCACTCAGATCATCTGGATCATCGATGCGCAGCACATCGACTAGTGTGAACTGTTTGGCTCCGAATTTTTGCAACTCAGCCAATGAATCCATCAACGGCTGGTGTGGTGACTCGTAATGAACCGCTACCACTGTATGATCAAACATAACAGCTCCTTATTCAGAGGATCGGTTAGAAGGCCGTTCGCTAATCAGCCCATCTTCCGCGGAATTTTCGTCATTCTTTGATCCAGGCCGCTGCCATCCTGAAATACTCTTCTGCCGCGACCTTCCCACTGTCAAGCAATTTTGTGGGGCATCACGGGTCAATGTTGTTCCAGCCCCTATGGTCGCGCTCGAGCCGACATTCACAGGTGCCACTAATTCAGTACCTGAACCGATGAACGCACCATTACCGATGATAGTTTTATGCTTATTAGCTCCATCGTAATTGCAGGTGATCGTCCCCGCACCAATATTAACCCGAGTTCCTACCTCAGCATCCCCTAAATAGCTTAAATGGTTTGCCTTCGATCCTTCACCGAGCTGAGCAGCTTTAGTCTCAACAAAATTCCCGACTCTCGCTTTATCATCTAGAACAGTCGCGGGACGAAGGTGGGCAAATGGACCAACCTGACAGCGTCTTCCTATCTCTGAGTCTATAATTACTGAGTAAGGCTCGATGGTTGTATCGTCCCCAATTATGCTGTTACGCACAACAGAACCAACGCCAATTTTGACGCCATTGCCTAGCACCACATCTCCTTCCAGCAAAACATCGGCATCTATCACGCAGTCCATACCAAACTCTACAGTTCCACGGATGATAACTCTCTCTGGTGCTGGCAATGCCATTCCTGATCGCATCAGTTCGCTACGTTGTCTACCTTGCCAAATTGCTTCAGCTTCTGCGAGCTGTTCAAAATCATTGACGCCCGCCACCTCTGTAGCTGCAGGAACACAGTGGCCGCGGACTTCATAGCCACTATTGGCTGCCATCGAAACGATATCCGTTAAATAATATTCGCCTTGGGCATTTTCTGAGGATAGGTTACTCAACCACATTTTAAGTGCTGCAGCTGGAGCTGCTAGGATACCAGTATTTACCTCTCGGATAGATTTTTGCCCATCAGAGGCGTCTTTTTCTTCAACAATACCCTCAATCCAGACGTTTTGACAGTCACGAATGATACGCCCATAACCGGAAGGATTTTGTAGTTGTGCAGTAAGCAGACTTACAGAATTGGACGGATCTTGAAGAAGGGGTAACAAGGTGGAAGGGGTAACCAGCGGCACATCCCCGCAGAGTACCAGCACCCTTTGGGAATCAGAGATAAATGGAAGGGCACAAGCCACGGCGTGGCCCGTGCCTAGTTGCTCGTGCTGCTCGACCCAATTCAGTTGAGCAGATTTGATTTCCTTTTTGACCTCGTCTCCGCCGTAGCCGTAAACAACATGGATGCTACTTGGATCGAGAGCATATGCAGTATCCAGAACATGGCTGAGCAGCGGCCGCCCGGCTAGCCGCTGTAGCACTTTAGGCCTTTCAGAACGCATCCGCGATCCCCGTCCTGCAGCCAGCACGACAACCGCGGTTGACACGTCCGAATTCATGCCACGTTTCTCAACTTAGCGCTTTGCCTTCTTTCTAAGGTTTTCAAGCGCGCGCAGCTGTGCCATAGCCTCAGCCAGTTCGGCCTGGACTTGGCCGTAATCGATCTCATCCTTCTTCGACTGCAGCATCTCTTCTGCTCGCCGCTTCGCCTCAAGGGCTGCTGCTTCATCAATATCACGGGCCCTAACCGCCGTATCCGCCAGAACCGTTACTTGATGAGGCTGAACCTCTAGCAAGCCACCTGATGCGTAGAAGAAGAACTCTTCATCGTCCTCTAGTACTAGGCGAAGTTCACCAGGACGCAACCTCGTCAACAAGGGCGCGTGTCGAGGTGCGATACCGACATCACCTTCTACCGCAGGTGCGATAACCATCTTCGCATCGCCCTCGTAGAGCTGCTCTTCAGCGCTAACTATATCTACTCGGAGTGTACTCATGACACCCTCATATTATAAGTTCTTGGCCTTTTCGGCGGCCTCTTCGACGGTACCAACCATGTAGAAAGCCTGTTCTGGCAGATGGTCGTACTCGCCATTGAGAATCGCCTTAAAGGATGAGATTGTATCTTTCAGAGGCACGTATTTACCCGGCATGCCAGTAAAGACCTCAGCAACGAAGAACGGCTGTGACAGGAAGCGTTGAATCTTACGGGCACGTGACACAGTCAGCTTATCATCCTCAGAGAGCTCATCCATTCCAAGGATCGCTATGATGTCTTTGAGCTCCTTGTAGCGCTGCAGTACGCCCTCAACACCACGGGCCACATCGTAATGATCCTGCCCTATCACAAGAGGATCGAGCTGGCGTGACGTTGAATCAAGCGGATCGACAGCCGGGTATATACCTAGCTCAGCGATTTGTCTGGACAGCACTACCGTTGCATCCAAGTGCGCAAAAGTGGTCGCTGGCGACGGGTCGGTAAGGTCGTCTGCCGGAACATAAACGGCCTGCACCGAAGTAATTGAGCCGGTCTTGGTCGAGGTGATGCGCTCCTGAAGCTTACCCATTTCCTCTGCCAAGGTAGGCTGATAACCAACAGCAGACGGCATTCTTCCGAGCAGCGCAGAGACCTCCTGACCTGCTAGAGTGTAACGATAGATGTTATCGATAAACATCAATACGTCACGGCCCTCATCGCGGAAATACTCAGCCATGGTCAGGCCAGTCAACGCCACACGCAGACGGTTACCCGGCGGCTCATTCATCTGACCATAAACCAGCGAGACCTTATCTAGGACATTGGAATCCTTCATCTCGTGATAGAAGTCATTGCCCTCACGTGTGCGCTCGCCAACGCCAGCAAACACAGAATAACCAGAGTGCTCGATGGCAATATTACGGATCAGCTCCATCATGTTGACTGTTTTGCCAACACCAGCGCCGCCGAAAAGCCCTACCTTGCCACCTTTGGCAAATGGACAAAGCAGATCAATGACCTTTATTCCGGTTTCCAGCAGTTCCTGCCCGCCAGCCTGATCTTCGTAGCTAGGTGCCTTGCGGTGAATTGACCATTTGTCCTCGGTCTTAACCTCACCAGCATCGTCAACCGGGTTGCCCAACACATCCATAATTCGGCCTAGCGTGCCTTGGCCAACTGGGACTTTTATCGGGTTACCCGTACTCGACACCTGCTCTGATCGCTTGAGGCCATCTGATGACCCCATTGCGATGGTTCGCACAACGCCATCACCTAGCTGCTGCTGAACCTCCAGGATCAGGCCCCGCTCGTCGACAACAAGGGCGTCATTTATCTTCGGTACCTGGTCGCGCGGAAACTCCACGTCGACGACCGCGCCAATCACCTGAACGATCTTTCCAGCGCTCATTCGGATCCCCTCAAATTGCTTCCACGGACCTCGGGTCCGCACGTGATTAAAAATCGTGGTTAGACTGCTTCAGCGCCGGCGACGATCTCACTCAACTCCTGTGTGATCGCAGCCTGACGTGCCTTGTTATAGGTAATTTGTAAATCATCGATAATCTGTTCGGCATTATCAGAGGCGCTCTTCATGGCAACCATTCGTGCAGCCATCTCGCACGAGATATTCTCAACGACGCCTTGGTAAACCTGAGATTCGACATACCTACGCAGAACATCATCGAGCAAAGATGCCGCATCGGGCTCATAGATGTAGTCCCATTTCTGCAGCATTTGCTCGTCACGAACAGGCTCTACAGGAATTAGCCTCTGCACTGACGGTTTCTGGGTCATTGTGTTGACAAACTTATTACTGACCAAGTTAACTCTGTCAACTTTACCGTCAACGTATGCATCGAGCATGACCTTTACCGGACCGATCATTTGTTCCAGATGTGGCCGGTCGCCAAGATCCCTTACCTGCGCTGGCATGCTTATCCCTAACCGCTCGAAAAAGCCGACTCCCTTCGCACCAAAGGGGATTACATCAGCCTCAACCCCTTCCTTTTGCCATGCCTGCAGATCTTTAACGACACTCTTGAATAGGTTTACGTTTAATCCACCGCAGAGGCCACGATCTGTTGAGATAACAATATACCCAACACGATTAACTTGCTCTCGCTCAACCAGAAAAGGGTGCTGGTAATAAGGATTTGCCTCTGCTAGGTGCCCAATGGCCTGACGAATTTTCTCCGCATATGGCCGGCTCGCCTCCATCCGCTCCTGAGCACGGCGCATCTTGGAGGCCGCAACCATCTCCATAGCATTGGTGATCTTCTGCGTATTTTGAACGCTCTTGATCTTGGTTTTGACTTCCTTACCGCCGGACATTTATCACCTCATGATCGCGATGGAGGCTACGGTGGGCTATGAAAGGCCCACCTACAGCAACTTTTACCATGTGCGGTTTTTCTTGAACTGCTCCATGGCCTGCTGCATACCCGAGTGGATCTCGTCGTTATAATCACCAGTCTCGGTTATCTTTTGCAGCAGCTCGCTATGCTCTGAACGCAGATAATCAAGCAGTGCCTTCTCAAAGCGTACTACTTCATCTAATGCTACGTCGTCGACATAGCCCTCATTTCCAGCAAACAAGACAAACGCCATTTCACCAACACTTAACGGCTGGTATTGCGCCTGCTTCATCAGTTCCATCGTCCGCTGGCCCCGTTCAAGCTGAGCACGAGTTGCTTCATCAAGATCTGAGGCGAACTGTGCAAAAGCCGCTAACTCTCGATATTGCGCGAGTGACAGCCTAACGGTGCCCCCAAGCTTCTTAATAACCTTAGTCTGAGCCGACCCACCTACTCGTGACACCGACAAGCCGGCGTTAATCGCTGGCCTAATACCGGAGTTAAACAGATCAGTTTCTAAGTAAATCTGACCGTCAGTAATAGAGATAACATTGGTCGGCACGAACGCTGAAACGTCGCCTGCTTGCGTTTCAATAATGGGAAGCGCGGTAAGTGAGCCCGTCTTTCCTTTAACCTGTCCGTTGGTTCGCCTTTCAACTTCTTCAGCATTGATCCGGGCTGCCCGCTCAAGTAACCGGGAGTGGAGGTAAAACACATCACCTGGGTATGCCTCCCTTCCGGGCGGCCGCCGCAGCAACAGCGACACCTGCCTATAGGCCCAGGCTTGCTTGGTTAAGTCGTCATAGACAATCAGTGCATCCTCGCCACGGTCCCTGAAGTACTCGCCCATCGCGCAGCCGGCATAGGCAGCTATATACTGCATCGCTGCTGAATCAGCCGCTGGTGCAGACACTACAATGGTGTTTTCCATTGCGCCGTGTTCTTCAAGTTTCCTTACTACGTTCGCAACCGTTGAGTTCTTCTGACCAATCGCAACATAGATACACTTAATCCCGCTATCTCGCTGATTAATGATTGTATCTATAGCAACAGCGGTTTTACCGGTCTGCCTATCACCAATGATTAGCTCACGCTGTCCCCGACCAACAGGAACCATCGAATCGATTGCTTTTAACCCTGTCTGAACCGGCTGGTCTACGCCTTGGCGGGTAATAACACCTGGGGCAACTTTCTCAATCGGTTCCGTACCTTCCGATTTAATAGGTCCCTTACCGTCTGACGGGGCGCCAAGGGCATCAACGACACGCCCTAGGAGTCCTTCGCCAACAGGTACCTCCAATATCCTCCCGGTGCACTTGACCGTATCCCCCTCGGATATATGCTCATACTCACCGAGCAGTACGGCGCCAACCGAATCACGTTCCAGGTTGAGAGCCATGCCGTAAGTATTACCAGGGAACTCAAGCATTTCGCCAAACATGGCGTCAGCCAAGCCGTGGATTCTGCAAATCCCGTCACTTACACTGACTACTGTGCCTTCGTTCCGGGCTTCTGCTACAGCATCGAAACTCTCTATGCGACGCTTTATTAGCTCGCTGATCTCCGATGGATTGAGTTTCATTGTCCTACCTCGTCAATAAACCAGTGCGCTCGAAAGGCGGGCCAGCTTACCTTTTACCGAACCGTCAATCGTCGTATCTCCAGCCTTAATCACCGCGCCGCCGATCAGTGATTCGTCGACACGAGTTCGCAGCTCGATTTCTTTTCCTACGCGCTGACGCAGTGCTTCAGATAGCCGCTTTTGTTGCTCGTCTTCAAGGGCCTTGGCCGTTACTACTTCCACCGAAATCCGATTTTCAGCCTCGGCACGAAGGGTTTCGTAAATACGATATACCTCCTCTGCCAGACCTAAGCGCCGGTTTTCGGCAAGCAGGTGAACAAAGTTCTTTTCTTGCTCACTGAGCTCTCCGAGCGCTTCAGTCACGATTCCAGCCAATTGGCTTGCCGAGATGCTCGGATGATCGAGCAGTGGTTGTAACTGCTGGTCTTGCACTAGCGTTGCCAGCGCAGAGAGTCCCTCCGCCCATTTCTTCCGCTCAGTACTATCCCTAGCTAGCTCGAAAACGGCACGTGCGTATGGTCGAGCTAATGTGCTGCGCTCCGCCATGTGGCACTACCCCCTTAAAGCTGCCGCGCCATTTGATCTATAAGATCAGAATGTGTCTTAGCATCAACCTCGCGTTTGAGGATCTGACTGCTCGCTTGAATCGCAAGCTGAGAAACCTCTTTACGCAGATCTTCTCGTGCTCTCTGAACTTCTTGCTCAACCTCATCGCGGGCAGCGGCTAGTATGCGTTCTGCTTCTGAACGCGCGTCAGCCCGAGCTTCTTCAATCATCTCCTCTTGGCGTCTGTTAGCCTGGTTGATGATTTCGGTAGCCTGCTGACGAGCATCGCGGAGCATCTCATCGACCTCCGCTTTTGCTTTATCAAGTTCTTGCTTACCGCGCTCACCAGCTGCCAAACCGTCAGCAATTTGCTTCTGTCGATCAGCCAGTGCCTTCTGTATCGGCGGCCATACAAACTTCATCGTGAACCAGACAAACAGCGCAAAGCTGATCATCGGCCCCCAAAATGTGGCACCAAAATTCACGATTTCACCTCCGTTCGAGCTGCTTAGGCTTCACAGCCCCCGCTGATGTTATCAATCAGGAGAGTTGGTTTTCGTCATTAAGACGCAGCTCAATCGCTACCTCTTCCCCTTCATTTGCAAGTTCATTCCACTTGTCTTCAACCGGCCCCAAGAACGGGTTGGCAAAGGTGAAGAACAGAGCGATACCAACACCAATCATTGCTACCGCATCCA
Source organism: Halorhodospira halochloris (assembly GCF_002356555.2). Classification (NCBI taxonomy): domain Bacteria; kingdom Pseudomonadati; phylum Pseudomonadota; class Gammaproteobacteria; order Chromatiales; family Ectothiorhodospiraceae; genus Halorhodospira; species Halorhodospira halochloris. Next base: position 2,823,818 of record NZ_AP017372.2, read on the forward strand.
GCAAGCCTGCCACTAAGAACATTCTTACTTGCAGCATCGGGGCCATCTCTGGCTGCCTTGCTACCCCCTCCAAGAATTTGCCGCCGAGCAAACCAAAACCTATACCAGTGCCAACAGCGCCACCGGCGATAAGGATACCAACTGTCAGGGCAGTGCTCCCCTGTACGCTAGCAAAAAGTTCTGCGAGTTCCATTTCTATCCTCCTGGGTTATCAGGATCAAAGTTAATCAATCTAATGTTCTTCATATGCCATGGCCAGATAGACCACAGTCAGCATCATGAATATGAAGGCTTGCAGTGGGACAACCAAGATATGGAATATCGCCCACGGCGTTCCAAGCGTCCACTGAATCCACCACGGCAACAGTGAAATCAGGATAAACACTAGTTCAGCAGCGTAAAGGTTACCAAACAGTCGCAGTGAAAGTGAGACAGGTTTGGCAACGAATTCAACGATATTCAGTACTAAGTTGAACGGGGCCATCCACGGGCCTAATGGGTGGGTCAGAAAGCTCTTGAGAAAACCGACCACGCCATGTCCCATCACGCCATAAATAATGATCAGTCCCAAAACGCTGAGGGAAAGACCGAAAGTAAAATTCAAGTCTACGCTAGGCAACACTTTCCAATAGTCCACACCTATCGCGTACATGATACTAGGAACCATATCGATAGGTATCAGGTCCATTAGGTTGGAGAGGAACACCCAGCAAAAGATGGTTAGCGCGAGTGGAGCAATGACTTTGCTCTTAGCGTGGAATGTCTCCGACACAGTCTTCTCGATAAACTCAACCATCGTCTCGACGAAGTTCTGCAACCCCCCTGGTACACCCGGGGTAGCGCGCCTAGCTCCAAGCCAAAAGATATAGCAAAACAGGGCGCCAAGCCCTATCGACATGATCAGGGTGTCTAGATGCAACGTCATGAAGCCGGTGGCATCAGAGTCTATTACACCCTCGCTAAGATCCAAGCGCAGGTTGGTCAGGTGGTGCTGGATGTACTCCGTCGCGTCGAACTCGTTGTCGGCGCTCATGGCAATCTTTGCTCCCCAGTTGTCGGGTACCGCGCGCGAGTGCGTCAGGTACGGAGGGCTCCCAATAAGATGAGCCAGTAACTAAACAGTGCGGCCGTAAATGTCGTTATTAGCGGCACAAACTCGCCGCCGAACCACTGGAGCGCGATGATAAACAGAGTCGCTGCAAGAATCAACCTCACTATTTCACCAACGTAGAATGCCCGAACAACCTTTCTGGGCGCAGTACCGGGTCTGTTGGAGAATACTTTAATAGCATAATAAAGTGTCGGAATGATTGCGATTAGCATGCCGGCGATACTTGCAGCAGCAGCCGTGGTTGAATAAATCAACCATAGCGCGCTCAGTGTCAAACCGATCGCTGTCTGGGTCCCAATGAGTCGACCGCACACCCGCCAGGCATTTGCGTTCGACTTCCATACACCCTGTGGTTCGTATGCTTCGTCTAATGATTCGCTGTTGCGCAGCTCTTTCCTAATAGGCATAACCCCTCGGAGTTTGGGCGTACTGACTTTCTATGTCAAATTGAATCTACCATACTGATCGCGCAAGCTTCGCGTATTTAATGTTCTGGCTGAAGATTCATAAATAGTACTGATTGTCAATATTGTTTATTCTTTGGTTCATTATTAGTTAATCCTCCCTAATATCCCATCAAGTTCCTCAAGGCTACTGTATCTGATAACAAGCCTCCCTTTTCCCTTACGCTTACTATGCATGATATCTACCTCTGTTCCCAGTTTTTCCGTCAGCTTTTCTTGTAGTCTTTCAACATCTGGGTCTTTGTTTGCTGCCTCACCCGCCTTTGATTCTTCGCTATTACTCTCTTTCTTTGCCGCCAGCATCTTGCGAACCAGTGACTCCGTCTGACGAACAGTCAGGTTGTCCTTTACCACTTTTGCGGCTGCCTCACTCTGCTCCCTTCCATGCAAACCAGCAATCACTTTTGCGTGTCCAACATCTAGTGCAGATTCCATAATTAGATTTTGTACATCGTCGTTCAAATCTAATAAACGCAATAGGTTTGTGATGCTTGTGCGAGACCTCCCTACTGCCTCCGCAGTCGCTTGATGTGATAGGCCAAACTCATGGATCAAGCGCTGTAATGCGTGAGCTGCCTCTAAAGGATTTAGATCCTCCCGCTGAAGATTTTCGATCAGCCCTACAGCTATCGCTGCTTCGTCAGTTATCTCCCTAACTATCACCGGGACTGTATCCAGACCCGCAAGTTGAGCTGCGCGCCACCGGCGTTCACCTGCAATAATCTCTAGCGTGTCTCCATCATTTCGGGGGCGGACCACAAGAGGTTGCAATACCCCTTGAACACGTATGGAGTCAGCCAATTCTTCTAAAGCATTCTCATCAAAGGCACGCCGCGGTTGGTACTCTCCACGATGCAATAGATCTATTGGTGCTTCACGCAGCGTATCGTCTGCACGTACACTCTCCTCAACATCCTCATCAATCGCATCATCTTCTCCCTGCTCTGCACTCAGCAACGCATCTAAACCCCTACCCAAGCCGCGTTTTTTACTTCCCATTTGCTTCAACTCCCTGAGTTGTACCTTCCAATTTATCAAGCAGATTCGGTTTTCTGTCTTGTATCTTTGGTTCGTTTACGCCTCTCCATCTCTGTAGCCAGTGCCATATATGCCAGTGCTCCACGAGAGGCACGGTCATAAACCTGCACCGGTAAACCATGGCTAGGAGCTTCAGCTAACCTCACGTTACGTGGAATAACCGTCTTATATAGTTCTGCCTCAAAGTGATTGCTTAACTGTTCACCTACCTGTGTTGCTAGGTTATTCCTGGCGTCATACATGGTTCGCAGCAGTCCCTCGATTACTAAAGATTTATTAGCGTTCGCCTGAACACCTTTTATGGTATTTAGAAGAGCCGTTAGCCCTTCCAACGCAAAATACTCGCACTGTATCGGAATCAGAACACCGTCGGCAGCAACTAGTGCATTAACTGTAAGAATATTCAATGAGGGTGGGCAATCAATAAGCACATAATCATAGCTTCGTGAGCATGTATTAAGAGCACGTTTCAATCGCTGTTCCCGCTCTTTTTTTTCCAATAGTTGCACTTCTGCTGCCGTAAGATCTCCATTTGCTGGTAGTACTGAGAAGCCTCCACTCTTGCCATAGATAATCGCCTCATTAGGGGCCGTATAATCCATCAGCACCTCATAGGCCGATTTCTCAACTTCGTCCTTATCAATCCCGCTGCCTACCGTGGCGTTACCTTGCGGATCAAGGTCTACTAATAAGACCTGCTTTCCGTTAAAGACGAGTGATGCGGCTAGATTAACGCAAGTAGTGGTTTTGCCCACTCCGCCTTTCTGGTTGGCTATTGTGATAATTCTGGCCATAAGGCCCTCCAGATTGATATATTTTTAGGCTTGGAAGTGCAGCGGTATTGCCTGCCTACACATATGATTTCTTGTATCTAATCAACGTAGACCTACCGCTGTCATTTACTACTGGAAGTCTCCTCGAGCAAAGCATTTCACCCCAATCACTATTAACCTCTGCTATCTCATCATCTGCCTTCGCCCCTTTTTGAGCAAGCAGTTCTCCTCCTGGCTTAAGCAAACGATCTGCTCGCTGAATTAATACTTTCAATGAGGCAACAGCACGTGCTGTTATCACACCGTAGCTAGATTCCTGTAGATCCTCCATTCTTTGACGCATGATAAAGGTGTTTTTTAGACCCAGCTCAAGAGTCGCATGCTGCATAAAGCGCGTTTTTTTTCCATTGCTATCTATAAGCTTTACCGTGAGCATTGGATGTGTAATAGCTAAGGGTATTCCAGGAAGTCCGGCTCCACTACCAACATCAGCCACAACTCCTTCATTTGGCAGGAAACAACCCAATGTGAGGCTGTCAACGACGTGCCTATCAACTAATTCATGAACTTGATCAGCTGCAGTAAGGTTGAACGCCTTGTTCCACTTCTCCAGTAATTGAATGTATTGCACTAAGCTTTCTATATGAGCTTCTTCTATATCTAAGCCTGTTTGATTCAAACTATCGATAAGTAAATCCTTAACTGGCATCAACATTGCCCTTGTTATGCCTAAGCCATCCTTTACTCTTCATGTGAATCAGCAGTATTGAAATAGCCGCCGGCGTAACTCCTGAAATAGCGGACGCTTCACCTATCGTTGCAGGTCGCAACCGGCGCAGCTTTTCTTTCACTTCGTTTGATAATCCATCGATGCTGTCAAAGTCTAGCTCTATAGGAATAAGCACATCTGCGTATTTTTTATGTCGTTTATTATCATGCTCCTCCCTTTCCACGTACCCTTCGTAAAGTGCCTCGATCTTGAGTTGTTCACCAACTCTGTCGACTTCGCCATCTGCTTCAGAACCTATAACACAAAGTAGGTTGGCATAATCTATATCTGGCCTCTTGAGCAATTCGTATAAAGTCATATCACGTTTTAATCCCGCACCCAGCTTTTTCTTTTGGCGCTCATCTAATCTATTGGGATATATGCGTGTTTCCTTCAGCCACCTTCTCCTGCTGTCTAGTTCACTCTCATATTGTCTGTAAGCATCCCATAGTTGTTCACTTACCAAGCCCAGCTCGTAACCTCTCCTAGTTAGGCGCAACTCTGCGTTATCTGAACGAAGTTTTAAGCGATGTTCAGCCCGGCTTGTAAACATACGGTACGGCTCTGTAACACCATCGGTGACTAAATCGTCTATCATTACACCGATATAGGCTGTATCCCTATCCGGAACCCACGATTCACATCCTGATATCGCAAGTGCAGCGTTCACCCCAGCGATTAATCCTTGCCCTGCTGCTTCCTCATATCCTGTCGTACCGTTAATTTGCCCAGCAAGAAAAAGCCGCTTAATCATTTCGGTTTCCAGTGTTTTTCTAAGACAGCGCGGGTCAACAAAGTCGTATTCAATCGCATACCCCGGCCTTACAATGCGGGCCGCCTGCATCCCTGGGCAGCTTCTTATGATCGCTAACTGCACATCGAAAGGTAACCCAGTCGAAATCCCGTTTGGATATACTTCAAGTGAATCTAAGCCTTCAGGTTCTAGAAATATCTGGTGAGAATCTCTATCTGAAAACCTTACAATCTTGTCTTCTATCGAAGGACAGTAGCGCGGCCCACTCGATGATATAGCGCCGCTGTACATCGGAGACATCTCAAGCGCATTCTCAATAATTTCATGAGTTGCTGGCGTAGTATAAGTGATCATGCATGGCACTTCAGGCAGCTGCAGGCTGCGCCTGTCAAATCGCACAAACTTTGGACGTGGATCTTCCCCATACTGGATGGAAAGCTTGTCTGTATCCAATGATCTTTTGTCTAGCCTCGGCGGTGTCCCAGTTTTTAATCTACCTATAGGCAAGTTGAATTCACGTAGGCTTGCTGATAGTGCGATTGATGATGGATCCCCCGCCCTACCACCGTCGTGCTTCACATTGCCTACATGAATTCTTCCATCTAGGAAAGTCCCAGTGGTCATTACTACGCCTTCAGAATGTATACATCCGCTGATCCTCCCTTTTACCCCAACACACATTTCACCCTCAATAATTAGTTCAAGTACCGTGTCTTGGAGCAAGTGCAAGTTTTTGTATGTATCAAGAATTTCTCTTATAGTTTTAGCGTAGGTCTGGCGGTCAGCTTGGATACGCGGCGCTTGAACCGCTGGTCCCTTCCTCCTATTCAGCACACGCCCTTGTATAGCAGCTGCATCAGCCGCCTTACCCATAACTCCATCTAGAGCTGCTATCTCTCGAACAAGATGGCCTTTTCCAATACCACCGATCGCTGGATTACATGAAAGAACACCGATTGTATCTAGATTGTGTGTAATAAGCAGGGTTTCTTTTCCAAGCCGACAAGCTGCGGCTGCAGCCTCTACCCCAGCGTGCCCTCCACCAACTACTATCAGATCAAATCTCATACCGATATCTCTGCATTGCAGACCTGCGTTTACCTAATCACACCACCAAATTCACTTCTGTTCGCGCCACATGCACGCCTGAGAAGCATTACTCCTCAACCAGCATCTCAACTTCTTAATGAAGTAATATGTTCTACATCAATGATGGCCAAGAGACCTAGCACAGATGCGCCGCACAATCTCACCTGCACGTGCATATGCTTCATGTTCCACGTGGAACATCTATCAATCGTGGGCAGTCGATGTATACCATATCACTGACAAAGCTTAATTCAAGCACAACCTTACATTTCCGTTTGACTAAGAAACTCTTAGGGGCGTTATTCAAAGCAAACAAATCACTACTGACAAATAGTAGGTGGCGCACATGCTTCTACAAACTGAACAATGTAGTTGTGAGCTCAGCTGATAGCGTCTGATACAGATATGGGGGCATTGAGAGGGTCCAACCAAGAACTCAACAAAGGGTGGTTGGCCTTATTTACTTTCGGAGATGAGCTGATGTGTTGAAAGATGTGGCTATATCGTTTTTCTCGGGTTGCGGTGGATTAGGCTAATAATAATTAGTCTAAGGATGTTGTGGTAGGTAACAAGTGATAAATAATTTTACTGAGTGGTAATCGGAAAAAGCAAATGATATGACAAATTAAGAAGTGTCAGCGGATGACAATTTAGAATATTATAGTTGGTGAATCTATCGATGCTCACTACTTTCCAATACAGAATTTACTAAATATGCTGTCCAGAACATGCTCTGGTGTGACATGTCCTGTTATCTCACTCAAACTATTTTGCGCATTACGCAGGTGTTCTGCGACAATTGCAATATCATATTCCCTCTCATATGCATTAACGGCTGCCTCTAAATGGCTTTTGCATGATGAAAATGAATCAACATGTCTCTGCTCTGAAGCGTATACATCCCCATGATCCGAATCAGCTACTACATCAGCGATGATTTCTCTTAACGTGTGTAGGCCGGTGCCAGATATAGCACTTACTGGGATTACGCGGGCTTCATCAATGCCTGCATTATCCGCAATATATGCCAAGTCTGAAGCCCGATCATCACAAAGATCTGCTTTATTGCAGGCTACTATCAAGCTCTTACCTTCTGGTATTAACCGCAAGACTTCTATATCATCTTCGCCTAATCCTTTATGTAATTCGATAACTAGGAGAGCAATATCAGATTCTTCAATTTGCTGCTGGGCTCGGCGTATACCCTCCAGCTCAATAGAATTGATCGATTCACTGAATCTAATTCCAGCTGTATCAACCAAGTCAACAGTTTGTGTGTTACATTCAAACCTTTCGCGGATGAGATCTCTAGTGGTACCTTCGGTGTCGGTGACAATCGACGATTCACGACCAACAAGTACGTTCATCAATTTAGATTTTCCGACATTAGGTCTCCCGACTAATGAAATCTGGTAGCCAGACCTAAGCTTCAATCCATTCTCTGCTCGTTGCAGAAGCCCATTTATTTCACTGTTGATTTCGCATAACTCATTAATTAAATAAGGTTTATTAAAATCAGTGATATCTTCCTCATCTGGGAAATCCAACGTAGCTTCAATGCGTGACCGCAATTCAAGAATACGATCAGCTATATCACGAATTAAATTACCGTAGGAACCATCAAGCGATCTCAAGGCTGCCTTTCGAGCAGCTTGAGATTCTGCATCGATTAAAGCTGCTATAGCCTCAGCCTGACTTAAGTCTAATTGTCCGTTTAAGAAAGCCCTCTCAGTGAACTCACCACGTTCAGCTGGTCTTGCCCCTGCACTACATACCTCTGAAAAAAGGGCTGTTACAACAGCTGGGCCACCATGGCATTGCAGCTCGACCACATCCTCACCGGTATAAGAATTAGGCTGGAGAAAAGGAATGACCAAACCTGTATCAATAGCCTCACCACTGCTATTGCGAAATGTACGCAGTGCTGCAATGCGATGGCTTGGGATATTACCAGCTATAGACTCTGCAACATCGCATGCTATTGGACCTGATATTCTGATGATTGCCACCGCACCTTTTCCAGGTGCGGTAGCTACTGCTGCTATTGTGTCTATTTCCGATCCTCCGGTCCTAGATACTGGCGCATTATGTACCATTGCTGAGCGATAGATAAAACGTTATTAGAAAGCCAGTATAGTACCAATCCCGCTGGGAACAACATGAAGAATGCAGTGAAGATGAAAGGTAAAACCTGCATCACACGCTTCTGAATCGGATCCATGGGAGGGGGATTGAGCTTCATTTGGACAATCATACTTAGCCCCATGAGTAAGGGCAGTATAAAATAAGGATCCCTGCTTGATAGGTCTTGTATCCACAATATGAAAGGCTCGTGCCGAATTTCTACGCTCTCTATTAATACCCAATATAGAGCTATAAAGACCGGAATTTGTACAAGCATTGGAAGACAACCACCCAGGGGATTAATCTTCTCCTTCTTGTACAGCTCCATCAATGCCTGGTTCATCTGCTGTTTATCGTCAGCGTAACGCTCACGAATTTGTTGCATTTTTGGCTGAACCTTACGCATCCTTGCCATTGAACGGTAACTAATGGAAGAAAGCTTAAAGAATAGGATTTTTATAAAGAGCGTCAATATGATTATTGCCACGCCCCAGTTCTTGACCACATTTTGTATATGATCAAGTGCCCAAAAGAGAGGATTGGCTAGAATGGTTAGGAAACCGTAATCAACTGTAAGGCGTAAATTCTCGATATCTGGTATCGCAGTAAGACGCGATTGATCCTTAGGGCCGATGAAAAGCTGATTTTCTGTGCTCTTGCTTTCACCTCCGGGAACCACTAACCATGGTGAGGACATACCAACAAGGTATGTATCACCAGGTAACGCCCTAGTGTAGAAGCGGTACTGTTTCTCCTGATCAGGCAAAATTACAGCTACAAAATAGTGCTGGAGCATAGACATCCAGCCGCCAGTTACATCTCTACGAAGATCCTGATCTTCCATGTCACTAAACGAGATGCGTTCATAGCTGTCAGCTGGTGTATACATAGCACCGCCGGTAAAGCTATGAACATACCAAGGGGTAGCACCCGCGGGATCAGGCTCACGCAAAAGCTCTACGTACTGAAATCCACGCCACTCGTCATCGCCTTTATTCTCAACCTCATGGCGCACATTAACTATGTAGCTATCCCTTTTGAAGGTATAGATCTTCCTTACTTCTATATCACCTTCGCGCCATATCAGCGGGACTTCAAGGGTCTCCTCAGTATCATCTAAATGATATGTGTCTTTCTCTACTTCATAGTGTGCGTCTCTTCCAGGACCATCCCTACCAAGCCCAGTTCTTGCTACAAAGAACGGCTCGCCCTCATCTCTCATAAGCCTGAAGGGGGAGTCGTCATCGGATGATTTATAATGTTGGAGAAGATCGGCCTGACGGATATCTCCACCATCTGTACTAATTTCTATTTCAAAGAGATCAGTAGTTACCCTGATTCTTTTGCCTTCATCATCCTCTCGATCTGGGATTTGCTGTGTAGGCGATTCGTCTGACACCTCATCAGGTGATTCAGGATCAGCTCCATCAACTCCAGGTGATTCTGGGTCTGCTTCTCGTCTATCGGCTAAATCAGGATCATCTTCGGGGTCATCTGCATCCTGACGCTCCTCAACGACGGCGTCATCATGTTCAGCATGTTCGGCCTGCCAAGCGAAATACATTAGCGCGCTGATCACGATTAGTGCTATCAGCAATATATAGCGCTGATTTTCCATCAGGTTCTACTCTCGTAAGCTCTTATGACGTTGTGGAACAGGATCTAAGCCACCTGGGTGCCACGGATGGCATTTAAGTAGTCTCTTTACCCCGAGGTATAATCCAAGTAATACTCCGTAGCGACTAACTGCTTCTAAGGTGTACTCTGAACAAGTTGGAAGAAAACGGCACCGCGGCCCAAGAAGCGGACTGACTACGTACTGATATGAACGTATCAGTACTATCAGGAGCTTCTGCATGAGCGATCTTGAATACGCTGCCATATCTGTCTCAGCTGCCTAAATACAGCCTTGTTGCTCTGCGAGTTTATATCGCGAGTTACTCCAACTACTACATCTACCCCCAGGTCCGCAGGCACGCTCGTTCTGAAACTCTCTCTTAGCAAGCGCTTGACACGACTACGGTCTACGGCACGTCTTAGATGTCTCTTTGGTGCCATTATCCCTAACCGTGGATGTCCACGATGATTCTCACGCACCAAAGCCCTAAGTCCACCTACTCTGGCAACGTATTCAGGATTACGCAGCAGTTGGTCGTAAGAAGCACGCCGCAGTAACCGCGCCTCTCTTGGAAACCCTTGCTTTCCTGGGGTTCTAGCTATAATAGCTACTTACCCTGAAACTGACAGGCGCTTTCGTCCCTTAGCACGACGTCGCTTGATTACAGCTCTTCCTGCTCGGGTTGACATCCTTGCTCTAAACCCATGTGTGCGCAGTCGTTTTATGTTACTCGGCTGATATGTTCGTTTCATAACGTCACTCATTCAGTTTATTGCATCGACATAGCCGCAAAGGGCGGTGAGCGGCGAATCTACTTGCAAGTATACTTTATGTCAATCTGCTTTGCTTGTGGATAAATGTGCGTGCTGCCATATACACTGTCAGGCTGTACGGAACAGTAAAGTGAATGGGGAGCATCCACAGGGACTATGCTACTTAAATTTCACAAACGTCGCACTAGATACTCAGAAAGATAACTTAAGACCAACAACAGCCGGTATGA